>DAIOEY010000022.1:0-16611 GCA_036745995.1 Acidimicrobiales bacterium | reverse complement strand
TCGGACCGGTGACCGCCGCTCTCGGACGAACCTGAGGCGTCGGCGCACCGCTCAAGGCGCGATCGACGTCGTCGCGCGTGATCAGTCCGCCGCGACCGGTACCCGCGAGGTTTGCGAGTTCGACGCCGTGCTGCTTGGCGTAGAGACGCACGGGTGGTGTGGATCGCGGTGACAGAAGTGGTGACGGCGGCGGCGTGGCCAATTCGACGGGTGCCGCGGGCGCTCGACGGTGGCGTCGGGTGAGAACCGCGTCCTCGTCGGCGACACCGTAGCCCACCAACACCGCGGTGCGGGCGGTCCCTCCACTCGCCGGCGCGGGCACCGCGGCGTCGACCTCGTTCGCTGGCGCGTCTTCACCACCCACGTCAAAGACGACCAGTGGCTTACCCACCTCCATCACGTCGCCCACGTTGCCGTGCAACGCGACGACCGTACCCGCGAAGGGACTCGGCAGTTCCACGGTCGCCTTGGCCGTCTCGATGTCGACGAGTGGCTGATTGAGGGTGACGACGTCGCCGACGCTCACCTTCCAGGTGACGATCTCGGCCTCGACGAGCCCCTCGCCCACGTCGGGCAGCAGGAACGTACGCTCGCTCAACTCCCGAACTCCATCACTCGGTCGACCGCGTCGAGGACCCGGTCGACACTCGGTCGGTACTCCTCTTCGATGCGCGTCGGAGGATAGGGCACGTGGTAGCCACTGACCCGCAGTCCCGGCGCGCGCAGGGAGTAGAAGCATCGCTGGGTCAACTCGGCCACGATCTCCGAGCCGATCGAGGCCATGTGGGGCGCCTCCTGGACAACAACGAGGCGACCCGTCTTCTCGAGCGACGTGGCCATGGGCGCGAGGTCGAGCGGCGCCAACGAACGCGCGTCGATGACCTCGATCGAGACGCCTTCGTCCGCCGCGGTCTCGGCGGCGCGCAGCGCGGTCTTGACCATCGAGCCGTAGGTGATCATCGTGACGTCCGAGCCCTCACGGCGAACGACCGCGTCGAAGAGTCCGTGGGGCGCGGCGTCGAGGTCGACCTCCCCCTTCTCCCAGTAACGGCTCTTGGGTTCACAGAAGACGATCGGATCGTCGTGCTCGATGGACTGCTGGATCATCCAGTAGGCGTCGTTGGGGGTCGAGCACGACACCACGCGCAGCCCCGCGGTCTGGGCGAAGTAGGCCTCGGGGCTCTCCGAGTGATGTTCGATGGCGCCGATGCCCCCCTGGAACGGGAGCCGGATCACGAGGCCCATCAGGTAGACGCCGTCGGTGCGCTTGTGCAGTTTGGCGACCTGGGACACGATCTGGTCGAAGGCGGGATAGACGAAACCGTCGAACTGGATCTCGCACACCGTGCGGTAGCCGCGAATCGCGAGTCCGACCGCGGTGCCGACGATCGCCGACTCCGCGAGCGGCGCGTCGATGACGCGGTCCTCGCCGAAGTCCTTCTGCAGTCCGTCGGTGATGCGAAAGACGCCACCGAGTTTGCCGATGTCCTCACCCATCAGCAGCACCTTCTTGTTCTTCTCCATCGCGCGGCGAAGCCCTTCGTTGAGCGCTTTGGCCATCGTCATGGTCGTCGTCGCCATCAGTGCGAACCTCCGCCCACGCCCAGTTCGACCATCTCGCGTCGCCCCTCTTCGACGAGGGGGTGCGGTGCCGCGTAGGCGTGATCGAACATCGACAGCGGATCGGGCCGGTCCATCGCCAACACGTCCTCGCGTAGCTTGAGCGCGATCGCGTCCGCCTCGCGCGTGACCTCGTCGAACGCGACGGCCTTCACCTTGAACTCGTGCACCAACAGCGACTTCACCCGTTCGATGGGGTCGCGGTGCTTCCAGATCTCGACTTCCGCGTCGATGCGGTAGCGCGTCGGGTCGTCGGAGGTCGTGTGCGCCCCCATCCGGTAGGTGAAGGCCTCGATCAGGGTCGGTCCGGCGCCCGCTCGGGCGTGGTCGAGTGCCCGCTTGGTGACCTCGTACACCGCGAGCACGTCATTGCCGTCCACGCGCACGCCCGGAAATCCAAATCCCTGGGCGCGGTGGTAGAGCGGAATCTTGGTCTGCAACGAGGTGGGCTCGGAGATAGCCCACTGGTTGTTCTGACAGAAGAAGACGATCGGGGCATTGAACGAGGAGGCCCAGACGAACGACTCGAGCACGTCGCCCTGACTCGACGCGCCGTCACCGAAGAACGTCATCACGGCCTCTTCGGCGCCGTCGCGTTGGACGCCCATGGCGTAACCCACTGCGTGCAGGGCCTGGTTACCGAGCACGACCGTCGGCACGTTGTGGCGGTAGCGCTGGGGATCCCACCCGCCGTTGGTGACCGCGCGAAAGATCCGCAGCATGTCCTCGGGCGGCACGCCCCGACACCAGGCGACGCCGTGCTCGCGGTACGAGGGAAAGGTGAAGTCCGAGGGCTCGAGCGCCCGGCCGCACCCGATCTGGGCGGCCTCCTGGCCCAGGACCGGCGCCCACAGCGCCAGCTGACCTTGACGCTGCAGTGACGTCGCCTCATTACAGATCCGGCGCACGATCGCCATGTCACGGTAGAAGCCGAAGATCTCGTCGCCGCTCAACGAACTCTCGTAGTCGGCACTGGCGATCCGCTGACCCTCGGGGGTAAGTAACTGGACAAGTTGCTCGTCGATCATCGACCCTCCCTCTCCACGACCCTCTGGGAAACCTTACCCCCGTACGATAAAAGGGGTGTCCAGGCTCTTCGTCGACGTGCGTCCGCTGCGCACGAGTAGGAACTTCCGTTTCCTCTTCGCCGGACAGGTCGTCTCACTACTCGGCAGTAACCTCACGGTCGTCGCGGTGCCCTACCAGGTGTACCGCGAAACGCACTCGAGTCTCTGGGTCGGATTGGCGAGTCTCATCCAGCTGCCCTTCCTCATCGCCGGCTCGCTCTGGGGTGGCGCACTCGGCGACCGAATCGACCAGCGCACGCTCATGATCGCCAGTTCGTTCTTCCAGGGCGCCGTGAGCGTCGGACTCGCCTTCAACGCGCTGAGCCCCCACGGACATTTCGTGCTGCTCTTGTCGCTCGCCGCCGTCGCGGCCGGCGCCGCCGGATTCGTTTCGCCTCTTCGGGCCGCCACGATTCCCCGCCTGCTCAGCTCCGATCAATTGGTCGCCGCGTACTCGCTCATCCAGATCGCCGTGAACACCGCGGCCGTCGCCGGTCCGGCGGTCGCGGGCGTGCTGCTCGCGAGCGTCAGCATCTCGGCCTGTTACTGGATCGACGCCACGACGTTCACGTTGTTGGCGATCGCGACCATGTTCATGTCAGCCCTGAAGCCCACCGGCGAGCACTCCGGGATCGCGATGCTGCGCGCCATCGGCGACGGATTTCGCTACGTTCGCAGTCACGCCACTGCCCAGGCGGTGTACCTCGCGGATCTGAACGCGACGGTCTTCGGTCTGCCACGGGCCCTTTTTCCCGCCGTAGCGTTAACCCTGTATCACGGCGGACCGCGTCTGCTCGGCCTGCTCTACGCGGCGCCCGGCGCGGGGGCCGTCGTCATGGCGGTTATGACCGGCTGGGTGGCGGGGGTCCGCCGTCAGGGGCGCCTCGTGATCGTTGTCGTGATGGTCTGGGGTGGCGCGATGGCGCTCTTCGGACTGGTGCACGTGATCTGGATCGGACTCGCGTGCCTCGCCGTCGCCGGGGCCACCGACGTCATCTCGACGGTGCTGCGCAACACCATCCTGCAGAACGCGATCACCGACGAGTTCCGCAGTCGTATCTCGTCCATTCAGATGGCGGTCGTCACCGGCGGCCCGCGTCTCGGTGACGTCGAGTCCGGCGTCGTCGCTTCCCTGATCTCGACGGAGTTCTCGATCGTCTCAGGTGGGGTTGTCTGCGTCCTGGGCGCGCTCGCCCTCATCTGGCGCCGTCGCAGCTTCTGGCGCGACGAGACCGCCTAAGCCGATCGGACGGGAATCGAACGACGCTTGGCGTTGGTGACGCTCGCCAACTGCCCGCAGGCGGCGTCGATCGACCGTCCCCGGGTGTGGCGCACCGTGACGTTGATGCCCTGCGCTTCGAGTCCGTCACGAAACGCCCGCACCCGTTCGGGCGACGAACCACGAACCAGGTAGCCCGGCGTTGGATTGAGCGGGATCAGGTTCACGTGGGCGCGCAGCGAGTCGGCGTAGCGAGCCAGTTCATCCAGTGCCCGGTCGGTGTCGTTCACGCCGTCGATGAGCGCCCACTCGAAGCTGAGCCGACGCGACGTCGTCGCGACCCAGTTGACGCACGCCTCGTGGAGTCGTTCGAGCGGGTAGCGCCGATTGAGCGGCACCAGTTCGTCGCGCGTCTCGTTGTTCGCCGCGTGCAGGCTGACCGCCAGCGTCAACGGCAGTCCCTCCTGGGCCAGACGTTCGATCGCCGGCGCGACGCCCACGGTCGAGACCGTGAGGTGGCGCGCACTGAGACCGCGGTACTCGTGCAAGCGCCGAACGGCGTCGACGGTCACCTTGTAGTTGGCGAGCGGCTCGCCCATCCCCATGAACACGACGTTGCTGAGGCGACGCGGGGCCGCGGCGCGCGTGGCGAACATCACCTGTTCGAGCACCTCACCCGTGGTGAGCTGGCGCGTGAAGCCGGCCTGTCCCGTCGCGCAGAACGTGCAACCCATCGCGCACCCCGCCTGGCTCGAGACGCAGACCGTGACCCGGTCGTCGTAGGCCATGAGGACCGTCTCGATCGTCGCGCCGTCGGCGAGGCGAAACACCCACTTGCGCGTCGCGCCGTGGTCGCTCTGGACGTCATTGGCGACGCTGAGACTCGGCGCGAACGTCGCGCCGAGACGCTCGCGCAACGCCTTGGGGATCGTGGTGATCGTCTCGACGCTCTGGGCCTCGTTCCACAAGCCGTGCCACACCTGGTCGACGCGGTAGCGTGGCTCGTCCTCGAGCAGTCCGGCCAGTTCTTCCTTGGTGTACTCGTAGGCCGACGGCATAGCGTCACGCTAGGTGCTCTCGCGGCGCGACACACCACCTCGAAACTCTGCTTGACTCGGTATCGGTCCAGGGGACACTCGACCCACCAACGACAGGAGCATCATGGAACTCAACGGCACTTCGTCCATCGTCACCGGCGGCGCGTCGGGCCTCGGCGAGGCGACCGCGCGGGCGTTGGCCGCACGCGGGGTCAACGTCGTCGTGGCGGACCTCAACGACGAGCGCGGGGCCCAGATCGCCGCCGAGATCGGCGGCGCGTACGCGCACTGTGACGTCACCAACACCGACCAGGTCATCGCCGCGCTCGAAGCCGCCAAGGCCATGGCGCCACTGTGGAGCGCGGTCAACTGCGCGGGCATCGGCTGGGCGACGCGCACCATTGGCAAGGACGGCGAGTACGCGTCGGCCCACGACCTCGCCCTGTACCGCAAGGTCATCGAGATCAACCTGATCGGCACGTTCAACGTCTGCCGCCTGGCCGCCACCGCCATGAGCCACAACACGCCCGACGTCGACGGACTGCGCGGCGCCATTGTCAACACGGCGTCGGTCGCCGCCGAGGACGGCCAGATCGGCCAGGTCGCCTACTCGTCCTCCAAGGGCGGCGTCGTCGGACTGACGCTCCCCCTCGCGCGCGACCTCGCCGCCATTGGCGTGCGCGCCAACTGCATCCTGCCCGGACTGATCGACACGCCCATCTACGGCACCGGCCCCCAGTCCGACGAGTTCAAGGCGCGTCTCGGCGCCGGTGTGCTCTTTCCCAAACGCCTCGGCTACTCCGAGGAGTTCGCGTCGCTCGCGGTCGAGTTGCTCGCGAACAGCTACATGAACGCCGAGTCCATCCGCATCGACGCCGGTATCCGCATGCAGCCCAAATAACGCCGCGCTGCGCTATTCACCCTTCAGGTCCCGGCGAGTGAAGGCGTCCACGCCAGCGAGGGCCACGAGCGCGCCGAGCAGCACCATGATCAGGTTCGCGGCCCAGTCGACGTGCACCGAGGGGGCCGCCGCCATCTGGTGGAAGACCGACGTGTCGAGTACCCAGTGGTTGACGACGGCGATCCCGCTCGTGATCTCGATGAGCAGCGACCAGACGAGCACTGCGTAGGTGACGGGCACCGAGAGACGCGGGGCGACGCCGAGGAACAGCAACCCGACGCCGAGGATCACGAGCGCGGGGGGCACGACGTTGACGCCGGCTTCGAGCATGGAGGTGAAGCTCACGCCCGCGTGATCACTCGCCGCCCCGACCCACGTCGAGAGACCCGCGAGCACGCCCCCGACCACGAGGACCCCCGTCGCCAGGGCCGTTCGCCCGACGAACCACGACCGACGTGACAAGGGTCGAACCAGGAGGTGTTCGAGGCGCCCACTTGACTCCTCGGTCCGTGCGGCACTGACCTGTCCCGCCGCGATGAAACCCATCGTCACCGCCATCAACAACAGCGCGATGCCCAGATAGGCCTGTGCACCGCTGACGCCGAGGCGCTCGAAGACGAGGCGCAGGGCCGGCGAGCTGGTGATCGCCTGACCACCGGACTTGGCGATGGTGCCGAGCAGGAGTCCGTAGGCGATGATCGAGACCGTCCACGCGAGCAGCGTCGGACGCAGAAGGCGAAAGGCGAACACGACCGGCCCGTTCAAGAGACCGACGCGCGGCGCTCGGCTCGCGTGATCGCGCAACGTGCTGGCCCCGAGGTCGCGGCGCCCGGCGAGGAGGACCGTGATGAGTCCACACACGGCGATCCACGCGACAATGGGCACGACGGGCCACGTGTTGGGCGAGGTGAGGGGTTTCAACTCCTCGACCCACCCGAGCGGCGTCGCCCAGCGCAACCAGCCGAGTCCGGTCACCGAATCGGCCGCCATGCGAATCGCGTAGCTCGCTCCGAGCACCGCGGACGCGGCGCCGGCGGCTTGGCGACGCGTCGAGGCGAGTTGACTGGTGAGCGCCCCGATCGCGAGGAACATCGCGGGGCCCGCCACGATGGCCATCGTGAAGAACAACGCTCCCCCGGCCGCGACGTCGACCTTCGACGAGCGGCCCAAGGCGACGATCAGCACACCGGTCGTCACGAACAGCGCGCCGAGGCCACTGGCGAGCGCGAACAACGCCTGTACGGCCGATCCCCGTCGCGTCGTGCGCCCGGCGAGCAGGACCTCCCAGCGACCGGCCTCCTCCTCGCCCCGCAGCAGTCTCGTCGCGGTCAGGATTCCCCACACCGAGCCCGTGATGGCGAGGACGGTCAGACACTTCCACACCGTGAAGCCCGACACGGTGTCGATGCGAAACGCGGGTCCGACCAGCGCACTGATGCCGGGATTCGAGCCGAACTCCTTCACGAGGAGCCGACGCGCGGCCTCGCTCTTGTAACTCGACGCGTAGGTCAGCGCCTGGGTCGCGACGTAGACGCCGAACACGAGGCCCCACCCGACGCCCGAACGCACCGCCTTCTTGCCCGAGAGACGGGCAATGACCGTGCCCGAGGTCATCGTGGTGGCGATCGGCGTCCGATCGAGGACGTCACTCTGCACGAGGCGGACGTTCCTCGCCCGTCGCGCCGTCACCGTAGTGGGCGAGGAAGAGTTCCTCGAGCGACGGTTCACGACTCAGCAGACCCAGAACGCCAGCGTCCACCATGACGCGCAGCAAGGGCTCGACGCTGCCCTGCACCTGACACGTCACGGACGAGCCGGTCACCTTCACCATCGTGACGCCGGCGACCTGGGTAAGGTCAGGCACCGCCCCGTCGAAGGTCGCCTCTACGAGAAGCGCCGAGAGGTGCCGCATCTGGGCGAGCGTCCCGATCTCGACCAGGACACCCTCGCGCAAGATGCCGATCCGGTCACAGAGCACTTCGACCTCGCTCAGGATGTGCGACGACAACAGCACGCTCTGGCCCCGCTCGCGGGCCTCGCCGATGCACGCGCGAAAGGCCTGCTCCATCAACGGGTCCAGACCACTCGTCGGTTCGTCGAGGATCAAGAGGTCCGGTCGGGTCATCAGCGCCGCGACGAGGATGATCTTTTGGCGGTTGCCCTTGGACAGAGCGCGCACCTTCTTGGAAGTGTCGAGATCGAAACGATCGACGAGGACGTCGCGGTAGGCGTCGTCGACGTGTCCCTGGACCTGGGCGAGCAGGTGCAGCGTCTCGGCGCCGGTCAGCGTCGGCCACAGATTCGCCTCACCAGCGACGTAAGCGAGACGAGCGTGCGCCTCGACCGTCTGGCGATGACAGTCGAGTCCGAAGATCTCGCCGCGACCACTGCTGGGAATGAGCAGGCCGAGCAGGAGACGGATCAACGTTGTCTTGCCGGCTCCGTTGGGACCCAGGCAGCCAACGACTTCGCCGACTCCCACGTCGAACTCCAGGTCGCGCAGCGCCCGCGTGTCACCAAAGTGCTTCGAGAGCGCGAACGTTCTAATCGCTGGCGTTGACAATCGTCGTCCTTCCAAGAGACCGTTTCATTTTCCAAATTCTTCCACCGGCCCCGGGGGTCGAAAGGCCTTTTCGAGAAGCGATCCGTCGTGATGCGGCTCGCAGTCCGCTTTCGGATCGCCGCACCTCGCGAAGGGCCTTCGGCGCAGATCGCTCAAGGGCGAGCTAGATCTCGCGCGCCTCGGCGACGTTGTCGAATCGCGCGAACTCGCCGCGCCACGTCAGATGCGCGTTGCGCGTCGGTCCGTTGCGGTTCTTGCCCACGATGATCTCGGCCTCGGACTTCTTGTCGTTCGCCACTTCACCGTACTGCTCGGGACGAAAGAGAAAGAGCACGACGTCGGCGTCCTGTTCGAGCGATCCCGACTCACGCAGGTCCGACATCACCGGGCGCTTGTCGGCGCGCTCTTCGAGCTTTCGCGACAACTGCGACAACGCGATGACCGGCGTCTGCAGTTCTCGCGCCAGGATCTTGAGCGAACGGCTCATGTCGGAGACCTCGACCTGACGATTCTCCGCCCGCCCTCGGGAACTCATCAACTGGAGGTAGTCGACGATGACGACGCCCAGGTCGCCGTTCTGCTGCTTGATCCTTCGTGCCCTCGAGCGAACGTCCATCACCGTCAGGCTCGGATTGTCGTCAATGAAGACCTTGGCCGACTGCAGGTACCCGAACGCCTCGTGAGCCCGGTTCCAGTCGGCGTCGCTCAAGTCGCCGGTGCGCAATTTCGACGAGTCGATGCGCGCGGTCGACGCGAGGATGCGCTCGGCCAACTCCTGGCGACTCATCTCGAGTGAGAAATAGAGGGCCGGGCGCTGAACGACGGCGCCGACGTGGATGAGTATCCCGAGGGCGAAGGCGGTCTTTCCGGTTCCCGGTCGGGCGCCCACGATGGTCATACTGCTGGGCTGGAGACCCTGGAGCACGAGGTCGAGTGAACGGTACCCCGTCTCGAGACCGTTGAACTGTCCGCGCGTCTCTCCGCGCTCTTCGAGGATGTTCGCCTCGGTGAGCAGCAGGCCGTGGAGCGGCGAGACCGAGTCGATCCTGCGGTCGTCGCCGATCTGGTTGATCTTGCGCTCGGCCTCGTCGATCAGTCCGACGACGTCGTCGGTCGCGACGTACGCGTCGTCGACGATCTCGCCCCCGACGGAGATGAGTCGGCGTTGCTGGGCCTTGTCGCGCACGATCTCGGCGTAGTGCTGCGCGTTCGCCGCCGACGGCGTGTTCATCTGCAGTGACGACAAGACGGCAAGTTCGACGACGACGGCACCACGCTCTTGCAGCTTCGCCTGGACGGTGACGTAGTCGACCGGTTCACCGGCGTTGGCGAGCGCCACGATGGAGCTGAAGATCTGTCCGTGCAACGGACGGTAGAAATCCTCTGGCTGCACCGTCTCGTAGGCGACACTCACCGCCTCGGGCGAAAGGAGCATCGCACCGATCAACGACTCCTCCGCTTCGATCGCGCTCGGGGGTATTCGGCCGCCGATGGAAGGTGGTCGAGTGCGGTCGATTTCAATCTGCGTCATAAGACCTCAACGGTTGTCGATAATGGCTGTGCGGCGCAAGAACAACAACATGGGGATTTCTCTGTGGTTAACCTCGTCACCACAACAGAGTGACAACTCCCTGTGACACGCACTTCGCCGGGGCCATAGCCCCGGCGAAGTTGCACTGCTGTGAAGGCGAGAACTACTTCGCGACAACCTCGATCGTGACGGTCGCGTCGACGCCTTCGAAGATCGTCGCGGTCACCGTGGCGGTGCCAAGTTCCTTCAGGTGCTCGCCCATGTGGATCGCGTGGCGATCCAGGGAGATCGACGTCGCGCTGCGGATGGCGTTGACGACGTCGGCCTCGGTCACCGAACCAAAGAGTCGCCCGTTCGCTCCGGCGCGTGCGGCGATGCTGATCGTCGCCCTCTCGATCTCCGCGCGCTGCACTTCGGCGGCCCCACGACTCTTGGCGTCGCGCAGGTCACGCGACTTACGCATGGACGCCGCTTGGAGCTCCATCGAATCGCTCGCCGCGAGCGCGGCACCGGTCGGCAGGAGGAAGTTGCGCGCGTAGCCCGACTTCACGTCGACGATGTCGCCGCGTCGTCCGACGCCGACGACGTCACTGCGCAGGAGGACCTTCATTCGCCGTTCTCCTCGGTGCTCTCGCCCACGAGGACGGCCGCGGCTTCACTCGCGTCGTCCGTGACGACGTTGTCCGTGGCCACGGCGGCCACGATCTCTGGGCTCGCCTCGGCATTGTCACGGTCCGGACGGGGTCCGCGAGGACCTCGGTCGTCTCGCCCGCCGCCACCGCGGCCACCGCGACGTTCGGTCACGGTTCGCTGCGTGTACGGCAAGAGCGCCAGTTCGCGAGCGGTCTTGATCGCGTCGGTCACGTCGCGCTGGTGCTGCTGGCAGTTGCCCGACACCCGTCGGCCGCGAATCTTTCCGCGGTCCGAGATGTACTTGCGCAGTTGCGCCAGGTCCTTGTAGTCGACAGTGCCCACGCCGTGCTGGCAGAACGAGCACGGCTTCTTCTTGACGCGGCGACTGTCGATCTTGGGCGCGCGCTTGGGTGGCTTCGGATTATTGATACGTGGCATTAGAAGGGCTCCTCATCAAAAGCGTAAGTACTTGGCTCGTTGCTCCGAGGTGCAGCGGCCGGGCGGTCGCCCGACGAGAAGTTGCCACCTTCGGGGCGTGGGGTCTTGGTCACGACCGCGGTCGCCCATCGAAGCGAGGGGGCGATCTCGTCGGCGACGATCTCGAACGCGGATCGCTTCTCCCCGTTGTCGGTTTCCCACGAACGCTGCTCCATGCGACCGGTCACGACGACCCGGGCGCCCTTGGAAAGCGAGTTCGCGGCGTTCTCGGCCATGGGTCCGTAGCACTGGACGTCGAAGAAGGAGGTCTTCTCCTCCCACTCCTGGGTCTGGCGGTTCTGCCAGCGACGGCTGACGGCCACCGAAACGCGCACCGCAGCCTGACCACTGTTCAAGAATTTCAGTTCGGGGTCGCGCGTGATGTTCCCCACGACGGTGATGGTGTTATCGGCCATTTCTTCTCCTCGGTTCCGGGCGTCCGAACTTAACCCTGCGCCGTGACACGCCGGGACTTCGTTCGTTCGTTGCGACGAAGAATCTTGAAGCGAAGCACCTCGTCTGACAGGGTCAGGATTCGGTCGAGCTCGACAACGGTGCCGGACTCGCCACTGAACTCCACCAGCACGTAGTAACCCTCTTTACGCTTGTTGATCTCGTACGCCAAGGGACGCTTCCCCCAACGGTCGATGGCTCCGGGGTTTCCGCCACTGGTGCGAATGGTCTCGAGCGCTCGGTCGAGAGCGACCTGGATTGACTGCGCGTCGACGTTCGTGTCGAACACGATCATGGTTTCATAAGGCCGCATGGCCGGTTTCCTTTCCCTCTGGTCCGGCCAGGCCGGGCTCTGCGGAAAACAGAGCAGGGTTCTGTTGTCACTTCCCCATCTCTATGGGAAGGTCAACTCTACTCCAAACGGCCATTTTTGGCTAGTTGAGTAGGTCCTCGGGGTTCGCGTACGTCTCGGATTCGCTCGGAAACGCCCCGCTTCGCACGTCGGCGGCGAAATTCACCAACGCCTCGACGATCACCGGACCCAGCGCGGCGTACTGGCGGACGAACTTGGCGGGCGAGCGATTGGTCATGCCCAGAAGGTCGTGAAAGACCAGCACCTGACCGTCCGTGTCGGGACCCGCCCCGATGCCGATCGTCGGAATCGCCAGCGCCTCGGTGACGAGAGTCCCCACTGCGCTCGGCACGCCTTCGATCACGATCGCGTAGACCCCTTCGTCCTGCAGCGTTATCGCGTCCTCGACGAGCCACTTCGCGGCTTCGCTGGTCTTTGCCTGCACCTTGAACCCCCCGAAGGCGAGCACGCTCTGGGGCGTCAGCCCCAGGTGACCCATCACCGGGATCTCGGCGTCCAGCAGCGACCGCACGACGTCACGACGCACCTGGCCGCCTTCGAGCTTCACGCTGTGCGCGCCAGCGCGAATCAGTGCGCCAGCGTTTCGCACGCTGTCGGCCCGGTCCACGTGATAGCTGAGCCACGGCATGTCCGCGACGACGTGGGCCCGCGGCTTGGCCGCGCTCACCGCGCGAACGTGGTGGCACATCTCTTCAACGGTGACGTGCAGCGTGTCGGCGTGTCCGAGCACGACGTTCGCCACCGAGTCACCGACCAGGATGAGGTCGACGCCGGCCTCGTCGACGTAGCGAGCGCTCGGCTCGTCGTAGGCGGTCACCATCACCAGCGGGTCGCTGCCGTTTCGGCGCTTGCGTGTACGGATCACCAGTGGGCTGAGGCTCACTGGCCGACTTTCTTCTGTTGGGACGGCTGCACCTTTCGCGCACGCCGTCCACCGGCGCTCCACTTTCGCACGAGGTGGTGGAACGAGCATCCGACGCACACTTCGACCGCGTAGCACTGCACCGGGTCCTCACGGCGTTCCAACTTCAAGAGGTCCGCGCGAGTGGACGGGCACGTCCCGCCCGCCGGAAGACGGGCGCCGAAGACGTAGGTCACCTCGACCAGCTCGACGTCGTGGCACACCGGACACGTCTCGCCAGTCGAGCGTCCGATGTTCCTCGCAGCGCGTAGGAGTTCGGGGTGAGCATCACAGACATCTTCGTAACGCAGCAGTCCGGCCGCCACCTTCGCGAGCAGCGCCCGACGAACGAGTCCGAACTCGACGACTGCGCCGTCGGCGGTGCTCGTTCGAAAACTCTTATCCATTACGGGCGACACTACCGCCCTCGGCCATTTCAATGGGATTCATCGAATTGTCTCATCGATATATCGAAGTGATATGATGGGTCGCGTGTTAGACATTGCCATTCTGGGACTACTCATGGACCGAGACCACCACGGTTACGAGATCCGCTCTCAACTTCGCGATCGGCTCGGCGTCTGGGCCAACGTCTCGTTCGGTTCCATCTACCCGGCGCTCGCGCGCCTCGAGCGCGACGGCTGCGTCGCTGCGGTGACCGCGAGCGAACCCCGTCTCGGCTCGTTGTCAACCGGATCGCTTTCGGGCGAGCGTGCCTCGCTGCGCTCGCTGCGCACAGCACCGGGAATCGGACGACGCGGTCGAAAGGTCTACCGCATCACCGATCGTGGTCGCGAGGAGTTCGTCACGCTGCTCGCCAATCCCGCCACGCTCGACGACGCCAAGAACTTTTCATTGCGTATGGCGTTGGCCAAGTACCTCACCCCGAGTCTGCGCGTCGGTCTCTTGGAGCGCCGACGCGCCGACCTCGTCGAGCGACTGGCCGAGGTACGCGCCGGCGCCGACAACGAGCAGCTGGACCAGTACGCGCGCAGCGTCATGGACCACGCGGCGCGCGGCGCCGAATTGGATCTCGCGTGGATCGACAACCTGTTGTCCAGCGAACGTAGTAACCAGCAAACCTTCGCTCAAGAAGTGAAGTAGGAAAGGAGAGCCATGGAAAAGATTCGCGTGGCCATAGCCGGCGTGGGGAACTGCGCCAGTTCGCTCATACAGGGCGTGACGTACTACAGGGACGCCAAGCCTGGTGACGACGTGCCGGGCCTCATGCACGTCGTGCTCGGCGGTTACCACGTCAGCGATCTTGAGTTCGTCGCGGCCTTCGACGTGGACGCGTCAAAGGTCGGCAACGACCTCGGCAAGGCCATCGACGGCGGTCAGAACAACACGATCAAGTTCGCGACGGTGCCGTCGCTCGGCGTGACCGTGCTGCGCGGACCAACCATGGACGGTCTGAACAAGTACTACCGCGCTTCGATCGAGGAGTCGCCGGTCGCGGCCGTTGACGTCACTCAAGCCCTCCGCGACGCGAGGACCCAGGTGCTGGTCTCATACCTGCCCGTCGGCTCCGAGGCGGCCCAGCGTTTCTACGCCCAGTGCGCCCTCGACGCGGGTGTCGCCTTCGTCAACGCCATCCCGGTCTTCATCGCTTCGGACCCGGTCTGGGCGAAGAAGTTCGCCGACGCCAACGTGCCGATCATCGGCGACGACATCAAGAGCCAGGTCGGTGCCACCATCGTGCACCGCGTGCTGGCGCGCCTCTTCGAGGATCGGGGACTCTCGCTCGATCACACGTACCAGTTGAACGTGGGCGGCAACATGGACTTTAAGAACATGCTCGAGCGCGAGCGCCTCGAGTCCAAGAAGATCTCAAAGACCCAGTCCGTGACGTCTCAGCTGGAGATCAGCCACATGGAGCCCGACGACATCCACATCGGCCCGAGCGACCACGTCCCGTGGCTCCTCGACCGCAAGTGGGCCTACATCCGCATGGAGGGACGCAACTTCGGTGACGTGCCGCTCAATCTCGAGCTCAAACTGGAAGTCTGGGACTCGCCCAACTCGGCGGGCGTCATCATCGACGCGGTGCGCTGCGCCAAGGTCGCCCTCGATCGTGGCATCGGTGGTCCGATCATCGGACCCTCCGCGTACTTCATGAAGTCGCCCCCGGTGCAGTTCCACGACGACGAGGCGCACAACATGGTCGAGGCCTTCGCCGATCAGGGTGCCCCGAATCCGGTGTGGCCCTAGGAACTGATTCCGTCCACAAAACCCCCGCCCTCGTGCCGGGGGTTTTGTGCTTTCTACGCTCGTTCCGCCCACCACTCGCGCAGGCGATGTGACGCTTCGACGACGCTGATCTCGCCTTCGTCCATACGGATCTCCATCAAGAAGTCGAGCGCCTCGCCCACCGCGCGGCTGGGCGCGATGCCGAGCAACTCCATGATCGCCACCCCGTCGAGCGCCGGGCGCAGCCGACTCAGGTCCTCCTGGGCGCGCAGCTCCTCGATGCGGATCTCGAGCTCGTCCATCCGTTGGGACAGCACGGCCGCCTTGCGCGCGTTGCGCGTCGTGCAGTCACAGCGGGTCAGCTCGTTGAGTTCACTCAGCAGGTGGCCCGCGTCGCGCACGTACCGTCGGACCGCCTTGTCGCTCCACCCCATCTTGTAGGTATGGAAACGCAGGTGCAGTTCGACGAGCATGCTCACGTCGTCGGTGACGTCCTGGGCGTACTTGAGCGCGACCATTCGTCGCCGGGTCATCTTGGCGCCGACGACCTCGTGGAAACGAAACGTGACGCCCTCTTCGGTGATCGCGCGCGTCGTCGGCTTTCCGATGTCGTGAAAGAGCGCCGCCAGACGCAGCACGAGATCGGGCGACGTCTTGTCGACGACCGCCCACGTGTGCTTCAAGACGTCCTTGTGTTGGTGGATCGGATCCTGCTCGAGTTGCAACTTGGGAAGCTCGGGAACGAAGTGGTCGGCCAGACCCGTTCGAACGATGAAGTCGAGTCCGATCGACGGTCGAGAGGTCAGCAACAGTAGGTCGAGCTCGCTGTGAATCCGCTCGGGCGACACCTTGGTGATCTGATCGGCCATCGCCGACGCGGCGGCCTCGATGGAGGGATCGATGCGCAGGTCGAACCTCGCGGCGAAGCGTGCGGCGCGCATCATCCGAAGGGGGTCGTCGCGAAAGAGCGTCTCGGGTTCGGCGGGCGTGCGCAGTACGCGTTCGTGCACGTCGTTGAAGCCGTTGTAGAAGTCAAAGAACGTCTGCACGCCCGGCGTCTCGGCGTCCAGGGCCACGACGTCCAGGGCCAGCGCGTTCATCGTGAAGTCGCGCCGGCCGAGGTCGACCTCGAGAGAGTCGCCCCACTCCACGGATGGCTTGCGGGAGTGGTCGACGTAGGCCTCGGAGCGAAAGGTGGTGATCTCGGCCTTGAAACCTCCCTCACGCAGGGTCCCGCCGATGGTGCCAAAGGCCTTGCCCTGCTCCCACAGTGCGCTGCACAGCGGCTTCATGATCCGAAGGATGTCCTCCGGACGTGCCGGCGTCGTGTAGTCGATCTCGAAGTCGTCGCCCGGCTCGAGACCGAGCAGCGCGTCACGCACCGACCCGCCGACGGCGTAGAGGGAGAAGCCCGCGGCGGAAAAGGCGCGAGCCAACGGACGTGAAAGAAGGGCCAGCTCGTTCAGTCGATCGTGGGCGAGTTCAAATGAAGTCACTGCGAATGAAGGGTAGTGGGCGCCCGGCGCAAGGCGTCGTCGAAGGTAGCCTGTAGCAGCATGTCCCACCGATTTCCGACCTGGTGGCGGGCGCTCAGCGTCGTACTCCTCAGCCTCGCAACGGTGACGTGGCCTTCGGCCGCGCAGGCT
>DAIOEY010000021.1:0-19165 GCA_036745995.1 Acidimicrobiales bacterium | reverse complement strand
CACTCCCCAAAACCTGATTTCGCCAGCGCTTTCAAGATTGGGAGCCGCCGATTGCGAGTGAATCCCAGGTGACCAATCTGGTGTCGGAGGCGGGACTTGAACCCGCACGCCCCTAAGGGCACCAGCCCCTCAAGCTGGCGCGTCTGCCTATTCCGCCACTCCGACGCGAATCTCCACTTTAGCCGCTTCAACAAAGCGCAGGAGTGGCTCAACTGTGCGAAATCGAGATGCTGTTCCAACTGGTCTCTTGATCGAGGAACCCTGAAACGGAGAGACTTCCAACGATTCCACTAATTGAACTCGACCATTCCTCTAGGGACGGAGATGTGAAGAGTGGTCGGACCCAAAACGACGTCATGATCGATTGATCGAGCATTAACCAGGTGGTGTTTGCGGCCACGGGATTGAAGTTGCTGCTCGCGCTCTCGAAGAGTGTGGTCATAGGCGATGATCTGATTCCGCTGGGGAAGGTGTCGGCGTAGGCCGGACCGCTCCACGATCGCGCCGCGTACGCAGGGGCGGTGAGCGTCGGACGGGCGAAGATCGCGGCGTCGACCACGTTGGCAGTTGCCATCTGCGCCGCCACTTCGTCGCTCTTCACGACTTCCTCCGTGGCAGTGATGCCCGCGTTGTGCCACTGACTGACGACGAGCGCGGCCGTCGCGTCGTCGACTGCACTGGGGCCAACCGCGAGTCGCAACTTGAGCGCTCCCCCGTTGGCGTTAGCCCAACCCGAAGAACTGTGGCGAAACGCGGCCGCGCGCAGCGCGTTGAAGGCGCAGGGGCGACAATCAACCAGACTCGGAACCGGACCGCTGGTCGAGGGAACCGTCGTCGTCGTGGTCGGGGTCGAGGGACCGCTGCCACCGAATCCTGGATAGGCGCTCTGGCCCTGGGAGAAGATCGCCGACGCCGCGATCGAAGTTGAGAAGGTCACTGCGCCAAACAGTTGATTGATGAGCGTCTGACGGTTGAGCGACCAGCTCAGTGCTTCACGAACCGCGAGCGACCTCGTGAGCGGACTCTGTGGCGCAAAGGTGATCTCTTCGATGTTGCTCGAGGTGCCGATGTGACTCAAGACCGAAGGGTGAGCACTGAGCGCTTGTTCCTGGGCGCGGTTGACGACGAGGGAGTAGTTGGCGAACGGCGTCGTCGAAGAGGAGGGGATGACGCCACTGGTCGTCAAGATGACGCGTCCGAAGCGATTCGGATCGTTCGGCCACTTCGGGTTCATCGTGAGCACGATCCGTGAAGCCGTCACGTTCGTCACCCCGTACGGACCCAGGGACGGGTTGCTCGTCAGGTTTGTGAGTGCGCATCCCGGTTCGACGCCGCGCGCCTCGACGTCGCGAAAGAGAAGGTTCCAGTTGGCGTAGGTTGTGTCGAACACGGCGGTCACCTTCAGCGCGTGATCGCTCAGCGTCAAGGTCTTGATCGCGCGGTACCCGTCACTCTGGACACTCGCCAAGACGCGCGCGCGCAGCCACCAGGCGACCAGGTCGCGACCGTCAAAGACCGCGCCGTTGCTCCAGTGCTGTCGGGGTGCGATCGTGTACACCACGGTCTCGGGCTGCAGTGACGTCAACTCGGCCGAGGCGAGCGAACCGCCCTCTCCCGCCAGATTGCCGTAGCTGTTCGTGAGAAACGCGGAGGGTCGAATGAGGTCGAGGACGGCGTCGGACGTGGGATTGGCACCCGCGTCGAGGAACGAGCAACCGTTGAAGGGCCCGGGCAGTGAGACGGTGATCGTTCGCGCGTTGTCGCTCAACGACGGCGGCGATGCGGCGTTGGCGACTTCGAAGCGGACGACGACGCCGGCGAGGAGGAGGAGGGCGAAGGAGACTCGAGCAAACGATCCGCGTGGGATCATGGCACCTACTGCAAACGCAGGTCGAGCGCCAACGTGGCGAACGTGAAGATCAGCGCCACGGCGACGGTGATGCGGTCGAGGTTGCGCTCGACGACCGTGGAACCAGCGGCGGCGGCGCCCAAACTGCCGCCCATAAGGTCAGAGATGCCACCGCCGCGTCCCGAGTGCAGCAGCACGAGAAAGATCAGCGCGATTGCTGACACGGCCTCTACCGCGACGAATGACCAGGTGAACATTACAACCTCCGATTAGCGCTTTCCAGCGTAGCAGTCGTTGGCCGCCTGCACTATGGCGAGGAACGATTCGGCCTTCAGGCTGGCCCCGCCGACCAGGAAACCGTCGACGCCTCCGTCGCCCACCAGTGACGCCGCGTTCTCGGCGTTCACCGATCCGCCGTAGAGAACGCGACTGGCGGTCATCGAGAACCGCCCGAGTACGCGCCGGATGAAGTGGGTCATGGTGCTCACCTGCTCGAGTGTCGCCGTGACGCCGGTGCCGATCGCCCAGATCGGCTCGTACGCGACGGTCACGAGCGAGCGAAGACTGTCGTCGAGACCCTGCAGCGCCCTCTCGAGCTGGGCCTGGACGAACGGCTCTTGGTCGTCGTCGTCGCGCACACTGGCGTCCTCGCCGACACAGAGCACCGCGTTGAGTCCGCTTTTCGCGCCGGCGCGAAGGGTCGCGGCGACGACCACGTCGTCCATGGCGTACATCGAACGGCGCTCGGAGTGGCCCACGAGGACCCACTCGACCCCGAGTCGCTTCAGCATTGAGGTGCTGACCTCGCCGGTGTGGGCGCCGTTGTCGTGGGCGTTCACGTGCTGGGCCCCCACCGCGACCGGGACCCGCTCGGAGGTGACGACCGAGGTGACGCTGCGGATGTCGACGAAGGGCGGCACCAGCACGACGTCGACGTGCTCGGCCGCCTTCACTTTCAGCATCACGCCGATCTGCTGGGCGAGGTGGACCGATTCGACGAAGTCGAGATTCATCTTCCAGTTGCCGATCACGAGTGGCCGGGTGGCGCCACTCATCAGGGGAAGGGGCTCTCTCGAAGCGCCACGAGGCCCGGCAGGTCGCCGAGTTCGACGAACTCGAGCGACGCCCCTCCACCGGTTGAGACGAAACTCACCCGGTCCTCGAGGCCAAACTCGTGCAGCGCGGCGACGGAGTCGCCTCCACCGATCACCGACACGGCGCTCGAGGCGGCGACCGCTCGCGCGACCGCCTCGGTGCCCATCGCGAACCGGGGATCCTCGAAGACACCCACCGGACCGTTCCACAGGATCGTCGCCGCCGAGGCGATGGCCTGTTCGAAGGACGCGACGGCTTCGGGTCCGATGTCGAGTCCCTCGAAACCGTCGGGGATGTTCGCGCCGAAGTAGACCGGTTCGTCAGGTCCTCCGTCGCGGCCAAACGGTTGGCCGTCGGCGAGTCCACGCGAGTCGGCCGGGATGAGCACGTTACCCCCGTCCATCAGACGCGCGCACTCTGCGAGATAACGGGGGTCGAACAGGGACGATCCGATCGTGCGACCCTGGCTCGACTCGAACGTGTACGCCATGCCGCCACCGACGACGACGGTGTCGGCCTTCTGGGCGAGGACCTTGACGATGCCGAGCTTGTCGGACACCTTCGCGCCACCGACGATCGCCACGAAGGGACGCGCCGGACTGTCGAGCAGCGATTGCAGCATCGAGACCTCACGCCGCAAGTTGGGACCGGCGGCACTGGGCACCATCTTCGGGGGCACCATGATCGAGGCGTGGGCGCGGTGCGACGCGCTGAAGGCTTCGTTGACGTAGTAGTCGAAGCCGGCGATCAGTGACTCACCGAAGGCCCGGTCGTTGCTCTCCTCACCGGGACTGAAGCGAAGGTTCTCGAGCAGTTCCACGCCGCTGCAGAGCTCGTTCAAACGCTCGCGAATGGGCGCAACGCTGAACTCGGCGACGACCTGGCCCTTCGGACGCCCGAAGTGCGTGCACGCCACGACCTCGGCGCCGCGACTGAGCAGATCCTCGAACAGCGGGACCGTGGCGCGGATGCGAAAGTCGTCAGCGACCCGCACGCGGCCGTCGACGACGCTGACCGGACAGTTGAAGTCGACGCGCACGAGGACGCGCCGGTGATGGAGGTCGCCCCAGCGCTCGAACGAGGGAAGTTCGCTCACGGCGCTTACTGGCCGATGTAGCGGGTCAGGTCCACCAGCCGATTGGAGTAACCCCACTCGTTGTCGTACCAGCCAAAGATCTTCACGAGGCTCTTCTCCTCATCGATGCGCTGGACCATGGTCATCTGCGAGTCGAACGTGCACGACGCGGGACTGCCGACGATGTCCGAGGAGACGATGAGGTCCTCGGTGTAGACGAGCACGCCCTTCAGCGGGCCTTCGGCGGCCGCCTTGAAGGCGGCGTTGATCTCTTCGACGCTCGTCGAGCGCACGATCGCGGTGAAGTCGGTGATGCTGCCGTCGGGGATCGGCACCCGCAGTGACGTCCCGTCAAGACGGCCCTTCATCGACGCGAGCACCAGACTGGTGGCCCGCGCGGCGCCCGTCGAGGATGGCACGATGTTGATCGCGGCGGCGCGCGCGCGGCGCAGGTCCTTGTGGGGCAGGTCGAGCAGGTTCTGGTCGTTGGTGTAGGCGTGCACGGTCGTCATGAGACCGGCGTCGATACCGAGCGCGTCGTCGAGGACCTTGACCATCGGGACAAAGCAATTGGTGGTGCACGAGGCGTTACTCACGACGTGGTGGGTGTCGCGGTCGTAGGTCCCCTCGTTCACGCCCATGACGAACGTCGCGTCGACGTCGCTCGCCGGCGCGGAGATGATCACCTTTCGCGCGCCCGCGGCCAGGTGCACCGCGGCGCCATCACGACTCGTGAAGTGCCCGGTCGACTCGATGACGACGTCGACGCCGAGTTCCTTCCAGGGCAGACCCTGGGGGTCGCGCTCGGCGAAGACCTTGATGCTTCGATTACCAACGGTCATCTCTTCCGGTCCGACGCTGACGGCGACGTCGAGACGGCCCTGGGTCGAGTCGTACTTCAAGAGGTGCGCGTTGGTCTCTGGGGAGGTCAGGTCGTTGATCGCCACCACGTCCACGTCGGGGTAGGACAGCGACGCACGCAAGTATCCCCTGCCGATTCGTCCAAAGCCATTGATTGCCACGCGTGTCGCCACTTGCTTCTCCTCATGTAACCGGTCTTCAATCATCGCATTTGCGCGAGGACTGCCTTCGCCAATTTTTGCACATCGTGGACGAGGCCATTTTCGCGCGCGATATCAGCCACCGCCGTGGGCAGTGAGCAGGTCTGCGTGGCGAAGACGCTTCGCTCGTCGACGAGCACGAGGCGCGGACGCACGCCGTGCTCGTCCAGCGCGTCGACGTGATCCGAAAGGCTGTAACCGGACGTCTCGGGGACCTGTTCGTGCAGGTTCGCAACGTAGATCGTGCACGCGTTGGTACCGGCGAGGGCCTGCAGGATGCCCGGCACCGCGCACGCGGCGAGCACGCTCGTAAAGAGCGACCCCGGACCGATCAGGATGAGGTCCGCTCGTTCGATCGCCTCGACGGCCGAAATCGGCGCCGCGGCGTTGGCCGGTTCGATGCTGATGCGCCGGATCGAGGACGACCGTGCGACTTCGCTCTGGCCCCGCGTGGGACCCTCGTCCGTGCTCGCGAGCAGTACCACGCCGTCACAGCTCGCCGGGATGATCATGCCCGTGACGCCCATGAGTGACGCGACCTCGCGCACCGACTCCTCCAGGTCCCCGGTCGCGTCCAAGAGTCCGACGAGCAGCAGATTGCCCACCGTGTGCCCGCTCAGCTCACCGGCGCTGAAGCGGTGCTCGAAGGACCTCGTGAGTGGATTGTCGGGGTCGCCCAGTGCCCCGAGGCACTTGCGCAGGTCCCCCACGGCCGCCACGTCGAGGTCGGCGCGCAACCGTCCGGACGAACCTCCGTCGTCGGCGACCGAGACGATGCCCGTCACGTCACTGGAGAGCAGACGCAGGGCGCGCAACGACACGGCCGTTCCGTGGCCCCCACCGACCGCGACGACCCTCATCGAGCAATGTCGCGGTGAAAGACGGCGTTGGTGATGTTGAGGCGCCGACGGATCTCCTCGGCGATCGCGACCGACCGGTGCCGCCCACCGGTGCAGCCGATCGCCACCGAGAGGTACGACTTGCCCTCTTTGGCGAACGCCGGGATCTGCCATTCGAGCAGGTTGACGACGTCGTGCAGGAAGTGTTGGGCCGGCTCTTGTTCGAGCACGTAGTTCGCCACCGCTTCGTCGAGACCCGACAGAGGACGCAGCTCATCGACCCAGTGGGGATTGGGCAGGAAGCGGCAGTCGAACACCAGGTCGACGTCACGCGGGATGCCGTTGGAGTAACCGAAGGAGACGAGCGACACGCGCAGCGAGTCCATGCTGTTGCGTTCGGTGAAGATCTCGACGATCCGCGAGCGCAACTGGTTGGTGTTGATCGAACCGGTGTCGATCACCAGGTCCGCAGCGTCACGGATGGACTGCAGGAGGGCGCGCTCGCCCGCGATTGAGTCGGCGAGCGTCGGCGCCGGGAAGGGGTGGCGCCGACGGTTGCCCTCGAAACGATGGATCAGCACGTCGTCGGGAGCGTCGAGGAAGAGGATCTTGGCGTTCTCGTGCATGTGCTGGAGCTCTTTCTCCACGGCCAGCAGCGCGTCGGGCTGGACCCGACCGGAACGGCCGACGATGAAGGCGACCCCGGCGTAGTCGAGTGAACCGGCCGAGGCGAGTTCGCCGACGCGCACGATCAGTTCGAGTGGCAGGTTGTCGATGACGAACCAGCCGAGGTCCTCCAGCGCGGCCGAGACGGTCGAGCGCCCGGCGCCCGACATTCCCGTGACCAGCAGGACCTCACTCATCGCGCGCACTCTCCTTCTCGGGACGGGGTTGGCTGGGCGCCCGTAAGTGATCGTAGAGCCTGCGCGCGACGTCGCCCGGGAGCCACGCCAACCCCTCGAGCTCCTTCAGGGTCGCTTGGCGAAGCCCGTCGAGCGATCCGTACTGCACCAGCAACCGGTCGCGTCGGGCCGGACCGAGTCCCTCGACACCCTGGAGCGAGGAGGCGACCATGGACTTGCCGCGCTTGGTGCGGTGAAAGGTGATGGCGAAGCGGTGGGCTTCGTCACGGATTCGTTGGACCAGGTACAGACTCTCCGAACCGCGCTCGAGCACGATGGGAGCGTTGCTCGACGGTCGGTACAAGAGCTCTTCGCGTTTGGCGAGCGCCACCAACTCGACCTTGCCGGCGAGTCCCACGCTCGCCGCGGCCTTCTGTGCGGCGTGCAGCTGGGGCAGTCCCCCGTCGATGATGATCAGGTCCGGCCGACGGAACTTCGTCGACGTCGCTTCATCGTTCCAGTGCAACAGGCGGCGTCGAACGACCTCTTCCATCGCGCCGACGTCGTCGTTGCCGAGCACCTCTTTCACGTTGAAGTGCCGGTAGTCGCTCTTCTTCGCGAGACCGTCCTCGAAGACCACCATCGAACCGACGTAGTTGGTCCCCTGGAGGTGACTCATGTCGAAGCACTCGACGCGGTAGGGCGGCTGGACGAGGTTGAGCGAGCTGCCCAGTTCCTGGAGCGCCCGAGAGCGCACGTTGTGGTCGCTCTGTCGACGCAATGAGTCGCGACCGATCACGGCCCGGGCGTCACTGGTCGCCAGTTCGAGGACCTTTCGACGACGCCCCCGCTGGGGGGCCACGACGTCGACTGACTTCATTCGTTTCTCGGCGAGGTAGGCCCGCACCAACCCCGTGGCGCTCTTGGCCTCCGCGACGACCAAGACTGGCGGCACCGAGGGCGCGTCGGGATAGAGGTCAGGCAGCACGCCCTCGAGAATCTCCTCGTCACTCTCGTCCATCGATCGATCGATGAGGTGGACGCTTCGTCCAATGATCCGTCCGAAGCGCACCCGGAAGCGCACGACCGCGGCGCGTCCTCCGTCCGTCGCGATCGCGACGACGTCGAGATCGGAGTGGTCGTCGAGTACCACGCTCTGCTCACCGGCCGCGCGCTCGAGAGCCGCGAGTGCGTCGCGCGCCTTGGCCGCCGCTTCGTAGCGCTTCTCCTTGGAGGCATCGTTCATCCGTTCTTCGAGCAGTCGACGAAGCTGACGGACGTCACCTTCGAAGAACCGCACCCAGGCGGCCATCAGCTCGTGATAGCCGTCGCGGTCGATAGCCCGTACGCACGGCCCCGAGCACTTGCCGATGTCGAACAGCAGACAGGGCCGACCGATCCGTTCGTGGTAGTTGAACTTGTGCTTGGTGCACGACCGGAGCGGAAAGGCCATTATCAGTTCGTCGATGGTCGAGCGGAGGGCCCGCACGTTGACGAACGGGCCGAAGTAGCGCACGCCCTTCTGATGTGACGAGCGCGTCACGATCGGCGCGGGAAAGTCAGCGCGCAGGTCGAGCGCGACGAAGGGGAAGCTCTTGTCGTCCTTCAGGCGCATGTTGTAGCGCGGCTGACTTGCCTTGATCAACTCGTTCTCGAGGATCAGTGCGTCGATCTCGCTCGGCGTGACGATCCACTCGACGCTGGTCGCTTCAGCCATCAGCGCCTGGGTCCTCACGCTGAGTCCGTCGGCGCGTTGGAAGTAGTTGGTGAGTCGCTGGGCGAGTGAGCGGGCCTTGCCCACGTAGATGATCGTGCCGGCCTCGTTGCGAAAGAGATAGCAACCGCTGAGACGAGGGATGCCCGAAGGCTTCGCCAGCACTACGAGCCGCCTCGCGTCCGCTCGAGTACCTCGCGCAGCACCGTGCCCGTCGCGGTCTTCAGCTTGGCGACCGCCTCGGGAGTCCCTTCGCCCACGACCAGTCCCCCACGGCGTCCGCCCTCGGGCCCGAGGTCGATGATCCAGTCCGCGGTCTTGATCACGTCCAAATTGTGTTCGATGACGAGCACCGTATTGCCCTGGTCGACGAGGCGGTGCAGCACCGCCAGGAGACGGTGCACGTCTTCGAAATGCAGGCCGGTCGTCGGCTCGTCGAGCACGTAAAACGTGTGGCCCGTCGGTCGACGCGCCAATTCGGTCGCCAACTTCACCCGTTGCGCCTCGCCACCGGACAGTGTGGGCGCCGGCTGGCCGAGACGCACGTACCCCAGTCCCACGTCGGAGAGGCTCTGAATGTGGCGCAGGATCGACGGCTGACGCTCGAAGAACGTGACCGCTTCGGTGATGGGCATGTTGAGCACGTCGCTGATCGACTTGCCGCGATAGAGGATTTCGAGGGTCTCACGGTTGTAGCGCGCCCCGTCGCACACCTCGCAGTTCACGTACACGTCGGGCAGGAAGTGCATCTCGATCTTGATCGTGCCGTCCCCGGCGCACGTCTCGCAGCGTCCACCCTTCACGTTGAAGGAGAATCGACCCTGCTGGTAACCGCGGATCTTGGACTCCTGGGTCTCGGCGAAGAGTTTTCGTATCTTGTCAAAGACCCCGGTGTACGTGGCCGGATTGGACCTCGGCGTACGTCCGATCGGCTGCTGGTTGACCGCCACCACCTTGTCGATGTTCTCGAGGCCAGTGATCGTGTCGTGTTCGGCGGTGGTGGTCTTGGCGCCGTTGATCTGTCGCTCGAGTGAGCTCAGCAGGATCGCGTTGATGAGCGTGGACTTGCCCGATCCCGACACGCCAGTGACCGCGACAAAGTCGCCCAGTGGGACCTGGACGGTTACATTTTGCAGGTTGTTCGCGCGCGCGCCCTTGATCGTGAGCTTCTTGCCGTCGCCCTTGCGTCTCGTCGCCGGTATCTCGATCCGGCGTTGACCCGAGAGGTACTGACCGGTCAAGGACTCCGGGTTCTCGAGCAACTCCTTGTAACTCCCCGCGTGCACCACGCGCCCGCCGAACTCGCCGGCGCCGGGGCCGATGTCGACGATGAAATCGGCCAGGCGGATTGTCTCCTCGTCGTGTTCGACGACGATCACCGAGTTGCCGAGGTCGCGCAGTCGCTCGAGCGTCGCGATCAGGCGGCGGTTGTCGCGTTGGTGTAGTCCGATCGAGGGCTCGTCGAGCACGTAGAGCACGCCCACCAGGTAGCTTCCGATCTGACTCGCCAGTCGAATCCGCTGCGCCTCACCGCCCGAGAGGCTCGCCGAAGCGCGGCTGAGCGTCAAGTAGTCGAGGCCGACGTCCATGAGGAAGTTGAGTCGCTCGACGATTTCCTTCACGACCTGACGGGCAATGGTCTCTTCGCGCTTGGTCAGTTTGAGCTTGCGGAAGAAGTCGATCGTCTCGTCGATCGTCATGGCGTTCACCTGGGCAATGTTGTGCGCGTCGATACGCACGGCCAACACCTCGGGCTTGAGTCGCTGCCCTACGCACGCCGTGCACTCGACCTCACGCATGTACTGCTCGGCCTGCTCACGCGACCAATCACCGTCAGCGTCGCTGCGCTTTCGCTCAAGCCAGTCAACGATGCCGTTGTAGGTGGTGTCGTAGGTGCGGACTTTGCCGTAGCGATTTCGGTACTTGACGGGCACCGATCGCTGTTCGACACCGTAGAGCACCAGCTTTCGGTCCTTCGCCTTTAACTTCTTCCAAGGCGTGTCGACGTTAAACGCTCCGAGTTTGGCGATCCCCTCGATCAGGCGCTCGAAGTACTTGAAACGCTGTCCCGCCCACGGGGCGAGCGCGCCGTCGGCGAGTGAGAGTGAGTTGTCGGGCACGACCAGTTCCGGGTCGACCTCGAAACGCGTGCCGAGACCGGTGCAGACGGCGCACGCGCCGTAGGGAGAGTTGAAGGAGAAGTCGCGCGGCGCCATCTCGGTGAAACTGATCCCGCAGTCGCTGCACGCCAGTTTCTCGGAGAACTGGACCAGTTCGTCGTCATCGAGGAAGAGGAACGAGACGAGCCCCTTGGTGAGCTTGAGGGCCGCCTCAACCGATTCGGTGAGTCGTTGACGATTGGAAGCCCTCACGGTCAGTCGGTCGAGTACGACGTCGATGGTGTGCTGTTCGTAACGCGCGAGCGTCAGTTCGTCGCGATCGGCGAGTTCGAGCACGACGCCGTCGACGCGCACTCGCGAGAAGCCCTGACCGGCGAGTTCGCCCAGTAGCGTGCTGTACTCACCCTTTCGACCTTCGACGACGGTCGCGAGCACCAGGAACTTCTCATTGGCCCCGCGCGACATGACCTGATCGACGATCTGCTGGGGCGTCTGACGAGAGACCGCCTTGCCACAGTTGGGACAGTGCGGCACGCCGATACGCGCGAAAAGCAGTCGCAGGTAGTCATGGATCTCGGTGATCGTGCCCACTGTCGAACGTGGGTTCCTCGACGCCGTCTTTTGGTCAATGGAGATCGCCGGCGAAAGTCCTTCGATGAAATCGACGTCGGGCTTGTCCATCTGACCGAGGAACTGACGGGCGTAAGCCGAGAGGCTCTCAACGTAGCGACGTTGTCCTTCGGCGTAGATCGTGTCGAACGCCAGCGAGGATTTGCCCGAACCCGAGAGTCCCGTGAAGACCACCAACTGGTCGCGCGGCAGTTCGACCGAGAGGTTCTTCAGGTTGTGGACGCGGGCGCCCTGCACGCGAATTGAGGGGGACATACGGTGAATCTACCGGTCAGGCGTCGATTGTCAGGTCGTCGACGGGTAGCGCGACTCCCTGTCGTTGCAATGAATGAAGGATGTCGCGTAGCGCGGCCGCCTCTTCGAAGCGCAGTTCGCGCGCCGCCAGCAGCATGGCCTTCTCGACCCGCGCGATCTCCAAGTTGAGATCGTCGGGCAGGCGGTCTTCGAGAGATGAGATGCCGTGACTCTTGTTGGAGGGCTCGAGGGCGGTCTCGCTGCGCAGGCGTCCGAGGATGTCGGCCACGTTCTTCATGACCGTCTGAGGCTCGATCCCGTGTTCTTGGTTGTAGGCCGTCTGAAGCATCCGACGCCGCTCGGTCAGCGAGATCGCCTCGCGCATCGAGTCGGTGATCCGATCGGCGTAGAGCACCGCCGCGCCGTTGGAGTTGCGCGCCGCTCGACCGATCGTCTGGATGAGCGCGCTGCGCGAGCGCAGGAATCCCTCCTTGTCGGCGTCGAGGATTGCCACCATGGACACCTCGGGCAGGTCCAGTCCCTCGCGCAGCAGGTTGATGCCCACCAGGATGTCGAACTCGCCGAGGCGCAGGGACCGCAGGATCTCGATGCGCTGAATCGTGTCGATGTCACTGTGCAGGTACTGCACACGGTAGCCCGCCTTGGTGAGAAACACGGTCAGGTCCTCGGCCATGCGCTTGGTGAGCGTGGTGATGAGCGTTCGCTCACCGCGCTCGATGACTTCGTCGAGACGAACGCGCAGGTCGTCAATCTGATTCCTCGTCGGCACGACGGTCACGACCGGATCCAGGAGACCGGTCGGGCGTATGACCTGTTCGGCAATCTGGTCACTGTTCTCTATCTCGTAGGGACCGGGCGTCGCCGAGACGAAGATCATCTGGGGTACGAGCGCCATGAACTCGTCGAAATTGAGTGGCCGGTTGTCCATGGCACTCGGCAGGCGGAAACCGTGCTCGACGAGGGTCGTCTTGCGCGACCGGTCGCCCGCGTACTGCCCGCGAACCTGGGGCACGGCAACGTGAGACTCGTCAATGACGACGAGGAAGTCGTCGGGAAAGTAGTCGAGCAACGTGAACGGCCGCTCACCGTAGCTGCGTCCGTCGAGGTGGGCCGAATAGTTCTCGATGCCGGCGCAGACGCCCGTCTGTTCGAGCATTTCGAGGTCGTGCTCGGTGCGCGACCGCAGGCGCTGCGCCTCGAGGAGTTTGCCCTCTCGTTCAAATTTCGCGAGTTGGACCTGCAGCTCGTCCTCGATCGAGCGACAGGCGCGCTGCAAAGTCGCCGCGCTCGTGGCGTAGTGCGACGCGGCGAACAGGGTGAACTCCTGCACGCTGCCACGACTCTCCTGGGTGACCGGATTGAAGAAGGAGATCCCCTCCACCTCGTCGCCGAAGAACGAGACCCGGATCGCCTCGCTGCTGTAGGCCGGCTGGATCTCGAGCGTGTCGCCCTTCATGCGAAAGAGCCCGCGGTCGAGCACCAATTCGTTGCGGTTGTACTGCATCTCGACCAGCCGGCGCAGCAACGCGCGCTGGTCGAAACTCTGTCCGACCTCGAGTTGGAGCATTCGCTCGCGGTACTCGACGGGCGAACCGAGCCCGTAGATGCACGACACCGACGCCACCACAATGGTGTCGCGATGGGTCAGGAGCGACGAGGTGGCCGCGTGGCGCAGGCGGTCGATCTCCTCGTTGATCGAACTGTCCTTCTCGATGAAGGTGTCGGTGCGGGGAATATAGGCCTCGGGCTGGTAGTAGTCGTAGTACGAAACGAAGAACTCGACGCGATTACTCGGCAACATCTCCTTCAACTCTGAGGCCAACTGGGCAGCGAGTGACTTGTTGGGTTCGAGGATCAACGTTGGACGCTGCACCTGTTCGACCAACCACGCGATCGTCGCGGTCTTGCCGCTTCCGGTGATTCCCTCGAGGGTCTGGAAGCGCAGTCCGTCCTCGACGCCCGCGGCCAACGTGGCGATGGCGCGCGGCTGGTCCCCCGACGGCTGGAAGAGCGACTCAACAAGGAACTTATCCACGGCGAAGTCCGTTGGCGAGTAACACCGCGTCGATCTGTTCGAGCAGTTCTTCGATCGTTCCCTCGTTCCACATGACCCGGTCGGCGATCGAGCCCCGCTCGTCGTTGGACATCTGGTTGGCGAGTCGGGCCCGCGCGTCGTCTTCGCTGAAGCCGCGATACGCACGGAGTCGGTGGACGGCTGTCTCGGGCGTCACTTGGATCGACCACACTTCGTCGAACTTGAAAATCGAGCGATGTTCAGGTCGAAATAGCGGCAACGCGATGAAGACGGCCTCGTCGTTGACGTCGTCAATCTGGCGGGCGATTTCGGCGCCAATGTGACCATGGGTGATGTGGTTGAGTCGTCGTAGCGCCGAAGGATCGTGGAAGACGACGTCGGCGACGAACGCGCGGTCGAGCGCCTCGTCCTCATTCAGTACGGCGTCGCCGAAGGCGTCACGCATCGCCCGCCACGCCGGTCGGCCCGGCTCGGTGATCTCGTGGGCGATTTGATCGGCATCGACCACGGTCCAACCGAGACCGCTCAGGTAGTTCGTCGCGACGGTCTTCCCTGCGCCAATGCCGCCGGCGATGACAATTCTCTGCACCCGTCCACGGTAGCCACCGCCTGTGACATCGGGCGGCGGCGACGAGGGGAAACACAACGAACGCCCGTCGGTTGGCTATTGTCCTAACAGGTCGTGGAGGGGTACGAGTGCTGAAATACGTCATACGACGTCTGGTGATGTTGATCGGCATAATCTTCGTCATCTCGGTCGGCAGTTTCTACCTGATCCACCTCCTGCCCGGCGACCCCGCAGCCGTGATCCTCGGCACGGGCGACAGCCCCAGCAACCGGGCCAAGCTCTACAAGCTGCTCGGACTCAACAAGTCAATCTTCGACCAGTACTTCATCTGGATCCGCAACGTCGTGCGAGGCAATCTGGGTATTTCCTTCATCTCCCAGACCTCGGTCGCCTCAACCATCCGCGCGGCCCTGCCGATCGACCTCGAGATAATGGGGCTCAGCCAGATCGTGGCCTTCGCGGTCGCCATTCCCCTCGCGATGCGCTCGGCTCGCAAGCCCGACGGACTCGTCGACCGGCTCCTCGGCGCGACGAGTTTCACTCTGTTGTCGATACCGCCCTTCATCATCATCGTGCTGCTCGTGCTCTTCATCTCGATCAAGATGGGCGTCCCCAACATCGGCGTGGCGTCGTACGTCTCGTTCGGCACCGACTGGATCGTGAACCTCGAGAGCCTGGCTCTGCCCGCCTTCACGCTCGCCATTGGCAGTTTCGTCGTCTACTACCGCGTGCTGCGCAGTGACATGATCGCGACCTTGCAGGAGGAATTCATCACCATGGCCCGTTCCAAGGGCATCAGCCAGCGCAGGATCATGTGGCGCCACGCCTTTCGACCGTCGTCGGTGGCGCTGCTCGGCGCGGCGGGCGTGAACATCGGTGGACTCTTAGCTGGCGGCTTCGTGGTGCAGTACCTGCTCGCCATCCCAGGACTGGGCTACACGCTCATCGCCGCCATCAACGACAGCGACTACCTGCTGGTCCAGGGCATCGTGCTGGTGGTGTCGGTTGGCGTCGTGCTGATCAACTTCTTCTTTGACTTCGTTATCAATATCGTCGATCCGAGGATCAGCCGTGAGTGAGTTCATCCAAGAGACCGAAATGGCCCAAGAGGCGCTCCTCGAGGCGTCGATGGTCGAGCGACCAGAGAAGAACCAGCCGCTCGGGCCGTTGTTCTGGATCTGCGTGGGCTGGCTCGCGCTCAACATCATCGGTGCGATCTTCGCCAACGTGTTGCCGGTACAGAATCCACTGAATCAGGACTACAACTTCATCAACTCCGGCCCGTCACTGCACCATATCTTTGGCACCGACGATCTCGGACGCGACATCTTCGCTCGCATCGTCTACGGCTCGAGGGTCTCGATCGCGGTGGGGGCGGGCTCGATGTTGATCGGCTTCGGCATCGGCGCGCCACTCGGCATGCTCGCGGCGTACCGGCGTGGACGCTTTGACACCTTCGTGACGACCGTCATGTACGTGTTCCTCGCGTTTCCCGCCATCATCGCGGTGATCGCCGTGCTCTCGTTCTGGACACCGCGTTCAATGTTCAAGATCATCGTGGTCATCGGTTTCGCCTCGGTCCCGCTCGTCTACCGCGTCATTCGAACGGCCACGCTCGCGATCGCGACCAAGGACTACGTGATCGCCGCCAAGGTTCAAGGCGCCACTGATCGGCGGATCCTGATGAAGGAACTGTTGCCGAACATCGCGCCGATAGGGATCTCCTTCCTCCTGATCGGCGTCGCCACAGTGGTCACTCTCGAAGGGGCGTTGGCCTTCCTCGGTCTCTCGGTCAATCCCCCAACGCCGTCGTGGGGCAACATGATCAACGAGAGTCGAACGATCCTGGCCGAGAACCCCTGGCTGGTCCTGTTCCCCTCCCTCGCCCTGTGCCTCTTCCTGCTGTGCCTCAATTTCATCGGCGACCGGGTGCGGAGCCACTTCGACGTCACCGAGGTGAAACTGTGAGCATGAATCCGGACAAGCTGCTCGTGGTGAAGGATCTCGCGACCACGTTCAACACCTCGGCCGGACCGCTGCCGGCGGTGGGCGGCGTCTCGTTCGACCTCAACAAGAACGAGACACTCGGCATCGTCGGCGAGTCCGGATCGGGCAAGACGGTGCTCGCGCGCACGATCATGGGACTGCAGCCGCGAACCAACGTCGCGGTCACGGGTTCGGTGCTCTTGAACGGACACGAGATGGTCGGCGTGAGCGAGGCCGAGAAGCGCAAGTACTGGGGCACCGAGGTCGCGATGGTCTTCCAGGACCCGATGACCTCGCTCAATCCGGTCATGCGCATCGGCAAGCAGATTGACGAGACGCTGCGCGTCCGACTCGGTATGAGTAAGGACGCCGCCAAGGCCAGGGCCATCGAACTGCTCGAGCTCGTGGGCATCCCCTCGCCGACGCAGCGTTACGGCGCCTTCCCCGGACAGCTCTCTGGCGGAATGCGCCAGCGCGTCGTCATCGCCACCGCGCTCGCCTGCTCGCCCAAACTCTTGATGGCCGACGAACCGACCACGGGCCTCGACGTCACGATCCAGGCCCAGATTCTCAATCTGCTCGAAGACCTCAAGGAGCAGTTCCACATGTCGGTAGTGCTGATCACCCACGACCTCGGCGTCGTCGCCACGCGCACGTCGCGCATCGTCGTCATGTACGCGGGGCGTGTCGTCGAGATCGGCACGACCCGAGAGGTCTTCACGAACCACCGCATGCCCTACACCCGCGCGTTGCTCGAGAGTTCGCCCAAGGTGTCCAATCCCTCGCACACCCGCCTCGTCACGATCCCCGGGCGCCCACCCAACCTCTTGAAGCTCAGCTTGGGCTGCAGCTTCGCTCCACGCTGCGCGTACGCGACCAATCAGTGCCACCAGCAACGTCCCGAACTCCAGAGCGCCGAGGAACCCGGCCACTCCTTCGCCTGCTGGAATCCCCTCCCCTCCAAGCGAGAAGCGGCGACACGATGACCGACACCACCCAGCCGCTGCTCAAGGTCCGCGACCTCACCGTCACGTTCGGCAAGGGACACCACGCCGTCAGTGCCGTGGCGGGCATCAGCTTTGACATCTTTGAGGGCGAAACCCTCGGCCTCGTCGGCGAGTCGGGCTGCGGCAAGTCGACGACCGGCAAGGCACTCATGAAGATCGTCGAGCCCTCGAGCGGGACCATCGAACTCGAAGGCGTCGACATCACGAACCAGAAGGGCCGCTCGCTGCGCAACATCCGCACCCGAATGCAGATGATCTTCCAGGACCCCATCAGCTCGCTCAATCCCCGCCGTCGCGTGAAGGACATCGTCGCAGAGCCACTCGACTGTTGGAAGACGGTCGAGGGCGACGAGCGCGACGTCCTGATCAGTGATCTGCTCAACAAGGTCGGCATCGATCCCGCCGTTTACGGCAATCGTTACGCCCGCCAGTTCTCGGGTGGGCAGTGTCAGCGGATCTCGATCGCGCGTTCGCTGGCGATGCGGCCCAAGATGCTCATCTGTGACGAGATGGTCTCGGCCCTCGACGTCTCGGTCCAGGCGCAGATCCTCAACCTCCTCGAGGACCTGAAGAACGAGTACGGACTCACCTTGTTGTTCATCGCCCACGACCTCGCGGTCGTGAAGAACGTCAGCGACCGCGTGGCGGTGATGTACCTCGGCAAGATCTGCGAGATCGGCCCCTCCGACGTGCTCTACGAGGCGCCGGCCCATCCGTACACGAAGTTCCTCCTCGGCGCGGCACTCGAAGCCGACCCGGACTCGCCGGTACACGGCGACGTGCTCGAGGGCGAGCCGCCGAGCCCGATGAATCCGCCGAGCGGTTGTCGCTTCCGCACGCGGTGCCCCTTCGCCCAGGAGCGGTGCGCGAACGAAGAGCCCGTGTTACGCGACGTCGCGCCGGGCCACCAGGTCGCCTGTCATTTCCCACTCACCATCCAGAGCAGCACCGTCGCCTAACGACGGCGCACGTCGCGGCCGATATTCGTCGGTACACTGCAGTGATGTCGCCGATCGCACGCCTCGCCGGGGTCTCGCTCGACAGTGCGGACCCCGCTGCACTCGCCGCCTTCTATCGCGACCTGCTCGAGCTCGATGTCGTCTTCGAAGCCGACGATTTCATCGCCCTCAAGGGAGCGGGGATCTATCTCACCACGCAACGGGTGGCTGCGCATCGCGCCCCCGACTGGCCGGATGACGACGTTCCGAAGCAGATCCACCTCGAACTTGCCGTGACCGACCTGGACGCGGCTCAGACGAGGGCCGTCGATCTCGGCGCGTGTTTGGCGCCCCAGCAGCCCTCACCCGATCAATGGCGTGTGCTGCTTGACCCAGCAGGCCACCCGTTCTGCATCACGACACTCATCCCCGAAGACTGAGCGACGCCGTTGGCGTCGGATCGCCTCAGCCCATGAGCGCAAAGCCCTCGACCTCGTCACCACCACTACCACGCCAGGACGTCAATCCAAATGCTCGATCCTTGTTAGGACGGCGAGACCCGTTCAAATTTGAAGAGGCAGAACAGAGCTATTCGCCCGGGTCGACCTCGCTCGGCGCTCCACTGGTGTCAATGGCCGTGTCGTCGCTGATCTCCGCAGGCGCAGCCGCGTCCTCGTCGCTCGGCACCTCGTCGCTCGCCACCTCGTCGTCGTCGGGCGACTTCGCTGAAACCTCGGTCGCGTACTCCGCCCACGCCGCCTGTGCTTCGGTTTCGGGCGTGAATTCGCCGTACTCGAGTCCGCCGATGTAGTTGCCTTCGGTGTCATAGGCGTGCGAGCCAAAGGCCTCACGGTACTCCTCGGACACCTCTCCACCCTCGGCGGCCTGCTTGATCGACAGGCTGATGCGGCGGCGCGCGGTGTCGAGTTCGATGATCTTGACCCAGAGCTCCTCGCCGGCGGTGACAACCTGGTCGGGCGATTCGACGTGGTGGGCGGCCATCTCAGAGATGTGCACGAGGCCTTCAATGCCTTCACCCACCTGTACGAAGGCGCCGAAGGGCACCATCTTGGTGACGCGGCCGTAGACCAACTGATCGACCGCGTGGCTGTCGGCGAAGACCTGCCACGGGTCGGACTGGGTGGCCTTCA
>DAIOEY010000020.1:0-19769 GCA_036745995.1 Acidimicrobiales bacterium | reverse complement strand
CCTTTTCCTGGGCCTCTTCGACCATCTCGACGATCTTGGCGTCCTCTTCTTCGTCGAACTCGATACCCTTGCGCTCGGCCTGTCCCCGGCGGACCTGGGACATCACGCCGGCGATCTGCTTGGGCCCCATCACCGCGATCTTGGCCGTCGGCCAGAGGAACGTGAAACGATTGCCGAAGGCCCTCCCCGACATCCCGTAGGTCCCCGCGCCGTAGGAGGAGCCGATGATCACGGTGAGGTGGGGGACGGTCGAGTTGGTGACCGCGTTCAACATCTGCGAACCCTTCTTGATGATGCCCTCGGCCTCGGCGTCCTTGCCGACCATGTAGCCGGTGATGTTCTGAAGAAAGACCAGTGGCACGTCGATCTGGTTGCAGAGTTGGATGAACTGTCCGGCCTTCTCGGCGGCGCGCGGATAGATGACACCGTTGTTACCGAGTATTCCCACCGGGTAGCCGTGAATGCTGGCCCAACCACAGATCAACGTGTTGCCGTAGCGCGACTTGAACTCCTCGAAACGTGATCCGTCGACGACACGGGCAATGACGTCGCGCACGTCGACGGGCTGGCGCAGATCGCGACTCACGATCCCGAGCAACTCGTCGGCGTCGTAGACCGGTTCTTCGGCGACGAGCGACGGACCCGGTCCGTGCTTGCGCCAATTGAGGTGTGACACCACCTCTCGACAGAGGCGTATAGCGTCCATCTCGTCCTCGGCGAAGTAGTCACCCAGTCCTGACACCTCGGCGTGCAGTTGCGCGCCGCCGAGGGTCTCGTCATCGGACTCCTCGCCGGTCGCCATCTTGACGAGCGGCGGCCCGGCGAGAAAGATCTTCGACTGGTCCTTTACGACGATGTTGTAGTCCGAGAGTCCCGGCTGGTACGCGCCACCGGCGGTTGAGGAACCGAAGACCACGCATACCGTCGGCACGCGCATCTTGGAGAGTTCGATCAAGTCGTAGAAGAATCGCCCGCTTTCGGCGAAGTGGGCGGTGTGCATCCGCCCGCCCCCGCCTCCACCGACGCGAAGGTCGGCGCCGGCCGACTCGACGAAACTGACGTAGGGGATCTGGTTGTCTCGAGCGATCTCGAGCGCCCGGGCCCACTTCTTGGCCGAGTAGGCCGTGAGCGCTCCACCGAGCACGGTCGGGTCGTTGGCCATCACGACGCACTCGGTGCCGGCGATCACCCCGATGCCGACGATCATGCCACCGCCCATGGCGTAGTCCGAGTCGTAGCCGGCCAACGCGGAGATCTCGAGGAACGGTGAGTCAGGATCGAGGACGAGAGCGATGCGTTCGCGAACGGGAAGTTTCCCTCGCGAACGCATTCGGTCCATCGCCTTCTCACCACCACCGGCCTCGGCTTCATCGAGCAGCGTGTCGATGATCGTCAGCTGCTCGACCATGTCGGTTCGATTCTTTTGATACTGTTCTGAGCCTTTGTCGAGCGTCGAGCGGAGAGGGGTCGCGAGCGACACTTGCGTCATGAGCCGATACTAGTTATGGCGTTGGGGACGAGTCTGTGACGTAGTGGTGGCGTCGAATACCAACTCCGTCTCACCCTCGCGGTCACGGTGGCACCGTGAACCGACCAAGGTCGACAGGTAGGGTAGGTTCGATGCGCGTCGCCTTAGGTTCAGATCACGCCGGGTTCGACCTGAAGGCGCTGTTGGTCACGACGTTGACCGATTGGGGCCACGAAGTCGTCGATCTGGGTGCCGCGAATGGTGTGGACTCGGTGGACTATCCCGATTATGGTTCCGCGGTCGGCCACGCGGTCGTCTCGGGGCGCGCCGAACTGGGTGTCGCCATTTGCGGCAGCGGCATCGGCATCTCCATCGCCGCCAACAAAGTCTCCGGTGTGCGTGCCGCGCTCGCGCACGACGCCACGTCCGCGCGGCTCGCGCGAGAGCATAATCACGCCAACGTCCTCTGTCTGGGCGCGCGACTCATCGGCGCCCCGGTGGCGATCGACGCGGTCGAGGCGTGGATCAACGCGACGCCCGGCGTCGGACGGCACTTGGGCCGGATCGAGAAACTCGACGCGCTCGACGCGCGCCGGGGCGAGAGAGAAAGGTAACCCGACGTGGGTTCTTCACCATTCGACGCGTGGATTGATGACGATGAGGAACTGACCTCTCTCTTGGGTCGGGAGTGGGATCGTCAGACGACGACGCTGCAACTGATCGCGAGCGAAAACTTCGCGTCGCCGGCGGTGATGGCCGCCACCGGCTCCATCTTGACCAACAAGTACGCCGAGGGTTACCCCGGTCGGCGGTACTACGGCGGCAACCAAATTGTGGACGAAGTGGAGGACCTCGCACGACGACGCCTTACGGCCCTCTTTGGCGCCGACCACGCGAACGTCCAGCCGCACTGTGGGGCGAACGCCAACGTGGCGGTCTACCTGGGACTCCTGGACCCGGGCGACACCATCCTCGCGATGCGACTCGACCAGGGTGGGCACCTGACGCACGGCTCGCCTGCGTCGCTTACGTCGAAGTTCTGGAATTTCGTCTCGTACGGCGTGACGCCACGTTCGGACGACCCCGAACACCCAGGCGAGTTGATCGATTTCGACAACGTGCGCGACCTCGCACTGGAACATCGTCCCAAGTTGATCGTGGCCGGCGCGACCGCCTACGCGCGACGGATCGACCCGGCGCCGTTTCGCGAGATCGCCGATGAGGTGGGCGCCCTCTTGATGTTCGACTCGGCCCACGTGGCGGGACTCATCGCGGGCGGTTCGCACCCCGATCCCGTGCCCTACGCCGACGTCATGACCTTCACCACGCACAAGACCTTGCGCGGACCGCGCGGCGGGGCGATCCTGTGTCGCGAAGAGTACGCGAAGAAGATCGACATGGCGGTCTTTCCCGGTCAGCAGGGTGGGCCGCTCGAGCACTCGATCGCCGCGAAGGCCGTCGCGTTCAAAGAGGCATCGCTACCTGGCTTCTCCACCTACACCAACCAGATCGTCGTGAACGCTCGTGCCTTCGGCGCGGCACTGGCGGGCGAGGGCTTCCGACTCGTTTCGGGTGGTACGGAGAACCACATGCTGCTGCTCGACCTTCGCGAGTTCGACGAGGAACTGACCGGCAAGGTGGCCCAGGAAGTCCTCGACCGTGCCGGCATCACGACCAATCGCAACCAGATTCCCGACGATCCGCGTAGTCCCTTCATCACGTCGGGACTCCGTGTGGGCACCGCCGCCGAGACGACCGCGGGAATGAAGGAGAGCGAGTTCGCCGCGGTCGCCGCCTTCATGGCGCGGGCCCTGCGCCAGCGCGACGACGACGCAGCGATCGCGAACGTGCGCGATGAGGTGGCGTCGCTCTGCGCCCAGTTCAATCCCTACGCGACGTTCTCGAAGTAGTTCGATGGGCAACATCGCCTCCTACGTCGTCGTGATGCTCGTGGGGGCGTTCGTGACGATGGTGGCGAATCGTCCGGCGCGCACCATCTCGCTGCGCATTGGCTATACCGCGCAACCCGACGCGCGCAAGGTGCACGTGAAGGTCACCCCGTACGGCGGGGGAGCGGCCATGTTGGTCGGCTTCTGCGTCGCGCTCGTCGTCGCCGTCGCGATACCGGTGCTGCGAGCGGTGATCACGTCATCACACGAGATGATGGGTGTGCTGCTCGCGACCGGCGTCATCTTCGTCGTCGGGGTGTTGGACGACTTTCGTGAGATGAGCGCGCCGGCCAAGGTCGCGGGTCAGTTCCTCGCGGCGTCGGTCCTCTACTTCAGCGGCTGCACGATGTACCAGCTCAAGCTGCCCTTCGCGGGATTTGTCGTGCTCGGTCCCTCGATCCTGCCGGTGATCACCGCGGTGTGGGTGTTCGCGCTCTCGAACGCGGTCAATCTCATCGACGGACTCGACGGGCTCGCCGGCGGCATCGTCGCGATCGCGTCGGGCACGCTGTGCGTCTACGGACTGCGCCTCGAGGATCTAGGACTGTTGCCGGTCACCAACGTGGGTCCCTTGATCGCGGCGCTGACGTGCGGCATATGTCTGGGGTTCCTGCGCGACAACTTCCATCCCGCGAAGCTCTTCATGGGTGACGCCGGGGCGTTGATGCTCGGTCTCTTGATGAGCGCCTCGACCATGGTGATTGGAGGAAGGACGCCGCCGGCGAGCGGCGTCACGTTCTTCTTCTTCGCGCCGTTGTTGATTCCGGTCTTCATCCTCGGGGTACCGTTGATCGACGCGGTGTGGGCGTTCATCCGGCGCACCGCCTCGGGGCAGGGTTTCCACACGCCGGACAAGAACCACATCCACCACCGTCTGATGCGCCTCGGCCACGGTCATCGCCGAACGGTCATCATCTTGTGGCTGTGGACGGCACTGCTCTGTGGCTTCGTGCTCTTCCCACTCTTCGAGCCCGGCATCAACGTGTTCATTCCGTTCGGTGTCGCGATCTTGCTGATCGGGCTGCTCACCTGGTTCAGTCCTCTTCGAAATCGGCTGGCGGGACGTCACGAGGCGCCCGACCCGCTCGAGGAGCCTCTACAGCGGTGAGTGAGGAACACGAGGAGCCGGCTTCGGATTCGCACCCCGACCAATCAGGAATTTCAGGGCTCCCGGGGGCTGTCGCGTTCGCGTCCATGGGACTCTCCATCGCCCTTTGCGAGGCCGCGTTCGTGGTCCTCGGACTCTGGGCCGACCACTCCTGGGGGACCGCTCCGGGGGGTCTCATAATCGGGATAGTGTTGGGAACGGTCGCCGCCGTGGTGAGCGTTGTCAAGCAAGTCCGGCGTTTCCTTTAGAAACCCATTGTCCGTGCTCGAAAACCTCCCCACTACCACGCTGCCTCGGCTCCTGCGCCGGACCATACTTTCGGCCATCATTGTGGGCTTCGTGGGCTTCGTCGTCGCCCTCTTGTTCGCGCCGCCCTTGGCCGCACTGGGCGTCGTCGTGGGCGTCGGACTCGCGATCGTCAACCTTCGCTACCTCGATCGCCAGACCGCTCGCGTGGAGTTGAAGGGTGATCAGAACACCAAGGCCGTGCGTCGTCAACTCGGCGGCAAGACCACCGCCCGCCTCGCCGTCGTGACCGTCCTCGTGCTCGGCGTGGTGTGGCTCAACGCCCCCTTGGGAATCGGTATTGTTGCAGGGCTTGTGCTTTATCAAATCGTGTTCGTCATCAACGTCATCCGCGTCGTGGCGAACCAGGGAGGAATCGAGTGAGGACGCTGTACGCCGCCAAGACGATCACCGTGGGCGTCCACCCGTTGATCCACCTCTTCGGCCTCACCATCGACGGCGACATCGTCATGTCGACGCTGCTCGCGACGGCGATCTTCCTCTTTCTGGGGTTTCGCATGCGCGCCAAGGTGACCGACGGCGTGCCGGGCAAGTTGCAGCTCTTCTGGGAGATCCTCGTCGAGCAGGTGACGGATCTCGCGATGTCGGCGATCGGCCCCAAGGGTCGACGCTACGTCCCCATCGCCGTCACACTCTTTCTCTTCATCCTGATCTGCAACTGGATCGACTTCATCCCCTCGGCCATGCACCCTGGTTCGTCGGGTCCGATCTTCCCAGCGCCGACCGGCGACGTAAATCTTCCCCTCGCGATGGCCGTGCTCGTTATCACGTGGGTCCACGTCGAATCGTTCCGAGCTCGCGGATTCACGGGGTACTTCAAGCACTTCTTCCAGCCCTACGTGGCGCTGGCACCGATCAACGTGGTCGAGGAGATCACCAAGCCCATCACGCTGACCTTCCGTCTCTTCGGCAATCTCTTCTCGGGTGGACTCTTCGTCGTCGTCTTGACGACGTTGCTGCCCTTCTACATCAGCCCGCCCTTCGAAGTCGGCTGGAAGCTTTTTGACACCGGTCTGCTCGGAGCGATTCAGGCGTTCATCTTCATGCTGCTGACAATCCTGTACTTCGGCATGGCCACGAGCCATGAAGAATCGCACGACGTCGCGCTCGAGGCCGCTCACTAAACCAATCAGGAGGAATAAAGGAAAATGGCAAATACAGACACAGTGGCATCGGCGGTTCGCGTTGCGGGTGCCCTCGTCGGTGGCGGGCTCGCCCTCGGCGGTGGCGCTATCGGTGCGGCGATCGGTGACGGTCTCGCCGGTAGCCAGACCATCGCGGCGATCGCGCGTCAGCCAGAGATTGAGAACAAGGCTCGTCAGTACTTCTTCTTGACGGTCGGCCTGGTGGAGGCGATGTACTTCATCAACCTCTTGTTCATGGTTGTCTTCGTTTACGTCTTCAAGAAGCAGTGATCAAGACGTTGGCCGGTCCGCGGCGGCGGTCGGGTCAGCGTGTACGTCAACTAGTTAAAGAGGGTCCTCTCTGATGTTCGCTCAGTCAATCTTTCTCCTGCCCAACGGCACGTTCTTCGTGGAGCTGTTGGTGGTGGTGGCGATTCTGTTCATCGTCACGAAGTACATCCTGCCGCCACTCAACAAGGCCATGGAGAAACGCCAGGCGACGATTCGCGCTTCGCTCGAAGCCGCCGAAACGGCCCGGGCTGAAGCGGCCGCGGCCGGTGACGAGCGCGCCGTGGTGCTCGCTCAGGCGCGAGACCAGGCGCGAGAGATCGTCGCCGCGGCGCAGGCCCTGGCCGATCAGGTGAAGGCCGAAGCGGGCGGTCGCGGACAGGCCGAGTACGAGCGGATCGTCGCGTCGGCCGATGGTGAGATCGACACCGCCCGTCAGCGCGCCATCGACGAAGCGTCGGCGCGGATCGGCGAGATCGTGTTTGACCTCGTGACCAAGATCGTCGGGCGTGAAGTCGACCAGAGCACCCATCAGGACTTGGTCCAAGAGGCCGTCGCCGCGTTGAACGCCGAAGCCGCCAAGGGTTCGAACCGCTGATCATGTTGCCAACGCTCGAAGGATACGCTGCCGCCCTGTTGGGTTCGCTGGACAGCGCCGTGCTCGCCACGGTCGCCGGGGATCTCACGTCGCTCGAGCAGACCATCCTCGGACGTAGCGACCTGCGCGCCGTGCTGACCGACACGTCGATCGCGCCCGCGGCGCGTGGCCAGATCGTGCGCGTGTTGTTGTCAGAGAAGATGCACGCCGAGACGGTTCGTCTCTGCGTCTACGCGGCGACCGCCACGCCGGCCCAAGAGGTCCCCCACGCCGTCGCCGAATTGGCTGTCGAAGCCCACGTGTGGCACGAGATGGGCGCGTCGGACCAGAAGAACCTCGGCCTGATGGCGGCGCGCAAGCGAGTGAGCGGCTTCGCCGACGCCCTGCTCGAGTCACTTGACACCTCCACGTTCGCTGAGATCGAAGAGGAGCTGTTTCGTTGGGCGCGCACGATCGAAGGCAACGTCGACCTTCGCCGCCTGCTGCTCGACCGCGACGCGCCGCTGGAGGCTCGTCTGGGCGCGACCGAACAACTTCTCACCGGCCACGTGACGCCGGTGACGCTTCGCCTCGCGAGCTACGTCGTCCAGGGCGGGCGGCCGCGTGACGTGGTGGGCACGCTCGACTTTCTCGTGGACTACGTCGCCAAGGCGCGTGACTGGCGCGTCGCTCGCGTGCACACGGCGCGCGCCCTCGACGAGCAGAGCCAGGCCCAACTCGTGCGTTCACTCTCGACCATGACCGGTAAGAGCGTTGAACTGCAGATCGCCGAGGAGCCCGAGCTGCTCGGTGGCGTGCTCGTCGAAGTTGGCGATTTCCGCCTGGACGCCACGACGCGTGGGCGCCTGGTCGAACTCCACGACGCCGTCGCCTCGGGACATTTGTACGAATCATCATTGAATCGAAACGACTAAGAGAAGGAAACTGTGATGACTGAGCTCACCATTAGTGCCACTGAGATCACCGACGCGCTTCGCAAGTACGTCACGGACTTCAACCCCGCCGTGGGCGCCGAGCAGGTCGGACGCATCGTCGAGGTCGGTGACGGCATCGCGCGCGTCTCGGGCCTGCCCGCGGCGAAGGTGAACGAACTACTCGAGTTCGAAGACGGCACGCTGGGTCTCGCGATGAACCTCGACGAGGAGACCATCGGCGCGGTCGTGCTCGGTTCGGTCGACCACATTGAAGAAGAGCAGGTCGTACGCGCGACCGGTCGCATCCTCTCGATGCCCGTGGGTGACGCGCTGCTCGGCCGAGTGGTGAACGCCCTGGGCGAGCCCATCGACGGCAAGGGCCCGCTCGTCAACCCTCAGCAACGACGCATGGAAGTTCAGGCACCGGGCATCATCGGCCGCCAGCCCGTTGGTGAGCCACTCCAGACCGGCATCAAGGCCATCGACGCGATGACGCCGATCGGGCGCGGACAGCGCGAACTCATCATCGGCGACCGCAAGACCGGTAAGACGACGGTCGCGATCGACACGATCCTCAACCAAAAAGGCCAGGGCGTGAAGTGCATCTACGTCGCGATCGGCCAGAAGAACTCGTCGGTCGCCCAGACGGTCAAGATCTTGGAGGACCGCGGCGCGCTCGAGTACACCGTCGTCGTGGTCGCGTCGGCGGGTGACCCCGCACCGTTCAAGTTCCTCGCGCCGTACGCGGGTTGTGCCATTGGCCAGGAGTGGATGGAAAGAGGGGAGCACGCGCTCGTCGTGTACGACGACCTCTCCAAGCAGGCCGAGGCCTACCGGCAGATCTCACTGCTGCTGCGACGTCCGCCGGGTCGCGAGGCGTACCCCGGCGACGTCTTCTACCTGCACAGCCGTCTGCTCGAGCGCGCGGCGAAGCTGAGCGACGAGCTGGGCGCCGGGTCGCTCACGGCCCTGCCGATCATCGAGACCAAGGCTGGCGACATCTCGGCCTACATCCCGACCAACGTCATCTCGATCACCGACGGCCAGGTCTTTCTCCAGTCGGACCTCTTCTACTCCGGTGTGCGTCCCGCCATCGACGTGGGCAACTCGGTGTCGCGCGTGGGTGGTGCGGCCCAGATCAAGGCCATGAAGTCGGTCGCGGGGACGTTGAAGATCGACCTCGCGCAGTTCCGCGACCTCGAGTCCTTCGCCACGTTCGGTTCGGAACTCGACAAGTCCTCCCAGGCGCAGCTCGACCGGGGCTACCGTCTGACCGAGCTCTTGAAGCAGGGCCTCAACGCCCCGGTGCCCGTCGAAGAGCAGGTCGTGGTGATCTACGCCGGCACCAAGGGCTGGCTCGACACGATCCCCGTCGAGGACGTTCGGCGCTTTGAGTCCGAACTACTCACGTCGTTTCGCGCGACCCACGCCGAACTGCTCGACCAGATCCGCACCGCGGGCACGTTGCCCGACACCGAGAAACTGGACGCGGCGTTGCGGACCTTCGTCGACAACTTCGCCACCAGTAACTAACACCGACCCAACAGGAACGAGAAAGGAGGGACGATGGCCGGAGGACAGGAACGGATTCTGCGTCGACGAATCAAGTCGGTGCAGGCCACCAGGAAGATCACCAAGGCAATGGAGTTGATCGCCGCGTCCCAGATCTCTCGCTCCCAGGCGCGTATCATTGCCAACCGCCCGTATCGCAACGGCATGAAGCGCATCATCATCGAGGCCGCCAAGGGCGACCCGGCGGCGGCGAAGCGACTGCTGGCACCGCCCGAGAAGATCGACGCCGCGCTCGTGGTCGTCGTGACCGGTGACCGGGGACTGTCGGGGGCCTACAACTCGTCGGTGATGCGTGCCGGCGAACGGCTCGTCACGTCACTGCGCGGCGAGGGCGTCGACGTGCGTCTCTTCGCCGTGGGAAAGAAGGCTGCGGCCTTCTACCGCTTTCGCGGGATGGAACTCGAGGGGAGTTTCGTGGGCATCGCCGACAAGCCGACGTTCGCAGACGCACGAGCCGTCGCGGCTACGATCGCGGCGCCCTTCATCGACGGCGAGGTCCAACAGGTGCTCCTCGTCTCGACCCGTTTCGTCTCGGCGGGCAGTCAGGTCGTCGAGGTCGAGCAGCTGCTGCCACTGTCGATGCCCGACCTCGCGGTCACCGAGGAGCCAAAGAAGCTCGAGGGCTACACCGAGTTCGAGCCCGAAGTCGAGAAGTTGCTCTTCTTCCTCGCGCCGCGCGCGCTCGAGAGTGAGATCTTCACCGCACTGCTCGAGGGTGCCGCGTCGTTCCACACCAGTCAGCAGCGCGCGATGGCCGCGGCGACCGAGAACGCCGACGAACTCGGCCAGACCCTCACGCGCATTATGAACCGAGCCCGCCAGGACTCGATCACCACCGAAATCATGGAAATCGTGGGCGGCGCCGAAGCGCTCCGCTCGGGAAAGTGAGAAACAAATGACCATCGCTCCTGACCGGACCGAACTAGAGACGGGTCGCGTCGTCGCGATCGCCGGACCCGTGGTGGACGTCGAGTTCCCGCCACACTCGTTGCCCGAGATCAATCACGCGGTTGAAATGGACATCGAGCTCGACGGCGTGACGATCACCGTCACGGGCGAAGTGGCCCAGCAGATTGGCGACGGACGTGTGCGCTGCGTGTGCATGAAGCCCACCGACGGACTCGTGCGCGGCGCCATCGTGCGCCAGACCGGTCGCGGCATCACCGTGCCCGTGGGCGACGCCGTGCTCGGCCACGTCTTTAACGTCATCGGCGAGCCCCTCGACACGACCGACATCGGTCCGATCGAGGACCGGTGGGAGATCCACCGCAATCCGCCGGCCTTCGACCAGCTCGAGCCCCACGCCACGATGTTCGAGACCGGTATCAAGGTCATCGACCTGTTAGCCCCGTACGTCCAGGGCGGAAAGATCGGCCTCTTCGGCGGCGCGGGCGTGGGCAAGACCGTGTTGATCATGGAAATGATCCGCCGCGTCGCAGAACAGCACGAAGGCGTGTCGGTCTTTGCCGGCGTGGGCGAGCGCACCCGCGAGGGCACCGACCTGTTGCTCGAGATGCGCGAGTCGGGCGTCATCGAAAAGACGGCGCTCGTCTACGGCCAGATGGACGAACCACCGGGCGTGCGTCTGCGCGTGGCGCTGGCCGCGCTCACCATGGCCGAGTACTTCCGCGACGTGAAGAACCAGGACGTCCTCTTGTTCGTCGACAACATCTTCCGATTCGTCCAGGCGGGCTCGGAGGTCTCAACGCTGCTCGGACGCATGCCGAGCGCGGTGGGCTATCAGCCGACGCTCGCCGACGAGATGGGTGAACTCCAAGAGCGCATCACGTCGACGCGAGGTCGTTCCATCACCTCGCTGCAGGCCGTGTACGTGCCCGCGGACGACTACACCGACCCCGCGCCGTTCACGACGTTCACCCACCTGGACGCCACCACCGAATTGAGTCGACAGATCGCCGCGCTCGGCATCTACCCGGCCGTCGACCCGTTGACGTCGACGTCGAACATCCTGGCGCCCGAGATCGTGGGCGATCGTCACTACCAGGTGGCCCGCCAGACCCAGCAGATCCTTCAGCGCTACAAGGAGCTCCAGGACATCATCGCGATCCTCGGACTCGACGAGCTGTCCGAAGACGACCGCATCACCGTCTCGCGCGCGCGCAAGATCCAGCGCTTCCTGTCCCAGCCGATGTTCGTGTCCAAGATCTTCACGGGAATCGACGGCATCAACGTGCCGGTGCAGGAAACGATCGAATCGTTCGAGCACCTGGTCAAGGGCGACCTCGACGCGTTCCCCGAGCAGGCGTTCCTGAACGTCGGTGGGGCGTCGGACGTCGAGCGCAAGGCCGCCGAGCTGCAGAAGAGTTGAGTCGTGGCGACACTGAACGTTGAGATCGTCACGCCCGAGGCGGCCCTTTGGGCCGGTGAGGCTCAGGCGCTGATCGCGCGTTCCTCGGACGGTGACTTCACGATCCTGCCCGAGCACACCGCCACGGTCGGCGACATCGTGCCGGGCGTCGTGCGCGTCGAGACGAGTGAGGGCGAGTTGGCCTTCGCCGTGCACGGCGGCTACTTCCAAGTCGAAACCGACCTCAGTGAGGGCGTCACCAACGTGACCGTGCTCGCCGGTATCGCCGAAAAGGCGACGGACATCGACGTCGCGCGCGCCGAAGCGTCCAAGGAGCGTGCCGAGACCGAACTGAGCGCGTCAGCGCGCGGCGAGTCCGACGACACGCCTGCGCACCTGTTGGCGCAGGCCGCCCTCGATCGCGCTCAACTGCGACTGCGCGCCGCGACCCGGTAACTCCCTAGCGAGCCGAGACGTAGTCCAACAGGTCTTGCTTCTCGTGTTCGAGTTCGTCGAAGCGTGCCTTCACGACGTCACCGATCGAGACCATGCCCACCAGCTGACCTTCGTGCACGACGGGCACGTGTCGGATGCGCTTGGCGGTCATGAGTCCCATGAGGTCCGTGACCGAGGTTGACTCGTCGCACGTCGTGACCTCCGAGGACATGAGATCAGCGACTCTTAGATCCAGGGCCGCCGCACCCGATTCCGCGAGGGCGCGCACGACGTCACGTTCTGAGAAGATGCCGACCAGTGGCGCGTCCGCTCCGGTGACGATCAGCGCCCCGATCCTGTGCTCTTTGAGCATTTGCACGGCGTCAGATACCGAGCGCTCCTGGGAGATGGTGGCGACCTCGTGGCCCTTGGTCGCCAGAAGATTCGAGACACGCATGACGCAACTCCTTGGTAAGCGCGTTCCGCGCGGGAGTCCACCCGGGCTCTTAGGCGGACCTTACGCCTCGGACCACAAGTTTGCAATAAGAGTGGGTTAAAACCCTGCGGTGGTGAACTCTTGGAGTTTGTTGTGCCGGTGGAATGTCTCGATCGTGCGCACCGTACCCGAACGCGAGCGAACGACCAGCGACTGGGTCGTCGCACCGAAATCGGTGAACCGCACGCCGCGCAGGAAGTCGCCGTCAGTGATGGCCGTCGCCGAGAAGTAGCAGTTGTCACTCGCGACGAGGTCGTCGGTCGAGAGCACGCGACTGAAGTCGTAGCCGAGTGCTTCGGCGTTCGCGCGCTCCTGCTCGTTGCGCGGGTGCAGGACACCCTGGATCTCGCCGCCGAGACCCTTCAGCGCGGCCGCGGCGATGACCCCTTCGGGCGTACCGCCGATGCCCAGGAGAATGTCGGCGCCCGAATTGGGCCATCCCGTGGCGATGGCGCCAGCGACGTCACCGTCGCTGATCGACAGGACGCGCGCCCCCGCTTCTCGTACTTCGCCGACGAGGTCGGCGTGACGGGGTCGGTCCAGGATCACGACGCCCAGTTCCTGGACTGGCTTCTTGAGTCGCTTCGAGAGCTCCTGGAGGTTCTCCGTGGCGCTCGCGTTGATGTCGACGGCGCCTCGTCCGCGGGGTCCCACGGCGATCTTCTTCATGTAGACGACCGGACCGGGGTTGAACATCGAGCCGCGTTCACTGAGCGCGATCACCGCGAGCGCACCGTTGCGCCCGGCCGCGGTCAGCGTGGTGCCGTCAACGGGGTCGACGGCGACGTCGACCTTCGGCGGACGGCCGTTGCCGATGTGTTCGCCGTTGTAGAGCATCGGCGCTTCGTCCTTCTCGCCTTCTCCGATGACGACGATGCCGTCCATCGCGATGCCGCCGAGAACGAAGCGCATCGCGTCGACGGCGGCGCCGTCGGCCGCGTTCTTGTCACCTCGCCCGGCCCAGCGCGCCGCGGCGATGGCCGCCGCCTCGGTCACGCGAATCATCTCGAGGGCGATATTGCGGTCTGGCCGCGAGGGTGGCTGCACGCTCGCAGCGTACTAGCCCGTGCGTGGGGCGCGAGGAGCTGGTCGTCGCCGTTAATTGTCGTGACGAGCCATACTTGAGGGGTGAGTTCTCTCGTCGTAAAGCCCGCCGGACCTCTCGCGGGCGACGTGCAGGCCTTTGGTGCGAAGAACGCAGTTCTCAAGCAGATGGCGGCCTGCCTCTTGGCGACGGGCCGACATCACCTCACGAACGTGCCCGACATCAGTGACGTCAAGGTGATGGTCGAACTTCTCGTGGCCCTCGGTTGCACGGTGGAACGACCCCTCGAACACGAGCTGTTCGTCACCGTGCCCGAAGCCCACGACCTGCACCCGGTCGCGCCGGCGCATCTCTTTGAGTCGATGCGCGCCTCGATCGTGGTGCTCGGACCACTGCTCGCGAGATGCGGCGAGGCGAACATGGCGTTGCCCGGCGGTGACGACTTCGGTCAGCGACCGATCAACTTTCATACCGACGGCCTTTCCGCCATGGGCGCGACCTTTCGCAACGATCGCCATTCGATCCACGCGACGACCTCACGACCTCGGCTCGGCGCCACGCGCATCACGCTCGAGTACCCGAGTCACACCGCGACCGACAATCTGATGATGGCCTGCGTGCTGGCCGACGGACGATCGGTGATCGACAACGCCGCGCGCGAGCCCGAGGTCGAGGACCTCGGGCGTCAGCTCATCGCCATGGGCGCTCGCATCGAAGGACTCGGCACGTCGCGACTCACCATCGACGGCGTGGCGATGCTCGAGCCGGCCGAGCACGAAGTGATTCCCGACCGGGTCGTGGCGGCGACGTACCTCGCGGTCGGTCTGATCACCGGCGGCGAGGTGCGGGTGATCGACGCGCGCTGCGACCACATGGAGATGTTGCTGCGAAAGATCGAGTCGATGGGGGGCATCGTCGACGAACACGGTCCCGGGGTCAGCGTGCGCGGTCCGGTGCGCCTCAGTGCGTGTGACGTCGCGACCCTGCCGTACCCGGGCGTCGCGACCGACTACAAGCCGTTGATCACGACGATGTTGAGTGTCGCCCGGGGCGTCTCGGTCGTGACCGAGAACCTCTTCGCCGGGCGCTTTCGCTACGTCGACGAGCTCGTGCGACTCGGCGCGAGTATCACCACCGAAGGCCATCACGCCATGATCCGAGGGGTCGACCACCTGGTCGGCACGTCCGTGCGCGCCACCGACATCCGCGCGGCGGCCGCACTCGTGCTGGCCGGTCTGGTCGCCGAGGGCGAGACGACGGTGAACGGCCTCGAACACGTGGACCGGGGCTACGACGACTTCGTGGGGCGGCTGTCGCGACTGGGCGCGCGAGTGGAGAGGCACGCGTGATCCCTCGCGACGCTGCGCAACTGGTCGACCTCGCGCGCGGCGGATCGCGCACCGCGCTGGCGCGACTGCTCACCTACGTTGAATCGGGCGGCCCGGATCAGCGCGCCACCGCTGCGTTGGCGTACGCGAGCGAGCCGCCGTACGTCGTTGGACTCACCGGCGCGCCGGGGGCCGGCAAGTCAACGCTCACCGACCGGCTGATCTCGATCGCGCTGGAAAAGTCATCGTTCGACGGTGTCGACCCGTTCGACCAGGTCGGCGTGCTCTGCGTCGACCCCAGCTCGCCGTTCAGTGGCGGCGCGATCCTGGGCGACCGTATCCGCATGCAGGACCACGCCACCAACGTCCACGTCTTCATCCGTTCCATGGCGACGCGCGGTCACCTCGGCGGGTTGTCACTCGCGGTGCCCGACGCGATACGGGTGCTGGGCACGGCGCAGTTCCCGCTCGTCTTCGTTGAGACGGTCGGCGTCGGACAGATGGAAGTCGAGATCGCCTCGGCGGCCGACACCACGATCGTCGTCACCAACCCCGGCTGGGGCGACTCGATGCAGGCCAACAAGGCCGGGCTCTTGGAGGTGGCCGACGTCTTCGTCATCAACAAGGCCGATCGCGCGGGCGTGCGTGAGACCCGCCGCGACCTCGAACAGATGCTCGACCTCGGTGGCGTGCACCAGTGGCGTCCGCTCATCGTCGAGACGATCGCGAGTGACGCCAGCGACGTGGGCGGCACCGAGGCGCTCTGGGACGCCATCGTGGCGCACCGCCGCTTCCTCGACGCCGGACCGCGCGACGTGGACCGCCGCGCGCGCACCCGCGTTGAACTCGACAAGGTCCTCGCGGCGATGGTGCGCGCGCACGTGGGTTCGTTGGCCAAGGGCGCGGCGTACGAAGCGCAAGTGGACGCGCTCGTCGCCGGCACCACCGATCCCTACCGCGCGGCCGAGACGTTACTCTCCGAGTGATGATCGCGACGTCGGTGGCCTACGATCTGACCTTCCTGGTGCACGTGATCGCGGCCGTCACCGCACTGACGGTGTTGATCGCGATGCGAATGTCGGCTCAACAGATCGTCAGTGGCGCCGACAGCGCGACGCAACAGCGGCGCTTCCCGTTGCGTCGCAATTGGGCCGCCCGGTTACTGCACGTGCTGCCGATCACTGGACTCGTCATGTCGCTCACGGGCGACAACAGCGTCTCGCTCACGCGTCCCTGGATCGGCGTGGGCATCCTTTGCTACCTGGCCGCTGCCGGTCACCTTGAGGCGCGCACCCTGCCCCTGGAGCGCGTCGTGAGCGAGGTGATCCATCACGACGGCGTCGCTTCACCCGAACGTGGACGTCAGTTGGGTCGCTCCCTGGACACCTTGCTGGCCCTCGTGGCTCTCGCGCTGGTGGCGATGATCGCGCAATTCTAAAGGAACGTCGCGCGACCGATCATGCCGGCCGCCACGGTCGCGTTCGTCACTTCGTCAATCAAGACGAAGCTGCCGGTCACCCGATTTTGACCGTAATCGTCGACGACGAGTGGGTCGGCGGTGCGCAGCGTCGCGAGTCCGATCTCGTTCGTGGTGAGCTGTTCGCTCGGATTCACCTTCAGGGTTGCGATATCGACGACCCCCTCGATGGCGTTGATTCGAACGGGCGTGACCTTCGTGGTGTGCTTGAGCCGCAGTCGTTGACCGGCCACGAGCGCCTTGTCACCGAACCAGCAGATCGTCGCGATGAATTCGTTGGTGACGGTGGGCAGCGGAGCGCTCGCGAGCATGTCGCCGCGGCCAGCGTCGGTCTCGTCGGCGAGCTTCACGTCGACTGAGAGTCCGGCGCCGGCCTCGGCGCGTCCCTTCAAACCAGAGTGAATCGCCGTGATGGCCGTCGTGATGTTGGCCGGCAGCAACGTCACGACGTCACCCGGACGAAACGAATCACCGTTCACCATGCCGGCGTACGTGCGTCCGCCACCGGGTTGGCGCAGGACCCACTGGATGGGGAGGCGCGCGCCGTGTCCCGTTCGGGTCCACGTGCCGGCGTCAGACTGCTCGAGCGCTTCAATGACGGTCGGCCCTTCGTACCAGGGCGTGTTGGTCGACGGGTCGACGACGTTGTCACCGAGCAACGCGGAAATCGGGATGGCGGTCATCGAGTCGAAGCCCAATTCGCGAGCGATCGTCTCGAGTTGGTCGACGACCCCCTGGAACGCGGACTGGGACCAGTTCGCTTCGTCCAACTTGTTGACCGCGACGATCAGGTTGTGGACGCCCAGTAGGGCAGCGATGCAGAGGTGGCGACGCGTCTGTTCCTTCAGTCCGTGCGCGACGTCGAGCACGACGAGGGCCAGATCGGCGGTCGAGGCGCCCGTGGCCATGTTGCGCGTGTACTGCACGTGGCCCGGACAGTCGGCGATGATGAACTTGCGCGTGGGCGTCGACGCGTAGCGGTACGCGACGTCAATGGTGATGCCCTGCTCGCGCTCGGCGCGCAGGCCGTCGGTGACGAAACTGAGGTCGAGGTCGCCCACGCCACGCTTTTCCGACGCGGCGACAACGGCGTCGAACTGGTCGTCGAAGAGTTGGCGCGTGTCGACGAGCAGTCGACCGATCAGCGTGGACTTTCCGTCGTCGACTGATCCGATCGTCGCGAGACGAAGGAGATCCTTGAGGGCGAGCTTCATCTAGAAGTAGCCCTCGCGCTTTCGATCCTCCATGGCCGTTTCGGAGAATCGGTCGTCAGCCCGGGTTGCACCGCGCTCGGAGACGTTGGCGATCGCGATCTCGTCGATGATCGCGGCGAGCGTGTCGGCGCTCGAGTCGACCGCGCCCGTGCAGTTGGCGTCACCGACGGTGCGAAAACGTACGACGCGCCGTTCCACGATTTCGCCCTCTCGCGGTTGGACGAACGGTCCGACCGCCAGCCACATGTTGTCGCGCAGCAGTACCTCGCGCTCGTGGGCGAAATAGATCTCGGGCAACGTCATGTTCTCTCGTTCGATGTACTGCCAGATATCGAGTTCGGTCCAGTCCGAGAGGGGGAAGGCCCGAAGGTGCTCGCCTGGGTTGACCTTGCCCTGGTACAACTGCCAGAGTTCGGGTCGTTGCTGACGCGGATCCCACTGGCCGAACGCGTCGCGGAAGGAGAGAATGCGTTCCTTCGCGCGCGCCTTGTCCTCGTCTCGGCGCGCGCCGCCGAACGCGGCGTCAAACCCATTGTCAGTAATGGCGTCGAGCAACGTCACGGTCTGGAGTCGGTTACGCGATCCCATCGGGCCCGGATCGGCGACCTTGCCCTTGTCAATGGAGTCCTGCACCTTGGCCATGATCAGGCGCGCGCCAACGTCCTTGGCGACCGCGTCGCGGTACTTGAGCACTTCGGGGAAGTTCTGTCCCGTGTCGATGTGCATGATCGGAAAGGGCAGGAGCTGCGGCGCGAAGGCCTTGGCCGCGAGGTGCAGCAACACCGCCGAGTCCTTGCCCCCCGAGAAGAGCAGGACCGGACGTTCGCATTCGGCGACGACTTCGCGCAGGATGAAGATAGCGTGCGACTCGAGCAGATCCAGATGGTCCGCGGTTCGTGGGAGGCGTAGAGGTGTCGTCGTCATAGGCTAGGGCTCGTCCAATAGTCTACTAAACCACTAGGAATGTTAGACTTTCACCGAAAAGCTTTATGGCCACACCCTCTCCCGACCTCCTGAGCGAACTCGGCGCCGTGAATTCACGTCTCGAGCACGCTGCGCCACTCGAGATCCTGACCTGGATCTTCGAGCGTTTCGGCGACGATCTCGCCATGGCCTGCTCCTTCGAGGACGTGGCGTTGCTCCACATGGTCCACGAACTGCGACCCGACACGGAGATCATCTTCCTCGACACCGGGGGCCACTTCCCCGAAACCCTGGAGTTCGCCGCAGGGTTGGAAGCCGAATGGTCGCTGCACTTGACGAGAACTTCCCCCGGACCCGAGGCCGACGCCTGGCCGTGCGGGACCGAGCGGTGCTGTGAACTGCGAAAGGTCGAACCGCTGCGCCGCGCGGTGCAGGGTCGCGCCGCGTGGATCACCGCCGTCAAGCGGGTCGACGCACCGAGCCGGGCCTCGATGAAGATCGTCGCCTGGGACGAGAAGTTCGGGCTCGTCAAGGTCAATCCCTTGGCCACGTGGACCGACGACGACGTGGCGTACTACCTCACTTCGCACCGACTGCCCGAGCACCCGCTGTGGGCGCTGGGGTACGGGTCGATCGGCTGTGCGCCGGTCACGGCGAAGCCCCAAGTCCCCGGCGATCGTCGATCGGGACGCTGGGCTGGAGCCGACAAGGAAGAGTGCGGACTGCACGAAGTGTGACATCCACCAAAATGGGATGAAACGTCAGTAAATTGGCGCTCAATGCATAAGGGATGTCTTCAGGAGCGGGTCGGATGCTGCTGGTAGTCCTCGCTCTCTTCTGGGTGGCGCTCCTGACCCCGGTCGTCGTGCGTCGATTCCGTGACGGCGGGACCGAGAAGTCCATCGATTCGTTCCACGCCGAACACGAGGTCCTCAGTCGCCAGGAGTACGCCGTGGCTCCGGCCCACCGCCTCGACGATTCCGATCACTACGAGCGTCACGAACCAGAGCCTGCGCGACGACCGCGTTTGACCGTCGTTCACGACGACGACACGTACCGGTCACTCGAGACGCGCGGGTCCTGGGACGAGTGGGCCGAGGACTACGACTACGACCACGAGGACGAGGCGCCACGTCGAAGCGCGTCGACCAATCGCTACGCCGCCGCGTACTCCTCGACGCCGAGCGGGCCAGTGGTCAGCGCGTATCGCGAGCC
>DAIOEY010000019.1:0-19916 GCA_036745995.1 Acidimicrobiales bacterium | reverse complement strand
ATCGGATCTCGGTAGCGGTACTCACTCGAGATGTCGACTTCGACGCTGATGCGCGCCCAGCGCTCGATGGCGTACTTGGCGACCTGGGCGGCGTTGTGTGACGTGCCCGCCGCGACGAGCACCACGCGTTTCACGTCACGTAGCTCCTCGTCGCTGATACGCAGCTCGTCAAAGGTGATCGTGCCGTCCTTTCGGCGCCGGTCCAACAACGTCGAGCGCAGCGCGTCGGGCTGTTCGTTGATCTCCTTGGTCATGAAATCGTCGTAGCCGCCCTTTTCGGCGGTCTCGAGGTCCCAATCGATTGACAACTGATGCAACCGAACCGGGGCCCCCTCGAGGTCGATCGCCCGAAAGCCCTCCGGACGCAGTCGCACGATCTCATCATCGTCCACCGCGTAAAAGGCAGTTGCGCGATCGAGGATCGCCGGCACGTCGCTCGCGAGATACGTCACGCCCGGCGCGGTGCCCACGACCAGTGGCGAGATCCGCCGCGCCGCCACGATCACGTCGGGTTCGTTCGCGTCCATCGCGGCGAGCGCGAACGCGCCGCGCACCACCATCAGGCTGGCCCGCACCGCCTCAATGAGCTCGAGGCCCAGGAGCCGCGAATCTTCGATCAGGTGCGCGAGCACTTCAGAGTCGGTCACCGACGTGAAGACATGCCCCTTCGCCTCGAGTTGTTCGCGCAACTCGGCGTGATTCTCGATGATGCCGTTGTGGATGATCGCGATGTTGCCCGAGCAGTCGAGGAGCGGGTGGGCGTTGACGGCTTCGGGCGCGCCGTGCGTAGCCCAGCGCGTGTGGCCGATGCCGGAACGAAAACCGCTCGGCGCGAACGCGCACTCGGCGCGCAGTGCCGCCACTGACTCAGTGCCGACGGCGGTTCGTGCTCGCCACGTCTGACCGGGACGCACCAACGCCACGCCCGCCGAGTCGTAGCCGCGGTACTCCAGGCGTTGCAAGCCCTGCAGCAGTGTCGCCAAGGTGTCGGAGGATCCTACGACCCCGATGATGCCGCACATCACCCCAGCCTACTCGCGGTCCTTTCGACGACTTCTGGGCGTACGTTACGCGTGAAAGAAACTCTGCAGCCGTTGGGTGAACTCCTTGACGAAGTCCCCGTTCAATCCTTCGATCATCACGCGAATCACCGGTTCGGTCCCCGAAGGACGAATGACCAGTCGCACGTCGTCCGCTTCGACGCGGTAGAAGCCCGACAACTCGTCGAAGATCTGGCGCACGGCGACGTCGTCGTACGAGTCGCGCGCGACGTTGATGATCGCCTGGGGCACGCGCTGCCACGCGGCGACCGCCTGGTCCGAGAGCGGTCCGCGTCGCACCACCAGGTCACAGAGCAGCAGTCCGGTCAGCAACCCGTCGCCGGTCGGCGCGATGTCGCGAAAGATCAGGTGTCCCGACTGCTCACCGCCAAAGGGCCAAGACTGCTCTTCGAGAGCCATAAGGACGTTGCGGTCACCGACCTCGGTCTCGACGATCGCGATGCCGTGACTCATGAGGGCCTGACGCAGACCGAGATTGCTCATCGACGTCACGACCAAGCCGCCACCGAGGAGGTCGCGCAGCGCCAGGTCCAACGAGAAGAGCACCATCAGGTCGTCACCGTCGCGAACGTTGCCCGCTTCGTCGACCGCGATCAGTCGGTCGGCGTCGCCGTCAAAGGCGAGGCCGAGGTTGGCGCCGGTGTACTGCATCGCGCTGATGAGACTGGCGACGTTCGTCGAACCGCAGTTCTCGTTGATGTTGCGCCCGTCGGGCTGATCGTGCAGCATCGTGAGTCGCGCACCAGTCCCGGCGAAGAGTCTCTCGGCGACGGTGCTGGCGGCGCCGTTCGCGCAGTCGATCACGAGGTGCAGTGACGAGAAGTCTCCCGGCACCAACTCGCGCAGGTGCGCGACGTAGTCGCGCTCGCCCGTCACGTCGCGGGCCGGCTCGTCGAACGTCGAACGTGGCGCCGCGGACGCGGCGTTGAGTGCCGCCGTCACGGCCTCTTCGGTAGCGTGGTCGAGCTTGCCGCCGCCGAGGCCGAGCACCTTGAGCCCGTTGTCGTAGAAGGGATTGTGCGACGCCGAGACGACGACGCCCACGCCGCCGCGCTGTTGGGCGATGACCGCGACGCCGGGCGTGGTGAAGTAGCCGAGGTTGACGGCGTCGGCGCCTTCGTCGGCGAGTCCGGCGAGCACCGCGGCCGCCAAGGAAGGCGAACTTTCACGGGTGTCGTAACCGACGAACACCGGGGCGGAGAAGACGCTCCCCACCGCACGGCCCAGCCGGTAGGCCAAGTCGACGGTGATTTCCTCGTTCGCTCGACCGCGAATGCCGTCCGTGCCGAAACACACGGGCATAACCGTTATCGCTTCGAGTACTGGGGAGCCTTGCGCGCCTTTTTCAGACCGTACTTCTTGGTCTCCTTCTTGCGCGAGTCACGAGTGAGGAGCCCGGCCTTCTTCAACGCGGGGCGAACGCTCTCGTCGATCTCGAGCAGCGAACGGGCGATACCCAGACGCAGGGCGCCGGCCTGACCGGCAACGCCGCCACCTTCGATGGTGGCGTCGATGTCGTAGGTCTGCTGGGCGTCGATGAGGCGCAGCGGCTCCATGACACTCTGGCGGTGCGTGGCCGACGTGAAGTAGTTGTCGAACGAACGCGAGTTAATCGTGATCGTGCCGGTGCCCGGACGGAATCGCACACGCGCGACCGCTTCCTTGCGACGACCGGTGGACTGGGTGAGTGGGCTGGACACGGCGTTTCTCCTCTTAACCGCGGCGGATGGCCGAGGTGTCGAACTTCACTGGTTGCTGGGCGGCGTGCGGGTGCTCGGCGCCGGCGTAGACGAAGAGCTTGCCCATGATGGCACGGCCCAAACGGTTCTTCGGCACCATGCCCTTGACGGCGTCAAAGACGAGCGTCTCGGGGTCGTTGTCGAGCAGCGTCTGCCACGACGTCGCGCGCAGTCCGCCCGGGTAGCCCGAGTGGTGGTAGGCGAACTTCTGGCTGGCCTTGTTGGCCGTGACGACGACCTTGTCGGCGTTCACGATCACGACGTAGTCGCCGGTGTCGACGTGGGGGGCGAAGTAGGTGCGGTGCTTGCCGCGCAGCAGCGAGGCGGCCACGGTCGCGACGCGCCCGAGCACGAGGCCCTCGGCGTCGATGACGTGCCACTCGCGCACGATCTCATTAACCTTTGGTGTGTAGGTACGCACAGTTCTTCCTTCAGCGATCTTTCGGACGTCCGCCATGAGAGGACTCCTAAGGGACTCTCTACCTTACAAAACCGGAGGCCCCTCCAGCAAATTCCCCGTATCCGACGGCCAGAAGACTCAATCCCCCCGCGGGGGCCGGTGGGGGCAAAAACTCCCTCGTACGGCTCTCCAGGCGCTCTCTGACGGTGCTTTCGGGTAGCCCACCCTGTCCGACGTCGACCAGGGTCGACGTGAGGCATCGCACCATGTTGTGACAGAACGAAACGGCGCGAATCGAAAAACGCAGCGCCGTTGGCGTCCCAGGACTGAGTGCCCAGCTGTCTTCCAGACGGTCCCAGCGCGCGTCGAGAACCTCGCGAATCAGCGGATCGTCCGCCCCGGCGTTGGCCGGACGTCGACAGAACGCCCGAAAGTCGTGGGTGCCCAGCGCGTCGGCACTCGCGCGGTTCATGGCGTCGACGTCGAGCGGCCCCGCGACCGACCACGACCAGGCGCTCGTCAGGTCGAGGGCTGGCGGTTCCGCCTCGAGCACCAGGTAGCGGTACTCGCGCCACGTAGCCGAGTAACGGGCGTGGAACGCCGCGTCGACCGGTCGTGCGTCGAGCACCTTGATCCGCCCGGCGAGCTGTTTGTTGAGCGATCGCATGAGACGCGACGCCTCGGGCCCGCGATCGTTCGGAAAGAGTCGGGCGGGCAGATCAACGTGGACCACCTGGCCGAAGGCGTGTACGCCGGCGTCGGTGCGTCCCGCACCGACGAGGTGGGGTGGGTCGGCCAGTCGAAGCGTCCGCGCCAGCGTCTCGCGCAAGAGGCCGACGACCGTGACGAACTGGGGCTGAAAGGCGAAACCGCTGAAACCGCTGCCGTCGTAGGCGAGGTCGAGCCGCCAACGAAGCGTGGCGACTACTGGTTGATCAGACGAACTCAATGCGCGCCATCGGGGCGTTGTCACCCTGACGCGGCCCGAGTTTCAAGATTCGCGTGTAGCCGCCCGGACGCTCTACGTAGCGAGGGGCGATCTCGGTGAAGAGCTTGTGCGTCATGTCCTTGTCGCGGATGAACGCCACCACGCGGCGTTGCGCGTGCACGGAACCTTCGGGCGAGTTCTTCGCGGCGGTCACCACTTTTTCGACGATGGGACGCAGCGCCTTGGCCTTGGCCTCGGTCGTCACGATGGACTCGGCCGCGATCATCGAGGCGACGAGGTTGCCCATCATCGCCTTTTGGTGCGCGCTGTCGCCACCGAATCGCTTGCCCTTGGTGGGAGTACCGAGCATGCTTAGTCCTCTACTCGAAGCGACAGACCACGCTCGTCGAGGCGGTCGGTGACGTCCTTCAGCGACGTAGCGCCAAAGTTGGTGATCGAGGTGAGGTCACGCTCAGTGGCGTTGATGAGCTGGGCGATGGTGTTGATGCCGGCGCGCTTGAGGCAGTTACGCGAACGCTCGGTGAGTCCCAACTCTTCGATGCGGATGTCGAGCTCGCTCGCTGCGGCCTGGGCGGTGCCCACGTCACCCAACTCGAGGGCGGGTGCCTCTTCGTCGAAGTTGCCGATCAGCTCGACCAGCGAGCCGAGCGTCTTGCCGGCCGACGCCAGCGCCTCGCGGGGGCTGATGGAGCCGTCAGTCTCGATCTCGATGACCAGGCGGTCGAAGTCCTTGGACTGCTCAACGCGCACGGGCTCGATCTCGAAGCTCACGCGTCGCACGGGGGTGAAGATGGCGTCGAGGGGGATGACGCCGATGGTCGACGAACCCTTGTTGCCTTCGGCGCCGACGTAGCCCTTGCCGCGCTCGACGGTCAACTCGAAGCTGAGGTTGCTCTTGGCGTTGGTCAGGTACGCGAGGTGCAGGTCACCGTTCAGGATCTCCACGTCCGCGGTCGTCGACAGGTCCGACGCCGTGACGGGACCCTCGCTGCGCTTGTCCATGCGCAACGTGACGGGCTCGTCACTGTGCACGATGAGCAGCAGGTCCTTCAGGTTCAGGCAGATGTCCTGGACGTCTTCCTTCACTCCTTCGATCACGCCGAACTCGTGCAGGACCGCGTCGAACTTCACGCGCGTCGCCGCGGCGCCAGGGATCGACGACAGGAGCGTGCGACGCAGCGAGTTGCCCAGCGTGTGCCCGAAGCCGGGGTCGAGTGGTCCGATGCCAAAGGACTGACGATTGTTGAGTTCGTCACCGAGGGCTTCGATAGTGGGTCGTTGGATGATCAACATGGGGACTCCTTAAATTCTTTCGTTCGTTCGATTACTTGGAGTACAGCTCGACGATGAGCTGTTCTTTGATCGATTCGTCGATCTGCTCGCGCTGGGGCACGACGCGCACGGTCACGGCGAATCGGTTCTCGCCGATCTCGAGCCAACCCGGGACCGTGCGGTCCAGGATGTCGAGGTTGCGCTTGACGTTGAAGTTCTCGCGGGTCACGTTCTTCAGCGCGACCACTTCGCCGGGGCGAACGCGGTACGAGGGGATCGTGACGCGCTTGCCGTTGATGGTCACGTGGCCGTGACGCACGAACTGGCGGGCCTGGGAGCGCGACGCGCCCCATCCGGCGCGGTACGCGACGTTGTCGAGGCGCAGTTCGAGGAACTGCAAGAGGTTGGTGCCGGTGATGCCGGGGCGTCGGCTGGCCTCTTCGTAGAGGTTGCGGAACTGCTTTTCCAAGATGCCGTAGATGCGGCGCGCCTTCTGCTTCTCGCGCAGCTGGGTCAGGTACTCCGAACCCTGACGCTGGCGGTCACGACCGTGCATGCCGGGCGGAAAGGCGCGGGTCTGACGGTCCGAGTTCTCTGACACGGGGCATTTCAGGGTGAAGCAGCGTTCGCCCTTCAGGTAGAGCTTGGTGCGCTCACGGCGACAGAGTCGGCACACGGGTCCGGTATAACGAGCCATTTCTTTCCTTAGCCTCGGCGACGCTTCTTGGGGCGACAGCCGTTATGGGGTAGTGGAGTGACGTCCTTGATGGCGACGACTTCAATGCCGGCCGCGGCGAGTGAACGAATCGCGGTCTCGCGACCAGAACCCGGGCCACGCACCAGTACGTCGACCTTCTTCACGCCGTGCTCCATGGCCGCGCGCGCACACTTCTCGGCCGCGAGTTGCGCGGCGAACGGCGTGGACTTACGCGAGCCCTTGAAACCGACGTTGCCCGACGAGGCCCACGCGAGCACGTTGCCCTCGGGGTCGGTGATCGACACGATCGTGTTGTTGAACGAACTCTTGATGTGCGCAACTCCGAAGGCGATGTTCTTGCGTTCCTTGCGACGACCTTTTCGAACCGTGGTCGGTTTTGCCATTACTTCGTTACCTTCTTCTTGCCAGCGACGGTGCGCTTGGGTCCTTTGCGCGTACGCGCGTTGGTGCGGGTGCGCTGTCCGCGAACGGGAAGTCCCTTGCGATGACGGATCCCCTGCAGACAGTTGATCTCCATCTTGCGCTTGATGTCCTGGGCGACGTCGCGACGAAGGTCACCTTCGACGGTGACGTTCTGGTCGATGTAGGCGCGCAACTTGTTGACGTCGGCCTCGGTGAGGTCCTTCACCCGTATCGACTCGTCAACATCGGTCGCCGCGCAGATCTGCTCGGCGATCGTAGTACCAACTCCGAAAATGTACGTAAGAGCGATCACCGTTCGCTTCTCGCGTGGGATGTCTACTCCGGCAATACGGGCCATGTTCTTCCTCTCCTAGCCCTGGCGCTGCTTGTGACGCGGGTTCTCACAGATCACGCGGACGTGACCGGCCCTGCGAATGACTTTGCACTTCTCACACATGGTCTTGACGCTGGCGCGAACCTTCATGTCTTTTCTTTCTCGACTTTTTGGAACGTGAGTTACTTGTAGCGGTAGGTGATGCGACCGCGGGTCATGTCGTAGGGCGTGATCTCAACCTGGACCTTGTCGCCGGGCAAGATGCGGATGCGGTGCATGCGCATCTTTCCCGAGCTGTGAGCGAGGACGGTGTACCCGTTCTCCAACTCGACGCGGAACATGGCGTTGGGTAGTGGCTCGACGACGGTTCCCTCAACGGTGAACGCGTCTTCCTTTGGCTTACTCAGGTTCTTTCTCCTTGTTACGGCACTACGGGACGTGGTGGAGCAAAATCTCCTCCACGGATGGACCCCTCGGGCGAGCCAAGAGGTCGGCTGACCATTCTACCGAATTTTCCCGCGAACGCAAAAGACAGCCCTTGGGACCCGGCCCGAGAAGGGCTCTGTAGAGCCTAATGGTCAAATTGTGACTGGCGACCCTAGTGTGCGGACCGATTCCGGGTTCACACTGGAACCATGACGCGAGAGGCTCAACGGGTGCAGCGAACGACCCTGTCGCGGGCCACCTGCGTCGAACTCTTGGGAGCCACGGACATCGCGCGCGTGGTGATCTCCGTACGGTGCCTTCCCGCGGCGCTGCCCGCACGGGTCACTCTGCTCGACGATCACCGGCTGCTCCTCGCCAGCGCCGAGGAGCCGGTGATCATGGCCGCCCAGCGCGGCGAGGTCCTGTCGGTCCAGATTGACGGTCTGGAGTCCGACGGTACGACCTGGTCGGTCATGGCGTCGGGCATCGCGCGCCCGTCGTTCGAAACGGCGTCGCTCCCCGATCCCTTGGTTCAGGCGGTCTCGCGCGGCGCGCGCTTGGTCGAGGTGCCTCTTTCGGTCGTGGCCGGCGAGCGCGTCGGCTGACGCTGAACCGCGCCCAGGGCGCGTGTGAGATGCTGGAGGCCATGACGTTTCATCAGATCAGGGACCCTGAGCGGCTTCACGCGCTCATTGACGCGATCCTGCTCATCGAAACCGACGCCGAGCTAACTGACCTGCTGGCCACGATCGTCGAGACCGCGAGTGAACTGGTCGGTGCCACCTACGGGGCCCTCGGCGTCGTCTCCAAAGACGGGCGGACGTTGTCGCGATTCGTCACGTACGGCTTCAGCGACGAACTACGCGCGCTCGTCGGACACGAGCCGCACGGCCACGGCGTGCTCGGCGAGGTCATCAAGAACGCCACACCCCTACGAGTCGACGAGCTCGCCGGGCACGACAGCTTCCAAGGTTTCCCGGCCCACCACGTCGTGATGCGTCGCTTCCTCGGCGTACCCGTCAAGACCGGCGACGGCCACGTCTTTGGCAACCTGTACCTCACGGACCCGACCGACGGCGAGCCGTTCGACGAGCAGGACGAGCAGCTGGTCGAAGCCTTCGGTCGCGCCGCGGGACTCGTGATCGATCAGGCCACCCTGCGCCACCAACTGCGGGAACTGACCCTCAGCGAGGAGCGCGAACGGCTCGCGCGGGATCTGCACGACACGGTCATCCAACGCCTCTTCGGCGTGGGACTCGCCCTGCAGATCACGTTGTCGGCGTCGATGGACGACGAGGTGCGCACGCGCATCAACAGCTCCCTCGACGAGCTCGACACGACGATCCACGAGATTCGCACGACCATCTTCGAGATCGACCAAGAGGACTTCCAGGGCGGAGCGTTCTCGACCCGGATCAAGGTGCTGACCGACGAGGTCGCGGCGCGCCTCGGCATCGACGTCGACCTGCGCCTCGCCGCCGACATCGACCACCAGATCGGCAGCCGCTGCGCCCACCACACGATCCAGGCCCTTCGCGAGGCGCTCTCGAACCTGGCGCGCCACTCCGGCGCCACCGCCGCGCGCGTCGACGTCGACGTCGACGCCAACCTGATCGTGCTGCGCGTCACCGACGACGGCGTGGGCTTCGTGGCGCCGGTCGGTCCCGGTCGTGGGCTTCGCAACCTGACCTCACGCGCGCGCGATCTCGGCGGTGACTGTACGATCGATTCGGCCCCCGGGCGTGGCACACTGGTGCGATGGACCGCGAACCGATTGGACTGACGTGATTCGACTACTCCTCGTTGACGACCACGAGATCGTCCGGCGCGGGCTTCGCGAACTCCTCGAGTCGAACGAGGACCTTCAAGTCGTCGCCGAGGCGGGCAGTCTGGCCCAGGCCGAGGAGATCGACCTCGACCTGATCGACGTCGCGGTGCTCGACGTGCGCCTACCCGACGGCAGCGGCGTCGACCTGTGCCGCACCCTTCGAGAGCACCGACCCGACCTGGCCTGTCTCATGCTCACGTCCTTCGCCGACAACGAGGCGATGAACGCCTCGGTCCTCGCCGGGGCGAGGGGCTACGTGCTGAAGAACGTCCGTGGCGACGACCTCATCAGCGCGATCCGCCGTGTCGCCCAGGGCGAGATGCTGTTGAGCGACGACCAGATCGCCCGGGCACGTGAACGACTCCGCCGCCAGATCAGCGAGGACATGCGCCTCGAGAGCCTGAGCGCCCAGGAGCGAAAGATCCTCGAGTTGCTGAGCGAAGGCCTGAGTAACCGCGAGATCGCCGCCGAGATGTTCCTCGCGGAGAAGACCGTGAAGAACTACGTCTCGAACCTGCTCGCCAAGTTGGGATTCCAGCGTCGCACCGAGGCCGCGCTCTTCGCCCAGCGCCAGCACGATCGCGCCCACCCCTTCGATTAGGCGACGGTGAAGACCTCGGGTCCGTTGTCGGTCACCGCGATCGTGTGCTCGAAGTGGGCGGACAGCGCGCCGTCCTGGGTCATGACACCCCACCCGTCGTCGAGGACGTAGGTCTCGTACGAACCGACGTTGACCATGGGCTCGATGGCGAAGACCATCCCCTCCTTCAACGTCGGTCCGGGCGTGCCGGGCCAGTAGTTGGGGACCTGGGGACTCTCGTGCATCTCGGTGCCGATCGCGTGACCCACGTACTCGCGCACGACCGAGTATCCCGCGGCCTCGGCGACCTCTTGGACCGCGCGCCCCACCTCGTGCAGACGATTGCCGACGCGCAGCTGATCGATACCGGCCCACATCGAGCGCTCGGTCACCTCGATGAGTCGGCGCGCCTCGGCACTGATCGTCCCCACCGCGGCGGTGTAGGCGGCGTCGCCGTGGTAGCCCTCGATGATGGCGCCGCAGTCGATCGAGATGATGTCGCCCTCTTCGAGGACGTAGTCACCGGGAATGCCGTGGACAATCATGTCGTTGGGGCTCGTGCAGATGACCGCAGGGAAGCCGTGGTAGTTCAAGAAATTGGACCGCGCACCGCGCCTGGCGAGCACGTCGGCGGCGACCTCGTTGAGCTGTCGGGTCGTCACGCCCGGGCGGATCGCCGCGCGCGTCGCCTCGTGCATCTCGGCGACGACCCGGCCGGCCTTGCGCATCTTGTTCAACTCTTCGGTCGAACGTCTCACGCAAGACCCCGTTCGCGCACCACGGCCTTGATGGCACCCGTCACCTCGTCGGGTGTCTGGTCGCCGTTGACGCTCACCAGCAGCGCGCGCGCCGCGTAGAACTCGAGCAACGGTGCCGTGTCGCGCTCGTAGGTCTCGAGGCGCTGGCGGATCGCCTCGGGCTTGTCGTCGGCGCGTTGGATGACGTCGCCGCCACACTTCTCGCACGTTCCCGAGATGGCCGAGACGTCGGTCTCGCTGTAGATCGCGCCACACTCCTGGCAGACGCGACGCGACGAGAGCCGCTTCGTGACGAGATCGATCGGCACGTCAAGATTGATGCAGAGCTTGACGCCGTCGTCGCCGAGCAGGCGCGCGAGCGCCTCCGCCTGGGCGAGCGTTCGCGGGAAGCCGTCGAGCAACGCGCCGCGTGCGGCGTCGGACTCGAGGAAGCGGGCCTCGACCAATTTGATTACCAGGTCGTCCGAGACCAGCGCGCCCGCGTCCATGACGCTCGACACTTCGCGGCCGAGCGGCGAGTCCGACTTCACGGCCGCGCGCAGGATGTCGCCCGTCGAGACGTGGGGAATCGAGTAGATCTCGGCGAGGCGAGCGCACTGCGTTCCCTTGCCCGCACCTTGTTTGCCAAGGATCACGAGGTTTAGACGTGCCGACATGGCTATCGCTTCAGGAAGCCTTCGTAGTTGCGCATCATGAGCTGGCTGTCAATCTGTCGCATCGTCTCGAGTGCCACGCCGACCGCGATCAGCAAGGTCGTGCCGTAGTACGGGAAACGGTTGATGTTCCACAGGGCCATCAGGATGCTCGGGATCACCGCCACCGACGCGAGGAACACCGCGCCCACCACCGTGATGCGGCTGAGCAACTTGGCGAAGTACTTCTCGGTCGGCAGACCCGGTCGGATGCCCGGCACGAAGCCGCCCTGCTGGCGCAACTGCTCGGCCTGCTGGTGCGGCTCGAAGGCGATGTACACGTAGAAGAACGTGAAGGCGAGGATCAACACGAAGTCCGAAAGGATGTAGAAGAAACTCGTCGGGTGCAACGAGGAGTTGACGAAGTTCTGGAACCCGGTCCAGGGAACGATGTTGGACATCAGCACCGGGATGTAGAGCACCGAGGAGGCGAAGATGATCGGGATAACACCCGACTGGTTCACCTTCAAGGGGATGTACGTCGAGTTCCCGCCCATCTCCTTTCGTCCGACGACCCGTCGCGCAAACGTCACCGGGATTCGCCGCTGGCCGTTGTCCATGAAGACGATGAGCACCAGCAGCGCAATCGAGATGAGCAGGATGACGAAGAACTTGAACGGGCCACCCTCGCTGTACACCGCGCGCCCACCCGTCGGCAGACCCGCGACGACGTTCGCGAAGATCAACAGACTCATGCCTTGACCGATGCCGCGCTGGGTGATGAGCTCGGCGAGCCACATCACGAAGGCCGTGCCGGCGGTCATGATCAACACCATGAAGAGTCCGAGCCAGATCGTGAACTTGGGGATGAGGTCGATGTTGAAGCCGAGCAGCGCCTGGTCGTGGCCGTGGAAGGCGTAGATCAGACCGGTCGACTGCAGGAGTGCCAGCCCGATCGTCAGGTACCGCGTGGTCTGGGTGATCCGCTTCTGACCAACGGCGCCCTGGTCACGCCACTGCGTGAGCTTGGGGATGACGGTCGTGAGCAACTGGATCACGATGGAACTCGTGATGTAGGGCATGACGCCGAGGCCGAAGACCGCGAGACGCGTCAGTGCGCCGCCCGAGAAGAGGTTCAAGAACCCCAGCACGCCGCTCGCGCCAGCCTTGGACTGGAGCAACGTGACCTGTGACCAGCTGACGCCAGGGATCGGCAGGTTCGCGCCGAGTTGGTACAGACAGATGATCGCGATCGTGAACAGGACCTTGTTGCGAAGGTCCGGTACGCGAAAGATGTTCCCCAGTCGGCGAAGCACGATCAGGCCCTAGCGGTTCTGGTGCTGGTTGCCCGACGCGGGTGGACGAACGGCGAACGGCTTGTCGAGTTCGGTCGTTGTGCCGCCGGCGGCTTCAATGGCGGCCTTCGCCGACGCGGAAAACGCGTGCGCCGAGACGTTCATCTTCGTCGTCAAGGTCCCGCGACCGAGGATCTTCACGAGGTCCTTCTTGCGCGCGAGGCCGTTCTCGACGAGCACGTCGAGGTTGACGTCACTCACGCCCAGCACGACGAGCGTGTCCAGGTTCACGGGCGTGTACTCGACGCGGAACGGGTTGGTGAATCCCTTCAACTTGGGGATGCGCTGCAGGAGCGGCAACTGGCCGCCCTCGAAGCCCGCGGGAATCGTACGGCGCGCCTTCTGGCCCTTGGTACCGCGGCCGGCGGTCTTGCCGCCCTTACCGGCGATACCACGTCCGACGATCCTCTTGCGATGCGTGGAGCCCTCGGGTGATTTCAGATCGTGCAACTTCATCAGTTGACCTCTTCTACTTTGATCAGGTGCGGCACGCGAGCGATCATCCCGTGAATCTCGGGGCGATCGGGCAACACGTTGGACTGGCCGATGCCGCGAAGTCCGAGCGCGCGCAGCGTACCGCGGTGCTTGGGCTTGGTGGCGATGGCCGAACGAATCTGGGTGACTTTGAGCTGGGTCATCTCTAGGCCTCCGTTACCTTGAACAAGTCGCCTTCGCGCTGACGCTCACGGTACGCGCGCAGCGTGCCCGAAGGGATGACGTGTTCGGCGGTCTGGTCGCGCGAGGCGGCGATCTCCTCGGGACGGCGCAGCTGCTTCAGCCCTTCGATCGTCGCGTGGGCCACGTTGATGCCGTTGGACGAACCGAGCGACTTGGCGATGATGTCCTTCACGCCGGCCATCTCGAGGATGGCGCGGGCGGCACCACCGGCAATGACGCCGGTACCGGGTGCGGCGGGCTTCATCAGCACACGACCGGCGCCCGAACTGCCGAGCACCGGGTAGACGATCGTCGTGCCGGCGAGGGGCACGTCGAAGAGGTTCTTGCGAGCCTCCTCGATACCCTTTTGGACCGCGAGGCCCGCTTCCTTCGCCTTGCCGTAGCCGAGACCGACCCTGCCCTTGCCGTCGCCAATGACCATGAGGGCGGTGAACGAGAAACGACGTCCACCCTTCACGACCTTGGACACGCGGTTGACCTTGATGGTCCGCTCTTCGTACTGCTCTAGGTCACTCATTAGAACTCCAGTCCGGCGGCCCGCAACGCGTCCGCAAAGGCGGCGACGCGACCGTGGTAGTCGAATCCACCGCGGTCGAAGACCACGGTGGTGATGTTGGCGGCCTGGGCGCGTTGCGCGAGCAGCGCGGCCACGGCCTTGGCCCCGTCGACGTTGCCGCCGGTCGTGGCCTTGAGGGTCGGCTCCACCGATGAGGCGGACGCCAACGTGCGACCGGCGACGTCGTCGATGATCTGGGCCGAGATGTGCTTGTTGGTACGGCTCACGGCGACGCGCGGACGTTCGGCCGTGCCCGAGAGGCGACGGCGGATCCGGGCGTGGCGACGCTGGCGTAGCTCACGTGTAGTGCGTGCCATTATTTTGCAGCCTTTCCAGCCTTGCGCGCCACTCGTTCACCGAGGTAGCGCACTCCCTTGCCCTTGTAGGGCTCGGGCTTACGAAGCTTGCGGATCGACGCGGCCACGCGGCCGACGACTTCCTTGTCGGCACCCTTGACGATCACGCGCGTGGGGGCGGGCACCTCGAAGGTGATCCCCTCGGGGGCGGTGAACTTCACGGGGTGCGAGAAACCGAGCGCCAGGTCGAGCACGCCGGGTCCGCCCGAGGCGGCGCGGTAGCCGACACCGATGATCTCGAGTTCCTTGGACCAGCCGTCGGTCACGCCGGTCACCATGTTGGCGACCAGGGTGCGCGTCAGTCCGTGCAGCGAGCGGTACATGGTCTCGTCGTTCAGTCGGTCGACGGTCAGGACGTCGCCCTCTTGGACGACGGTGATCCCTTCGGGCAGCGTGCGGTGCATGGTCCCGTTGGGACCCTTCACCGTCACGACACTCTCGTCCACGTCGACGGTGACCGACGAGGGCACCGTGATCGGGTTTCGGCCAATTCGCGACATCAGCGAACCTCCTGGGAAACGGTGGGCTGGTTACCAGACATAACAGAGCACCTCGCCGCCCAACTTGGCCTTACGGGCTTCGCGGTCGGTCATGAGGCCGTGGCTCGTCGACACGACGGCCACGCCCACGCCACCGAGCACCTTGGGCATCTGGTCGGACTTCTTGTAGATACGAAGACCGGGCTTGGAGACGCGCTTGATACCGATGATGGTCTTCTTGCGGTCCTCTGAGTACTTCAGGTTGATCTCGAGCGTCGCGCCGGGCTTGCCGTCGGTCTTGGTGATCGTGAAGCTGCCGATGAAGCCCTCGCGCTGGAGGATCGTCGCGAGACTCTCCTTCAACTTCGAGCTGGGCATTTTGACGCTGTCGAACATGGCCGAATTCGCGTTGCGGATCCGCGTGAGCATGTCGGCGATGGGGTCAGTCATTGTCATAGCTGTCCTCCTACCAACTCGCCTTGGTCACGCCGGGAATCTCGCCGGCGTGGACCATCTGACGCAAGCAGATGCGGCACAGGCCGAACTTGCGGTACACCGAACGCGGGCGACCGCAGCGCTCACAGCGCGTGTAGGCACGCGTTGAGAACTTCGGCGTCTGCTTTTGCTTGATTCGAAGGGCTTTCTTCGCCATGACTATCGATTCTCCTGCTTGAAGGGGAAGCCGTACGCACTGAGGAACGCGCGACCTTGCTCGTCGGTCGCAGCCGTGGTGACAATGGTGATGTCGAATCCACGTGGTGCGTCGATCTTGTCGTAGTCGATCTCGGGGAAGATCAACTGGTCGTTGATGCCAAACGTGTAGTTGCCGTGACCGTCGAATGACTTGGGCGACAAACCACGAAAGTCTCGAATTCGCGGGATCGCGAGGCTCAATAGACGATCGAAGAACTCCCAGGCGCGGTCGCCTCGCAACGTGACCTTCACGCCAATGGGCTGCTCCTCACGAAGCTTGAAACTCGCGATGGACTTCTTGGCCCGGGTCACGACCGGCTTCTGGCCGGTGATGAGCTCGAGGTCGCGCTGGGCGCCCTCGAGCAGTGACGCCTGCTGGGTGGCACGACCGACGCCCGAGTTCAGGACGATCTTGGTCAGGCGCGGCACCTGCATGATGTTGTCAAGGCCGAGCTGCTCCTTGAGGGCAGGGCGGATCTCCTGGTCGTAACGGATCTTCAGACGTGGACGGACGGCAGTGCTCACAGCGCCTCCCCGCACTTGCGACAGACGCGAGCCTTGGCTCCGTCAACGACTCGAAGACCGATCTTCGCTGGTCCCTTGTGTCCCGCGCACCACAGCGCCACGTTCGAGACGTGCAGCGGCATCAACTTGTCGATGATGCCGGCCTGCATGGTCGAGCCGGACTGCTTGGTGTGGCGCTTGACGATGTTGAGACCGTCGAGAACCACCATGTTGCTCGCCGGCATCGCTTCTTCGACGTTGGCGCGCTCGCCGCGGAACTTGCCGGCGATCACGAGCACGTCGTCACCTTTACGAATCTTCATTACAACACCTCCGGGGCCAAGGAAATAATGCGCATGAACTTCTTGTCGCGAAGCTCACGGCCAACGGGTCCGAAGATTCGGGTACCGCGCGGCTGCAACTGGTCGTTGATCAGCACCGCGGCGTTCTCGTCGAACTTGATATAGGAACCATCGGGACGACGGCGCTCTTTGGCGGTGCGAACAACGACGCAGCGCACCACGTCGCCCTTCTTCACCGCGGCACCGGGGATGGCGTCCTTCACCGTCGCGATGAAGACGTCACCGATCGACGCGTAGCGACGGCGAGAGCCGCCCAGTACGCGGATGCAGAGGACTTCCTTCGCGCCGCTGTTGTCGGCCACCTTGAGACGGGATTCTTGTTGGATCATCGCGCACGCTCCACGACTTCGGTGAGGCGCCAGCGCTTGAGCTTGGACAGGGGACGAGTCTCCTGGACGCGCACTTTGTCACCGATCTTGGCTTCGTTCTTCTCGTCGTGGACGTAGAGCTTCTTGGTGCGCTGCACGGTCTTGCCGTAACGGGGGTGACTCACCCGCTCATTGACGGCGACGACCAACGTCGCGTTCATCTTGTCCGAGATCACAATGCCCTCGCGGACCTTGCGCGGGTTCGCTCGGGTCGTGTCGGGCTCGGCGGCGGGCGCCACGACGGCGGGCGCCACGACGGCGGGCGTCACGACGGCGGGCGTCACGACGGCCTCCTCGACGGGGGTCTCGGTCGCTTCGTCGATCGTCTGATCGTTCGTTTCGAAATTCGTGATGTCACTCATGACTGCTCACTCTCCTGGGCGGCCTCGTGGGCCGCGATCTCGCGCTCGCGCAGGAACGTCGAGAGGCGCGCGATGTCCTTGCGCACTTCACTCAGTCGTGCCGAGTTGTCAAGCTGGCCGGTCGCCAGCTGGAATCGCAGGTTGAACAGCTCACGGCGTGTCTCGGCCAAGCGCTCAACCAGTTCATTGTCACCGAGGAGACGGAGCTCAGCGACTCGTTCTTTCGTCTTCGCCATTAGATGCTCACCTCCGGGGTGCCGTGGGTTCCGGGTCGGATGACGAACTTCGCCTTGATCGGCAACTTTTGGATCGCGCGCTCCATAGCGGCGCGAGCCAACGTCTCGTCGACGCCACCCAGTTCGAAGAGGATGCGGCCGGGCTTGACGACGGCGACCCAGAACTCGGGATTGCCCTTGCCCGAACCCATGCGCGTCTCGGCCGGCTTCTGGGTCACCGGCTTGTCCGGGAACACCCGGATCCAGACCTTGCCACCACGCTTGACGTGGCGGGTCATCGCGATACGAGCGGCCTCGATCTGACGTGCGGTGATCCAACCCCGTTCGAGGGCTTGGATGCCGAAGTCGCCGAAGGACAACTCGCTGCCACCCTTGGTCATGCCGGCCATGCGGCCTCGGTGCTGCTTGCGGTGCGCGGTCTTGCGGGGCATCAACATGATTACTCGGCGTCCTTTCGGAAGTGCGGCGTGTCGGTGTGATCTTGCGCGGTACGGCGTTCGATCTCCTCTTCCACGCTCAACTGACGCTCGACCTCGTCGGTCGCGGCCAGCAAGTCGGCCGGATTCACGTCGACGACATCGACATCGACATCGACATCGACATCGACATCGGGCGCAGCGTCCACGACGGCGTCATCGGCGGCGTCCACGGCGTCAGTTGCGAGCGGCTCGGTCTCAACGCGACGACGTCCACCGCCGGCACGAACGACACCCTTGGGCGCCGTGCCCGATGCGGCGACCGGGACGGCGTCACCGGCGGCCATCGCGGCCTCACGAACGATCTTCTCGTCATTGGTCAATTGATAGGGAAGGATGTCGCCCTTGTAGATCCACACCTTGACGCCGATACGACCCGTCGAGGTACGCGCCTCACGGAAGCCGTAGTCAATGTCGGCGCGCAGCGTGTGCAGCGGCACTCGACCCTCGCGGTACGACTCGCGTCGCGACATTTCCGCGCCGCCGAGTCGACCTGACGCCTGGATCTTCACGCCCATGGCACCGGCCTTCTGCACGGTCTGGATGCCGCGCTTCATCGCACGACGGAAGGCCACGCGGCGAAGCAACTGGTCACAGATCCCCTGGGCGATGAGCGCCGCGTCGAGCTCGGGCTGCTTGATCTCCTGGATGTTGAGCGAGATCTTGTTCTTCTGTCCGGTGATCTTCTCGAGGTCCTTCTTCAAACGCTCAGCCTCGGCGCCGCGGCGACCAATCACGATGCCCGGACGGGCGGTGTGGATGTCGACGCGGATGCGGTCCGAGTTGCGCTCGATCTCGATGCGGCTCACGGCCGCACTCTCGAGTTGACGCGTCAGGTAGTCGCGAATCTTCCAGTCCTCGATGACGAGGTCCTTGTAGCCGCGCTCCTTGAACCAGCGCGACTTCCAGTCCGTCGTGATACCGAGGCGGAAACCGTAGGGATTTACCTTCTGGCCCATTACTTGTCCGTCTCCTCAGTGGTGTCCTCGGACACCGTTTGGTCCGTTGAGTCCAGCTCAACGATCGTCTCGTCGACATCGCTCGGCGCGACGTCGTTGTGGTCTTCGGTCTCGACCGTTTCGGTCTCAACGGCCTCGGTCTCGACGACGTCGGTCTCGATCAGCTCGTTCTCGGCTTCCTCGGCAGCGTTCTCACGCTTGTTGAGACTCGCCTGCTGGTCGGCGCGACGGCGCGAGGAGGCGACGCGTCGCGTGCGCGAGACGGCGGCCTGCGCGTTGCGCGCGGAGCGCAGCACCTCGAGGCGGTCGTCGTCCAGACGCGACACGATCACCGTGATGTGACAAGAACGCTTTCGAATCTTTCCCGCGCGTCCTCGCGCCCGGGGCGTGAAACGCTTCATCGTGACGCCCTCGTCGGCGTAGGCGGCCGAGACGAAGAGCTCGTCGGCGGCGAGTCGGTCGTTGTTCACGGCGTTGGCGACGGCCGAAGCCAGTACCTTGCCGATGACGTCGGCGGCCTCACGGGTCGTGCCGGCCAGGATCTCACGGGCCGTCGTGACGTCCTCGTTGCGAATCAGGTTCAACACGACACGGGCCTTGCTCGCCGACATGTGGTAGCCGCGCAGCGTCGCGCGCGTGCCCTCACGCTCGTTGGTCTTGGGGCCGGTCATTAGCGCTTACCCGTCTTTTCTTGTCCGGCGTGGAACTTGAACGTGCGCGTCGGCGCGAACTCGCCGAGCTTGTGTCCGACCATGGACTCGCTGACGAACACCGGGACGTGGCGACGTCCGTCGTGCACGGCGAAGGTGTGACCGACCATGTCGGGGATCACCGTCGAACGACGGCTCCAGGTCTTGATGACCTTCTTCTCGTTGGCCGCGTTCATCGCGTCCACCTTCTTCAAAAGGTGGGCATCGATGAAGGGACCCTTCTTCAGGCTTCGTGACATTTTCTACCTACCTCCGCGAGCCGCGTCCACGGCGACGACGAATAATGAGCGCGTCTGATGTCTTTGGCAGACGCGTACGACCTTCGGGCTGACCCCACGGCGACACCGGGTGACGACCACCGGATGTCTTGCCTTCTCCGCCACCGAGTGGGTGGTCGACCGGGTTCATCGCCACACCACGGGTCTGGGGGCGAATGCCCTTCCAGCGGTTGCGACCGGCCTTGCCGATCTTGATGAGCTCGTGCTCGGAGTTGCCGACGACGCCCAGCGTGGCGCGACAGTCGATCGGCACGCGGCGCATCTCGGTCGAGGGGAGACGTAGCGTGGCGAAGCCACCATCCTTGGCCACGAGCTGGACGCTCATGCCGGCGCTGCGGGCCATCTTGCCGCCACCGCCGGGACGAAGCTCCACGTTGTGCACGGTCGAACCGGTCGGGATGTAGCGCATGGGCAACGCGTTGCCGGTGCGGATGTCGGCCTTGGG
>DAIOEY010000018.1:18946-20070 GCA_036745995.1 Acidimicrobiales bacterium | reverse complement strand
AGCACACGGGCCCGATCGCGAAGAACACCCTCGAGGTCCACGCCCGACCAGCGCGCGGCGTCGAGCAATGCGCTGAGCGCGTCACCCCACGCCGCGTCGACGTCCGATGACGACGATCCGTCGGGAGCCGCGTCACTCGCGAAGTCGAGCGCGCGCAGCGAGGTGATCGCGTGCGCTCTCGCACTCTCGGCGTCGTCGCGCGTCAGGTCGACGAGCGCGGCCTTGCGCAGGAGCTTGGTGTAAAGACTGAGGGCCGGCAACTGCCACGCGATCCCGTCGGTGACGCTGTCGCGTCCCTTCTCGTCGCGCTTGAGAACCTCCCAACGAGACGCCACTTCATTCGCACCGCTCACCTGCACGTCGCCAAAGACGTGCGGGTGACGTCCGGTCAACTTGTCACGCACGGCGTCAGCGATCGTGGCGAAGTTGAACAGACCTTCCTCGTCACCGAGTTCGGCGTGGAAGATGATCTGGAAGAGCAGGTCGCCAAGCTCTTCCTCCACGTGATCGATGGCGTCGTCACTGAGCTGATCACCCTCCTCGAGGCGCACGAAGGTCTCCAAGGCGTCGAGGGTCTCGTACGCCTCTTCGAGCAGGTGGCGTGTCAGCGACGCGTGCGTCTGCTCCTGGTCCCACGGGCACTCCCGGCGCAGCCGTCGCATGAAGTCCACGAGGTCGTCGGTCGCCTCACCGGCCGTTCGCAGTCCGTCGATCCACAGTGACGTGAGGTGATCGGCGTGGTCGAACGTCGCGAGTTCGCTCGCCGCCACGACCGTGATGACCTCGTCGGCGAGTCCCACGTGGTGCAGCACGATTACCTCGGTCGAAGGCGCCAAACGATCCGCGACGGTCGCGAGGACTTCGGGAGCGTAGGTCTGCAGTACCAGTAGTGGTCCGGGTCCTCGAAACGACTCGCTTGAAGAGAGGGCGTCGACGATCCGGAGTTGCTCGCTCATCGGGTCGCGCCCAAGTGCCGCGCACACGACGTCGATGACCGAGACCGCGGGCTCGCAGACGACATCAACGTCGGACCGGTCGCGCAACAGCTCGACCGTACGCTCCGCCACGACGGGAGAACCGGGCACGGCGTAGACGACCTCGCCGTTGGGTGACGACGCGGCCAG
>DAIOEY010000018.1:1721-18846 GCA_036745995.1 Acidimicrobiales bacterium | reverse complement strand
CTGCTTTATCGTGTTGGCCGAACTCGCGTTCAGATTGCGCATGTCCGTCAACACCGCGCTCGAGGCGATGTTGAAGGACGTCGCGCTGCGCTTGGTCGGCGCCACGTAGAGCGCGTAGGTCGTACCGTTCTGGGAGACCGACAGCGGTGTCGTCGGGAACGTGTTGAGCGCCGTCGTGGCCACGTCGGAACGAACCGACGCAAAACTGGTCGACGTCGGCGCGTAGCAACCGTAGGCGCCTCCCTTTCGACCGGAGGGATCGACCGAGAACTGCTTCGCTAACGCTGCGACCGACAGGCCCTTGGTCTGAGCAGCGGTGAAGGTCGGGACCAGCGCAGCCGGGACCAGCGCGACACTCACGCAGATCGTGTCGTAGGACGATCGGTGCGCGTTGAAGTACGTCCGCATCGAGGCGAGGGTCAAGGGAATCGTCGAGTTGAGTCGACTCAACAGATAGAGCGACGACGCCTGGGCGGTGATTTCGGCGGTGCGCATCTCACTCGGCATGGCCGCGAGCGCCGCGGCCGACGTGCCGGTACAGTGCGACGCCGCCGCCTGCGTCAAGTCACCCTCGAGTGACGATGTCGCCGACGTGAGCGCGGCGGCGTCGGGGGTGTAATGAAACTTCGCGCGAACGAACTGATCGATGGTGATTCCTTCGACGCGCAGGTTCGACCACGCCGCGGCACCGGCCGCCGCCAATGACCCGCCGCCCGCACCGGCCGCCAGTCCGACCTGTTCGAGGTAGCTGAAGTAACACTGAATAGTCGGTGTGGCCGCGATGGCGGCAAATTCGGATCGCAGGGTCGACGCCGGAAGGTTCGCGCCATTCACGTTGACACCCGAAGAAGCGTTGCTGAGACCGAAAGCGGCGGCCCCGACGAATGAGAGGACGAGCAGGACGACGAGACGGCGCACCAACTCATGCTACTGAGTGCGGACTAGTCGTCTGGCGCGCCCGCGAGGGTCTCGCCCAGCAACGCGAGCAACGCGGCCGGTGACGCGGCCTCGGGGGCGACCTCGAGACGCAGCTCTTTCGTCGTCTCGTCGTACGCGCGAGATCCGTGTTTGCGACGCAGGCGAAGTTGCTGGCTGAACGAGAGTTCGAGCGGCGCCATCCGTACGACCGGCTTGGAGCGCACGCCCACCTTCACCGGCAGGACGGCCACGGAACTGACACCAGCGTCGAGGCACGCGAGGCGCAGTTCGGCCAGTTCCAGCAGTCCGGTCGCCGCCGAGGGCAGCGGCCCATAACGGTCCTGCCACTCGTCGCGCAGGTCGCTCAAGTCCTCGCGGGTCGACACGCCCGCGAGACGGCGGTACGCCTCGAGACGGGCGTCGTCGGCTTCGACGTAGCGCTTGGGCAGGTGCGCCTCGCCCGGCACGTCCAGGTTGATGGTCACGACGTCGGGCGCGACGTAACCCTTCGCGTCAGCGACCGCTTCGGCGACGAGTTGCACGTAGAGGTCGTAGCCGACCGCCGCGACCGGTCCGGACTGGTCGTGACCCAGCAGATTGCCCGCACCACGGATCTCGAGGTCGCGCATCGCGATCTTGAAGCCGCTGCCGAGCGCGGTGTTGTCGCCAATCGTGCGCAGGCGCTCGAAGGCGGTCTCGGACAGCACCTGATCGGCGGGGTGGAAGAGATAGGCGTAGGCGCGTTGCCCGCTGCGCCCGACGCGACCACGCAACTGGTGGAGTTGGCCCAGTCCGAGTCGCTCCGCGCGGTCCACGATCAGCGTGTTGACCGACGGCAGGTCGATCCCGGATTCTACGATCGTCGTGCAGACCAGCACGTCGAAACGACGCTGCCAGAAATCGACCATGACGCGTTCGAGCGTGCCCTCGTCCATCTGGCCGTGCGCGATGGCGATGCGCGCGTCGGGCACCAATTGGCCCAATCGTCGAGCGGTCTCGTCGATGTCGGCGACACGGTTGTGCACGTAGAAGACCTGGCCCTCACGCAACAATTCTCGCCGCACCGCCTCGACGACGGCGGCTTCGTTGTACTCGCCGACGTGGGTGAGTATCGGACGCCGGTCGGCCGGTGGCGTCGTCACCATCGAGAGGTCGCGGATACCCGCGAAGGCCATCTCGAGCGTTCGCGGAATCGGACTCGCGCTCAGGGTCAGGACGTCCACACCCACCGAACGCGTCTTGATCGCCTCTTTGTGGGTGACGCCGAAGCGCTGTTCCTCGTCCACGACCAACAGTCCGAGATCCTTGAACGAGATGTTGTCGGACAGCAAACGATGCGTTCCCACCACCACGTCCACCGTTCCATCTCGCAGGCCGTGCAGTGTCACGAGTGCCTCGGCGTCATCGACGAAGCGACTGAGCAGCGCGACGCGCACGGGGAACCCGGCGAAACGGTCCGTGAACGTCGCGAAGTGTTGGCTCGCGAGGAGTGTCGTCGGCACCAAGATGGCCGCCTGCTTGTTATCCTGGACGGCCTTGAAGATCGCGCGAACGGCGATCTCGGTCTTGCCGAAGCCGACGTCGGCACAGATCAAGCGGTCCATGGGACGGGGCAGTTCCATGTCGGCCTTCACGTCCTCGATCGCCTGGGCCTGATCGGCGGTGAGGGTGTAGGGGAAGAGTTCTTCCATCTCTCGCTGCCAGGTGGTGTCGGGAGCGAACGGGTGACCGACCGCGACGGATCGTACGCGGTAGAGGTCGACGAGCTCCTGGGCGACCAGGTACGCCGCCGCACGGGCCTTGGCCCGGGTCTTCTGCCACTCGACACCGCCCATGCGCGAGAGCGCGGGCGCGTCGCCGCCCGAGTAGGGCGTCAACGCGTCGATCTGCTCGGTCGGCCAGTAACTGCGGCCGTCCTTGAACTCGAGGATCAGGTAATCGCGCGTGACGCCGTTGATCGAGCGTGTCGTCGTGCCCGAGAACTTGGCGACACCGTGCTGGCGGTGCACGACGTAACTGCCGACCGCCAAGTCGTCGAAGAACCCGTCGACGTTGCGCGTGCGCGTACGCGCCACTCGGTGCACCGTGCGTCGTCCCGTCAGGTCGCTCTCGCTCCAGACCACGACCTCGGGGTCGTCCAGACTGAAACCCGCCGGCAGCGAACTCTCGAGCACGCTGAAGCGCACGTCGAGGACCTTGTCCGGATCGGTCGTGACGTCGAGCCCTTCGCCGCGCAACTGCTCGGCCATGCGTTCGACCGCCGCCGCGTTGCTCGTCAGTACGACGGCCCGGCGCTTCGTGGACCACGACCGCACGTGCGCCGCGATCCGCGACGGATCACCCTGTACGACCGGCGGCGACGTGATGGCGAAACTCGTGCTGCTGAGTGCACCCGGCGCGGCTTCGAGCGACACCGTGACGCGGCCGTTCAACACGTCGTTCCACGACGAGTGCAGCAGCGGTATCTCCGTGGTCGCCTGCCAGGTGGCCGCGACCGCGTTGGTCAGTTCTCTCTCTTCGTCGAGTAGTTCGTCGAGACGTCGCCGGACGCGTTCGGGTTCGACGACGACCAGCGTGACGTCGCTCAGCTCGTCGAGCAGCGTTCGCGGTCGAGTAATGAAGAGCGGCATCCAGCCCTCCATCCCATCGAAGACGTGACCGGCGGCGAGACGATCGAAACTCGATCGGCCCCAGGGAGCTCGATCGACCAGTTCGTCGGCCCAGTCCCTCGCCGCAGTGTCGGGAATCCATTCGCGCGCGGGAGCGATGACCACGTCGTCCAAGTCGAGGAGCGAGCGTTGGTTGGCAATGTCGAACGACGTCAGTCGCTCGACGTCGTCGCCGAAGAAGTCGAGGCGCACCGGTTGGTCACCCTGGGCGGGCCAGACGTCGACGATCCCGCCGCGCACCGCGAACTCGGCGCGGTGCTCGACGAGGCTCTCGCGGCGGTAGCCGGTCGCGACCAGCTCGCCGATGAACTCGTCGCGGTCCAGCTGGTCACCCCGTCGGACCTGGAGCGGCGCACGCAGCCGCTCGGGCGCCAACACCTGGGAGATAGAGCGCGCCGAGGCGACGACGACGCGCGGCCGGTCGTCACGACTGAGGCGCCAGCGCAGCAGCGACCGGGCCGCCATCACCGCGTTGTCGGGACTCACGCGTTCGAGTGGATGGGTGTCCCAACCGGGCCACAGCACGACCTCGGCGTCGGGACCCATCAGGGCCGCGACGGCGTCACGCAGCTGTTCGGCCTCGGTCGACGTCGCGGTGACCGCGACGAGGAAGGGACTTTCGAGCGCGTACGAAGCAACGGCCAGTGGCGTGGTGTAGCCGTTCGGCGTCAGTGTCCCCGCGGCGTTCGCCGCCCGTATGGAGGGTCCAACCAACTCGAGGACCCGGGACAGTCCTCGTGCTTCAGCCACGGGTGCCGTTCACTCGGCGCTGGGCGTCGTCGAATTCGTAGTCCAACAACATCTCGATCGCGTCGGCCGCGCGCTCAATCTGTTCGCTCAGTGCGACCTTGCGAGCGCCGGTCGGTCGGGCCAGGACGTAGTCGGCACCCTGTTCCTTCGAGGGAGGTTTGCCGATACCGATGCGCAGTCGCGAGAACTCATTGGTCCCGAGCGCCTGTGCGATCGAGCGCAGTCCGTTGTTGCCGGCCAGTCCCCCGCCCCGCTTGAACTGCAGACGCCCCGGATCTAGATCGAGCTCGTCGTGAACGATCACCAAATGACTGAGATCCTCGAGCGACGTCCGACGCAGCAGCGGCGACAGCGCCGCTCCTGACTCGTTCATGAACGTGGTCGGGACCGCGAGCGTGACCGGACCTCGCGGCGTCGACACCGTGGCCGTAAGGGCCCGCTGACGACGTTCGAGGTCAAAGCGAAGACCACGCCGCAGGGCCACGAGCCGCACGGCGTCGCCGCCGACGTTGTGGCGCGATCCCTCGTACTCGCGGCCGGGATTGGCGAGTCCGACGATCAGTAGATCGCTCGCGACGCCGCGCCGGCCCTCCTCACGTGAGCGCCGAAGCGCCACGGCGAACTAGACCGCAGCTTCGGCCGTGTCCGCCGTCTTGGCAACACGACTGGGGCGGGTGGTCACCACGGAAACGCCGGCGTCGACCATCGCCACGACACCCTTGGGCAACACGAGGTCGCTGACGTGGATCGCGTCGCCGACCTTGAGTTCCGAGATCTCCACGTCGATGTGTGTCGGGATCTGGTCGGGGCGGGTGCGCACTTCGAGGCTGAACATCTGCTGGTCGACTTCCCAGTCCGCGTGACGAACCTCGACCGCGTCGCCCACGACGTGCAACGGCACCTCGGCGATGACGGGCTGGTTGGGGTCGATGACCTGGAAATCGATGTGCGCGACGGTTCCACGCACCGGGTGGCGCTGGATCTCGCGCGCCATGACCAGGTACTCCTTGCCGTCAGCGCCAAGGCTGATCACCGAGTTGAGGCCCTGTTCGCCCGAGACGGCAGCGCGAAAGGACTTGGCGTCGACCGAGATCGACAGCGACTCGACGCCGTGACCGTAGACCACGGCCGGAATCGAGCCGGACTGGCGCAGCCGACGCGCGTTGCTCGAGCCGTGGTCGCGGTTCGTTGACCCCTCCAACGTGATTTTGGACATGAAGACTCCTCTGACGAATGGCCGGCGCCCCATGAGGGCCGCACACAGGAGAGAAAGTCTAGCCCGCCGGGCGCACCAGCACTTTCGGGCTAGAGAAGGTTCTCACCACCGAAGATGTCCGAGACCGACGAGTCCTCGAATATCGCGGAAATCGCGTTCGCGACGATGGTGGCGACCGAGAGGATCTCGAGCTTCTCGAAGCGACGCTCGGGAGGGAGCGGAAGGGTGTCGGTGACGATGACCCGACTGACGGGCGCGTTGAAGAGGCGGTCCACCGCCGGAGGAGAGAAGACGGCGTGGGTGGCCATCACCCAGATCTCCTCGGCGCCGTGGGATTTCAAGAGGTCACAGGCCGCCACGATCGTGCCCGCGGTGTCGATCATGTCGTCGATCAGCACGCAGTGACGTCCATTGACGTCACCGACGATGTGACGGGCCTCGGCGATGTTGGTCGTGCCGCGAGGTCGGGTCTTGTGCACCAGTGCCAGGTCGCAGCCCAGGTGCTGGGCGTAGCGCTCAGCCACCTTCACCCGTCCCGCGTCGGGCGCGACCACGACGAGTTCGTGCGGGTTGGCGTTGGCCTTTAAGTAGTCCTCCAGTACCGGCGCCGCCACGAGGTGGTCGACCGGGATGTTGAAGAAACCCTGGATCTGTCCCGAGTGGAAATCCACCGACAACACCCGGCTGGCGCCGGCGGTCTGGAGCATGTCGGCGATCAGTTTCGCCGTGATCGGCTCGCGCCCCGCGGACTTTCGATCCTGTCGGGCGTAGCCGTAGTTCGGGATGACGGCGGTGATGCTCTTGGCCGACGCGCGCTTGGCGGCGTCGATCATGATCAGCTGCTCCATCACGGCGCTGTTGACCGGCGACGAGTGGGTCTGGATGATGAAGACGTGCGCGCCGCGGATCGATTCATCGAAGCGGCAATGGATCTCGCCGTTGGCGAATTCGCGAACGTTCGCCTCGGTCAGATGAACGCCGAGCTTGTTGGCAATATCCTTGGCCAGCGCGGGGTGGCAGGTGCCCGTGACCAGAACCAGACGGCGCTTTGCGAGGGACTCCACGGCGCCAGCGTACAAGGTGGGCTGAGGGCTCAGCGAGTCCGGTACGTGAAGGGGGCCACCGTCTCGACGTCAGCGACGTCGACGCCGGGCGCCAAGATGACGAAGGAACACACGTGCGCTTCCGCGCCGACGCGCACGTGGACCGCCTCGACGGTGTCGACGCGTGCGTTCGCCCCCACGTGGACGTCGGTCAAGATGGCGTTCGGCCCGATCTGGGCGCCCTGTTCGATCACGCAGTGACCCTTCAACACCGTCCCGGGAAGGAGCGAGACCTCGGGCGCGAGTTCGACGTCGGCGTCGACGTAGGTGTGCGCGGGGTCCCACATCGTGACACCGCGCTGCATCCATTTCTCGTTGATCCTCGTTCGCAGCACGGCCTCGGCTTGCGCGAGCTGGGAACGGTCGTTGACGCCAGCCGCCTCGAGGGGGTCGCGCAACCTCATCGCGCTGGTGACGTGACCGGCTTCGTGCAGCACTCCCACCAGGTCGGTCAGGTAGTACTCGTTCTGGGCGTTTTGGCGTCCCACCCGGCGAAGGGCCGGCCCGAGCAGATTCTCACGCACCACCATGATCGACGTGTTGATCTCGCTGATGGCGCGTTCGACGGCCGTCGCGTCGCGTTCTTCGACGATCCGGGCGACCGAACCGTCCTTGGCGCGAACGATCCGACCGTAGCCCGACGGATCGCCGACCTCGGCCGTCAGGATGGTGAGGGCGGCCTGGCTCTCGTGGTGATGTTCGAGGAGGGCGCCGATGGTCGCCGCGCGCAGCAGGGGCGTGTCGCCCGGCATGATCAGCACGTCGCCGTCGGTCCCGCCGATCTCGTCACTGATCGTCGGCAGCGCCACCGATACCGCGTGACCGGTGCCCAACTGTTCGGACTGCTCGACGAACGACAGGTGCACGTCAGCGCGAGCGCGTTCGGTGAGCGACTTCTCCACCCACGTCGCGCCGTGACCGACGACCACGACCATCGCGCGCACCGCGTCCTGGGTGGCGGCGTCGAGGACGTAGAGCACCATCGGCCGCCCGCACAGGTGGTGCAGGGGCTTGGGTCGCTGCGAACGCATCCGCGTTCCTTCGCCAGCGGCGAGCACGACGACGCAGGTGGGCCTATTCACTCCCCCATCTCTATCAGGCATCTTCTACCATTCGAGATGTGGAGGAAACTTCTTACGACGAGTTCGCGCTGTTTCACGAGAACCTGAGCGAGTGGAATCTCGATGTTCGAGTGCCGACGGTTCGTCGGTTCTTCGTCGCGGTCGACGGACTTCGCCAAATCAGCGGTCTGGCGTGGGGCGACGAGGATCCCGAGTACGTCCTGCTCCACGGCGGGGCCCAGAACGCTCACACCTTTGACACCGTGGCCCTCGCGTTGGAGCAACCACTCATCGCGCTGGACCTGCCCGGTCACGGACACTCCGACGCCTCCCCTTTCGCAGGGTCGGCCATCGTCGGTCACGCCCACGACGTCGAGTGGGCTCTCGTCCAACTGCTGAGCGGTCCTCGACCGCTCGTGGGCATGTCGATGGGCGGACTCACCTCGATCCTCATCGCGCACGACCGTCCCGATCTCGTGCGTTCGCTCACCCTCATCGACATCACCCCCGGCGTCAACGCCGACAAGGCTCGCCACATCACCGATTTCGTGAACGGTCCGTCCTCCTTTGACGACTTTGATGAACTGCTCGAGCGCACGATCTCGCACAATCCCACGCGTTCGGTCTCGTCGCTGCGACGGGGCATCTTGCACAACGCCGTCCAGCGAAGCGACGGCACCTGGGTCTGGCGTCATCAGCGTCATCCCAAGTCCGATCTCACCGCTCCGGACGTAGGGGACCTCTGGGCCAAACTCGGCGAGCTCAAGATGCCGGTGACGCTGCTGCGGGGCATGGCTCCGGGATCGGTCGTTGACGACGCTGACGAGGCCGAGTTCCTACGACGCCTGCCCGGCGCGACCGTGATCCACGTGCCAGGCGCCGGCCACTCGATCCAGGGCGATGCCCCGCTCGAACTCGCCGCGCTGATCCGACGATTCGCTGTCTAGGACCGGTGGCTGGCGGGGGAGGGCTCGAACCTCCAACCTACGGATTCAAAGTCCGTCGTTCTGCCGATTGAACTACCCGCCACTGCGGTACCGTGACAATCTTCGGGGATTCTTAGAGAATGTCCGAAGATGTTTAATACCAAACAGCAACAATAGAGCCTGACCCACCGTCCGAGGAAAGCCACGCCGTGACCACAACGCCATCACCCAACTCCTACATTGCCATTGTTGACGATGACGGTGCGATTCGAACCGCGCTCGGGCGAGCGCTGCGCATGGAGAACTACGACGTCGAACTGTTCGAAGACGGCACGAGTGCCCTCAAGGCAATCCAGTTGCGCGCACCCGACGCCATTGTCCTGGACCTGCAACTGCCCGACATCGACGGACTCGAGATCTGTCGACGGATTCGACGCGCGGGTGATTCAACACCAATTCTCATGCTCACCGCGCGCGACGCCGTGAACGACCGCGTCGAGGGACTGGACGTGGGCGCCGACGACTACCTGGTGAAGCCCTTCGACCTCGCCGAACTCCTCGCACGCCTGCGCGCGCTGCTTCGCCGCCACAGCATTGCCGAGGGCGACGACTCGATCCTGCGATTCGAAGACTTGAGCCTCAATCCCCCGACGAGGGAGGTTCGTCGGGGCGAGCGTGCGATCGAGCTGACCAAGATCGAATTCGATCTGCTCGAACTCTTCCTGCACCACCCGCGCCAAGTGCTGACGCGTGACCAGATTCTCGATCTCGTGTGGGGTTACAACTTTGACTCGGGAACCAATTCGCTCGCGGTCTACATTGGCTACCTGCGACGCAAGCTCGAAGAGGGCGGCGAATCACGACTGATTCAAACAGTTCGTGGCGTCGGATACGCGCTTCGCGCCTCGTGACCTTTCGATCGCGCGTCATCGCCGCGACCGTGGGCGTCGCCGCACTCGCCGTCGTCCTCGCCTGCGTCGCGTCCTTCATCGCGACGCGCAGCGCTTTGCTCCGATCGGTCGACGAGTCGCTCCTCATCCAGGCCTCGCATTCGAGTCCGCGCGCCAGCGGCGGTGACGACGCACAACTCGGTTCCTTCTTCGAACTCGTGCTCGCGAACGGCCAGACCACACCGACGTCCAAGGTGCCGATCGACCAGACGATCAAGAACATCGCGAAGGGAACGTCGGGCCAGCTCCTTCGCTCGGTCGAGTTCCTTGGCGAGTCCTATCGCGAATTGATCGTGCCGCTCCCGGCCAACTCGGTCGTAGGGTGTTCGACGAGTCCATCGAGACTGTGCGTCGTCACGACCACGTCGGCGGAACTGTTCATCATCAACATCACGGGCCAAGTCTCGGAACTTCGAAAGCTGGTCCAGACACTCTTGTTGGTCGCTGCCGCCGGACTCTTGCTGGCGCTCGGACTGGGCATCTTCATCGCGCGCGCCGCTCTGCACCCCCTCGAAGAAGTGACCGACGAAATCGAAGGCGTGGCCGAGACGAATGACATGACGTACCGCATCGCCGAGGGCGGCGCGGATGAACTCGGTCGACTCCGTCGGGTCTTTAATCGCCTGCTCAGTTCGGTCGAGAGCAGTCAGACGCTGCAGCGCCAACTGGTGGTCGACGCGAGTCACGAACTGCGCACGCCCCTGACGTCGCTGCGAACCAACGCCCAGGTGCTCTCACGAGCGAACGAACTCAGCCCCGAGGACCTCCACCAACTGACCGACGACATGGTGACTCAGGTCGACGAGCTAGCGGCCCTCGTCACCGACCTCGGTGAACTCGCCCGGGGCGAGCGAAGTGAAGGCGCTGTCGAGACACTGCGACTCGACGAGTGCGTCGACGAGTGCGTCGACACCGCACGGACCTACGCCCGCATCAAGGACATCACCATCGACACCGACGTCGAGCCCTCGATCGTCCTCGGCCGACGCGATCGTCTCATTCGCGCCGTCAGTAATTTGTTGACCAACGCCGTGAAGTTCACGCCGAACGGCGGGCGCATCATGGTGAGTGTGAAGGACACGACCGTCACGGTCGCCGACAGCGGACCCGGCATCGCCGAGGGTGACCGCGAGCACGTCTTTGACCGTTTCTGGCGTTCCGCGTCGGCGCGGTCACTGCCGGGCTCGGGCCTCGGACTCTCGATCGTCGCCCAAGTGGTCGCCGAATTGCAAGGCACGGTTTCGGTCGACCGCGACCCCGTCCTCGGCGGCGCGCGCTTCACGATCGTCTTGCCGGGCGACGCGTAGGACCGAGCCGCGTTCACGTCAGCCCGATTTTGTTGATTTTCTTAGGTGGCGACTGACTGACGCTTAGGCGGCGATGGGAGACTTTGGGGGAAAGGAAATCACCATGAGCCCCCCCACCAGAACCCCCCAGCAACGCGACCGACGCTTCGCGCGCGTTCGCCGACTCACCCAGACGATCTTCGTGGGCGCCGGTATCGCCTCGGGCGTCCTCGTCGGCTTCAGCGCCGCCAACGCGAAGCCCGTCACGACGAGCACGGCCACCGTTCCCACCACCGTCGCGCCGGCGACGAGCACGACGGGGCACTCCGCCACGAGCAACAACGGAGCGGCCGGCACCACCACGGTGCCGGTGACCGCGCCCGTCACCACGACCACCGTCTGCACGACCTCGCCCTCGGGCACGGTCACGTGCTATTGACGCGCCAGGTTACAGTTCTGTATCGATTGCTCCACGCCGTCCAAGGCGTCCATACCATGGGTTGATTGACGGATCGTTCACGAATTCCTGTTGTCCAAAAGTTGAGAAAACCGTCAATTGACGACACGTAAAATCAATAAATCTATGGAGATTCACAGACTCTTCCAAATCTCATCCTAAGGAGCGATGTCAGGCTTTTCTTCTGAAGGACCCTCTTATGCGACCCCCATCCGACACCTCCAGAGCGCGGCGACGCCAGTTCACCCGCATTCGTCATCTAACCCAGGCCATCTTCCTGGGTTCGGGCGTCGCCTCGGGCTTTCTCGTGGGCTACGTCGCCAACGTCGCCGACGCCGCCAAGGCCACGACGACCGCTCCCGTGAGCTCATCTACGAGCCCGACCACCACCCTCGCCTCGACCCCCACGACCACTCCGGGCACGAAGACGGCATCCGCCGGCCGGACCGCGTCGGGGGCGACCGGAGGAACGTCGACGCACCACGCGCCCGCGACCACGATCCCGGCGAAAACCTCGACGGGCGCCACGACGCCCACGACGGTGCCGGTCAAGACGACGACCGATGGCGCTCCCGGCGCCACGACGCCCACGACGGTGCCGGCGACGACACCCACAACCGCGGCGCCGACGACCACCGCGTACGTCGCGCCCACGACGGTACCGGTGACGCCGACGACGGTCTGCACAACCACCACCACGCCGTCGGGTAAGACGACGACCCACTGCGCCTGAGTCCGATGAACTTCCACACCTGGGGCCTGAGCGGCTCGCTGACAACTGAGAACGACGAACACCTCGACTTCGCCGAGCAACGCCTGTGGCACTGGATCAACGCCGTCGACGCGGCGTGTAATCGATTCGACCCCGACTCCGAGATCTCCCGGCTCAACCGCCATCACGACGGTCCCGTTTCGCTCAGCGTGACGTTCGAACTCGCACTCGACGCCGCACTGCGCGCCAGCGACGCCACGAACGGGCTGTGCGATCCGACGGTCCTGCCCGCCCTGCTGGCGCTCGGCTACGACCGCGACTACGACGAGCTCGCCACCCTCGAGCACGTCGTGGCGACGAGTCCCGTGCCGGCACTCGGTCGAGGCGCCATCACGCTTGACCGCGAGAACCACACCGTGACCCTCGCGCCGCACTGTCAACTCGACCTCGGCGCGAGCGCCAAGGCCCTCGTCGTCGACGAGGTCGCGAACGACGTCGCGACCTTGGGTGGCGTCGTCGTCGAGTTGGGCGGCGACGTCGCGGTGCGTGGCCGCGGACCGCAGGGTCCCTGGGTCATCGGCGTCGCCGAGTCACTCACGATCACCGGACGCGAGCCGCGCGTCAGCATCGCCAGCGGTGGCATCGCCACGTCGTCGTCCACCACACGGACCTGGCGAGTCGGAGGACAGGTCGTCAATCACATCATCGACCCGCGAACCGGCTCCTTCGCGCAAAGCACCTACGCCGTCGCGACGATCTCGGCCAGTAGCTGCGTCATCGCCAACGCCTTCGCCACCGCGGCCCTACTGTGGGGAGAAGACGCGGGTTATTACATCTCTCAAGCCGGATGGTCCGGCCGGCTCGTCCGACACGACGGCACCGTTGAGTTCGTAGGTGGATGGCCCCGAGAAGAAGAGACCCCCTCATGATCGCCCTGACCTCGCCCTACCTGTGGTACTCGACGAGAGCGACCGGGATGGTCACGATGGTGCTGTTCACGATCGTCGTCGCACTCGGAACGTTCGTCGCCAATCGCATCGGCGGCACGATCATCGGTCGCTTCGAGATCAACGAACTGCACCGATCCGTCTCGATCATCGCCGTTGTCTTCCTCGCGATCCACGTCGTCACCACGGTCGCCGACAGCTACGTCCCCACGGGCGTCATCTCGATCTTCGTGCCGATGACCTCGGAGTACAAACGCGTCGCGGTGGGACTCGGGGCGGTGGCGCTCGACCTGATCCTGGCGGTGTGGATTTCGAGCCTTCTGAAGGTGCGCATCGCCAACACCACGTGGCGCTTCATCCACTGGTTCAGCTGGCTTGGATTCGCCACCTCCATCGTGCACGCGTTTCTCAGCGGCACCGACAGCCGCAAAGGTTGGGGCCTCATCCTCATCGTCGTCTGTTCGAGCGTGGTCTTCGCCTCGGCCCTGTGGCGCTACCTCGGGCGACCGACGCGCGCGGCGGGGCGCACGGCACTTTCGCCGCTCGCTCCCCAAGGTGGCGCCCCGCCGTCGCTTCGTCCTACCTCCCGGCGCCTCGGCACGACGGCCGCACCCTCGACACCGCCATCACGTCCGACGTCAGCGCCGTTTCCACGTAGCCCCCAGAGCCCCGTCAAGAAGCGCCGCGCACGATGATCGCGCCCAACGCACTGCCCCGGGTCCTGCACGAAGCGTCAGGCCGACCGCTCACGCTCGCCCAGCACGAGGAGGCGTTCGCCACGTCGACGCGCTCGGGCGGTCTGCTCGAAGAACTCGACGCGTCGGGGCTCACCGGCCGCGGCGGCGCGGCGTTTCCCACCGCGCGCAAGGCGAAACTGATACGTGATCAACGAAGCCACAACAAGTTCATGGTCGTCAACGCCATGGAGGGCGAGCCGGCGTCGCACAAGGACCGCACCCTCTTGAGCGCGAATCCACACCTGGTGCTCGACGGGGCGGAGTTCCTCGCCTCGATCATCGGCGCGAAGAACATCGCGGTGTGCGTGTCGCGCGACAACCCCGCCGCGGTCAACCACCTCAAGCGCGCAATCCACGAACGAGAGCGGCGTAGCCTTCGCGGACCCAAGCTCGAACTGCACACGCCCCCGTGGCGCTACGTGGCGGGCGAGGAGTCGGCGCTGGTCCACTGGCTCGACGACAACGAGTCGCTCCCCCAGTACCGTCCCCTGCGCCCGCACATCCTGCGCATCGGCCATGGGCCGGTGCTGGTTGACAACGCCGAGACCTGCGCGCACGTCGGACTGATCGGTCGCTACGGCGCCGACTGGTTCCGCTCGCTCGGTACCGAGGCAAATCCCGGCAGTACCCTCGTGTCGGTCTCTGGCGCGGTCGAGCGTCCAACGGTCGTCGAGGTCGCGCTCGGCACGCCGCTTCGTTCCATCCTCCAGGCCGCAGGCGCGGTCACCGACCCCCAGGCCGTCCTGCTCGGCGGCTACGGCGGCACGTGGTTCGACGGTGCGCGCGTCGACGCGCCCTACGCCAACGCCACGCTCCAGCCGCTCGGCGCGACCATCGGCGCCGGCATCATCCTGGTGCTGCCCCGCAACGCCTGTGGCATCGTCGAGACCCAGCGCATCGCCAAGTGGATGGCCAACGAGAGCGCGCGTCAGTGCGGGCCCTGCGCCTTCGGGTTGCCGGCCATCACCGAAGACCTCTGGCACCTGACGCAGAACTCGCGTGACAACCAGGCGGCCTACCAGCGACTCGTCGAGCGCTGCGGCGTGATCGAGGGACGTGGTGCCTGTCGTCACCCCGACGGCGTCGTTCGCCTCGTGCGCACGGCCCTCGAGGTCTTCGCGAGCGACCTCGAAAGCCACCTGCGCGGCGCGCACTGCGCCGCGAGCCGCTCGGCCCAGCACTACGCCTCGGTCCCGTCGCTCGAGCGCGAAGAGGAACTCGTATGGGAATAAGACGCCGATCGGGAGGATTTGTCTTGAGCATCAATCCGATCCTCTGTGACGGCTTCGGACACTGCGGCGAGTTGGCGCCCGATCTCGTGCACATGGACGAATGGGGCTACCCGATCATCACGACCGTCCCGGTACCACTGTCGAACCTCGCGGCGCTCGAATCGGCCCGCTACGCCGTTCGCGGATGCCCGCGCCAAGCCCTGCGCATCGACCGCGTCCCCGACCCCTCCTAGGCACCGCACCTCTCGCCGTGCCCGAAGCGGCGCGACGCCCGAGGACGGCTTTGTGAACCCCGGACCAGACCTAGTAGAGTCGTACGAGCCATGGGATCACTAATTAAGAAGCGCCGTAAGCGCATGCGCAAGAAGAAGCACAAGAAGATGCTGAAGCGAACCCGCTTCCAGCGTCGCGCCGCCGGTAAATAGCTTTCGACGACGCCTATTCGGGCGTGGTGACGGTCTGGTCAAACTGGAGAGTGCCCTCGGGACCCTCGGCGTCCCAGTGGCGAAGTTTGTCCGAAAGGATTCCCTCGACGAAGAGCGTCGAGCCCGATCCCGCCAACTGCACGTCGGGGCCGAACTCTCCGCGTAGCCATTCGAGCGTCGCCTTCAGGCGCGGCTCGACGACGCCGGCCGGCACTTCGAGGTGGTTGGACCCCTCGGGGCGCCACCCGTCAGCCCACAGCTCGTCGTAGGCGCGATAGCACGCCGCCGTGTCGACCCCGAAACTCGGAACGATCAGGGTCACGTTGCGCTCTTCGAAGGGCAGCGCCGTCAGCTGCTCGCCAACTCCCTCGACGAGGGCGCGACCACCCAGTTGGCAGAAGGGCACGTCACCGCCGAGGGTGAGCGCGCGTTCACTGCCCACTCCCCCGGCCCAGCGCAGGATCGCCGCGGCGTCCGCGCTGCCGCCGCCCAGTCCGCCGCCGACCGGTATTGACTTCTCGATCGTCACGCCGGCCGTTCGCCCAACCAGTTGCAGGGCCCGAACGACCAGGTTCGTGTCGTCCTCGGGCACGAAGCCCGAAAAGGGGTTGAAGACGCGCACGTAGTCGGCCGTCTCGTCGAGCACCAGAAGGTCCTCGCGGTCGATCGTCGTCATCTCGCTGCGTAGTTCGTGGTAGCCGTCGTCGCGACGCCCGGTGATCTCGAGGTACCAGGTCAGTTTGGCGCGAGCGCGCAGGGCGATCATCGAGCGGCCGCCAACCGGGCGAACTCCTCGAGGGTGAGCTCCTCGGGACGGCGGGTCGGGTCGATGCCGGCGCGCTCGAAGACCCCCTCGGTCACCCAACCCGCGAGCGAGCGACGCAGCATCTTTCGACGTTGCCCGAACGAGGTGCGGATGATCGAAAACAGGTCGGCCTCGCTCACCAAGGTCGGATCGACGCGCACGTGCTCACGACGCACGATCGACACGAGAGCTGAATCGACGTTCGGGCGCGGCACGAAGACCGATGGTCCCACCTTGCCGACCACCTGCGCGTCGGCGAAGTACTGCAGGCGCAGCGACGCCGCGCCGTACGCTTCGTCGCCGGCGTGGGCCGCGAAACGCTCACCGACCTCCTTCTGGACCATCACGAGCATGCGGGTGATGAGTGGCTGGGTCTCGAGCAAGTGCAAGACGAGGGGCGTCGCCACGTTGTACGGGAGGTTCGCCACCACCGTCGCCGTGCGCCCACGAAGAATCCGGTGGTAGTCGGCGTGCAGTGCGTCGTCGTGGTGCACGGTGACACCGTGGGGTTCGACCACCGAGCGCAGCGGCGCGAGCAGGTACCGATCGACCTCCATCGCCTCGATCTCGGCGCCGGTCTCGGCGAGCGCCAGCGTCAACGAACCGAGCCCCGCGCCAATCTCGAGTACGAGGTCACCCGGACCGACCTCGGCGAGACGGGCGATGCGCCGCACGGTGTTGGGATCGACCACGAAGTTCTGGCCGAGCGCGCGCGACGGCTTGAGGCCGTGTTGCGCCAAGAGCGCCGTCAACTCGGTGCGTGTGTGGGTCACCAGGAGACTTTGACACGAACGACGCCGCGCCACGGTGCAGTGAGATGACTGAAGTCGGTCTCGGAGAGGTCGACGACACGTCCGTCGCGCGATCCCTGGCGGTCGGTGACCTCGCAGTGCACGACGTGACCGTTCTGCAGGTCGCGCACGGTGATGCG
>DAIOEY010000018.1:0-1621 GCA_036745995.1 Acidimicrobiales bacterium | reverse complement strand
CGGTGACCTCGCAGTGCACGACGTGACCGTTCTGCAGGTCGCGCACGGTGATGCGGGTGCCGTGGGGCAGGTACGACGAGGCGCACCGTCCGGGGAAGTACGGGTACCAGGTCGCGAGGCCGATGCGGTAGCGCAAAAGCGCCTTCTTCTGCGTGGTGGTGGTCGTCGGCCTCGTGGTCGTGGTGGTGGGGATCGTCGTGGTGGTCGACGACGTGGAGGTCGTCGGCTCACCGGGATAGGTCGTCGTGGTGCTCGTCGAGGTGGACGTCGTGGTCGGCACCGGTCGGGTGGTCGTCGTCGTCGGACGCGGCCTGGTCGTCGTGGTGGTGGGCTTGTGGTGCCGTACCGGCGCCGCCTTCTTCTTGGGCGCGCGGGGCTTCACGAGGCTGGTGGTCACGACCGCCGTCGAGTGCCAGCGGACCAGGGTCCCCGCGGCGGGCGTCTGGCGCAGCGCGTAGCGCCACGTGCCGTTGGCGCTGCCGGGTCCGATGGTTCGAAAGAACAGGCTGACCCGGCGCATGGCGGCGTAGACCTGCGTCCTCGTCAGTCCGACCAACCGGGGAAGGCGGCGAAGGGCGTGGCCGGGCTCGCGTGACGTGGTGAACGTGACGGTGGCGTGCCACGCCACGAGGGTGCCGGGCCGGGGGCTCTCGGCCACGATCGAGGCCCAGGTTCCGTTGGCGCTGCCGGGCCCTCGGGTCTGGAAGTACAGATCGGCCCTGCGCATCGCGGCGTAGACGTCAGCCTTGGTGAGTCCGAGCACGTTGGGTACGTGACGCGGGGCGTGCGCCAGCGAGGCCCCCGCGTCGAGGGGCTCTAGCAACACGACGGTCGTCGCCAAAAGGCTTACGACGGTCAACGACGTCAACGAGCCACGAAGTACTCGTCGCAATGATGTCCTCAGACCTCCACCCTCCACCAGGACAACGGGGCGTACTCGAACTTCCCGCGTGACAACGCTAGGCAAGGGCGCAGGCAAAGGCAACTCGGCCCCAAACAATTATTGAAACCCCTTGTCAGGGTTACTTTATCGGGCAGGAAGCGCGAAGAGGCGGCCCGAATTCGTGGCCGTGGCGGCGCGCACCGTCGCCACGTCTTCTTCACGCAATCGGGCGACGAACTCACCGACGACGCTCACGAAGCCCGGTTCGTTGACCTTGCCCCGGTGCGGTACCGGAGCGAGAAAGGGGCTGTCGGTCTCCACGTGCAGACGATCGAGGGGAACGAGGCGCACGGCCTCGCGCAACGGCTCAGCATTCTTGAAGGTCACGACGCCCGACACCGAGATGTCACAACCCAGGGCGAGACAGTTCTCGGCGTCGACGGGCGTGCCGGTGAAGCAGTGGATCACGGTACGCGGCGGGACTCCCTCACTGGCGAGGATCGCCCGAAGGTCGTCGAAGGCGTCGCGCGCGTGGATCACCAGTGCGAGGTCCAATTCGTGGGCGAGGGAGATCTGGCGCGCGAAGGCCTGGCGCTGCGCGCCCCGGGGCGAGTGCTCGTAGTAGTAGTCGAGTCCGCACTCGCCGATGCCCACGAGTCGGGCGTGTCCGGTGCGGGCCAGGACCTCGATCGGGGCGAGGTCGCTCGACGCCTCATGGGGATGCAGACCGACGGTCGC
>DAIOEY010000017.1:18758-20248 GCA_036745995.1 Acidimicrobiales bacterium | reverse complement strand
CGCGGTTCGACATGTTGAATGCACTTTCGATACTCATTATTCCCTCCTATGGGGATTTCCGTTACGTATCAATTTTCGCGGGTCAGTTACGAATGGGTTCTTAGAAATCATTGAAAACCCGTCATAATTCCTTAACAGTGGTCGAAGTCAACTCCCCGAGCGCTTCAGCCGCGTCACGAAGAAGTGAGTTGCTTGCTGGCTACTTTGGATGACTGCTAGTGGAGAAACGTCGCACCGATTGCTCGCTACCACTCTGGGTTGCGCCGCAACAGGTAGGACCGAACATGGGTTGCAATCTCTTGGCAGGCGAGGACCGTCATTAAGAGTCTCTGACTTGCGGCTACGTCGGTGGCCGCAGGGGAGTTAGAGAGTGAGGAAAAACTACGCCGCGCTCTTCCGGTCGTACAGCGCTGCTCCCACGAGGTCGGCAAGCGAACGGGCCACGATCCGACGTTCGACGGACACCGGCACACCAGGCGTAGGGGTGAGGACAAAGCGCCCCATCACCTCGCCCCGCCACTTGGCAAGGATCTCGGCTTCGGGTCCCGGAATGCCGATCTGTCGAACCGGCCACAAGAGCCCGACGTGCGTTATTTCACCGCTCGGGCCAATTCGAGCCAGAGGCGGCTCCGAACTGAACTTTTCGAAACGACAGGCCCGCAGATCCAGGAGTTCGCTGATCGAAGAAGCGGCACGGCTGATCATCTCAGACGTAGGGCCGGATGCTGACGCCAATTCTGCGAAGCTGTGAATCATCGTCACGTAGTCGGATCCTTCAGTGGCCGCCCTGTAGTTGTGGCGATTTCTAGCCGCCAACTCCGTAACGATGAAACCCACAACCACGATGCACACCGTGGTTTGGATGTCGCTTCGCTGATTGATCGCGAACTTCTCGTAGGGTCGGGTGAGGAAGAAATCGAACCACAGCGCCGCTCCAATACTCGCAACGAAGCCGGTGAACCGATTTCCAACTACGGCAACCGCAACGACGACGATGATGAACAGTAATGCGGAGGCCGCGTTGGTGAACGAGCCCCGAAATGGAACAAACAGGCCACCGAGTCCAGGCGGAACGAGCACCGCCGCGAGGAAGCTCAAAGGGAGCCGATAGTTACGAATCACCTCCATAGGACTCCTCCTTCACCAACGGCATTCCTGGCAGTCCGACAGATTCTTCGACTGCCCCGAAAGGTAGTCTTCTGCTCGAACTCACGCTAATCGCCACGAGACTGCCACGAGCCATACGACGAAAACCACGTATCCGGAAATAATTACCCAGCCGGAGCGCCTACTCAGGCCACGGTGTGCAAAGGCTAAGACGAGCACCAGTGCGGTGAGAACGAGGTAAGTCGCCGCGGTAAGGTTTCCGGTGAACGACGGTGAAGCCAACCCTATGAGCGCACCGGGGATCAACAGGCCCGCAACGACATTGAGATTGTTGCTTGTCAGGGCTGTACTCAGAGCGGCGGCGCCTCGTCCCTTCGTCGCCA
>DAIOEY010000017.1:0-18658 GCA_036745995.1 Acidimicrobiales bacterium | reverse complement strand
AGTCCGGCCGAAGCGACGATGCACCAAGCGGCGACCCACATCGCAACGAAACCACCGAGAACGACCACTCTCCGGTGAAGCGCAATAAAGCCGGAGACAACGGCGCCGAGACCCAAGAGCGCAGCCAAATTGAACGCGTTCGATCCAATGACCACGCCTGCTCCTATGGCACGCTGGTGCTGAGAGATCGCCGAGATCGAGGACGTGATCTCCGGTGCGTCGGCGGCTAGTGCGGCCACGACCCCGAGAAGTGCTTCTGAAAGCCCAAATCGCTCCCCGACCCGTTCAAGGCGGGTTACGAGCACCCAACTTGTGGCGAGGCTAACCAGGGCACCGACCACGAATGCGGTGAACGCGAGAGCCAAGACGGTTTCCTCCTAGAACAGACACTTTGCCGACCAGGCTTCCCGGCTCTCCGAGGCCAACGCTAATCGAAGGTAGTCAATCTTGCGGGGGATCCAGCGAGCGTCCTTCGAGTGTCGGGTACGTTCTCTGAACTGCAGTACCTGCGAACTGCAGCAGTGAACTTGCTGACGTACGTGCTTGCGAATGATCGAAGGCGACCCCTTCGAATTCTGTTGGTGGGTGAGGCTCGACGCAAACTCCGACGGAGACGGGGCCCGCGCGGTTAGAGATCATTTCCCGCATACGAGAGATTGAAACTCTTGTTGACGAGCGGGAAGTCCGGCACAATGGTGTCGCTCAGCGCCACCGGAAGCGCCGGCCAGGCAAAGAACGAGGGGTCCACGATCTTCACCCGTTGCAGTGCTCCTTCCAATCCGAATTCGACTCGGTGCGTGATCGCGCCACGCCAGCCTTCAACGATTCCCGTCCCGTGTCCCGCGCGCGTAACGATCCCGTTTGGACCGTCAATAGTCAACGGTCCTTCGCGCGACACGAAGTCGGTCAGCAGGCGAAGCGACGCGTCGACTTCCTCGCAGCGCACGTTGAAACGGGCGAGCACGTCGCCCGTGTCACGCTGCACGCCATGGAAGGACGTTGGCATTTGAACGAAGGGGTGCATCACACGAGCATCGACGTTGAGACCCGACGCTCGTGCGACCACGCCCAGCACGCCAATCTCTCGGGCCTGGTCAGCGGTCAAGACGCCGGTTCCCGTGAAGCGGTCCATGACGATGGTGTTGGCGCGCGCCAGGTCGACCAACTCGCGGAAACGGCGAGCGATCTCGTTGAGCTCGTCCACTGGGGGCAGTGCGAGCAACGTCGCTCCGCCGTAGTGGACGCCACCGCGCAACAGACGATGACCCGTGACGGTCTCGTTCATCTGCAGGAGCCGCTCGCGCAGCGTCAACGCGTGGGCGTTGGCCAGGCCAAACCCGACGTCATTGCACAGGGCGCCTACGTCACCCACGTGGTTGTAGAGTCGCTCGAGTTCAATCAGCACGGCGCGTAGTTCCTGGGCGCGCGGCGTGACTTCGATTCCGAGTGCTTCTTCGACGGCCTGGACGAAGGCGAGGGAGTGGCCCACGGCGCTGTCACCCGAGATCTTTTCGGAGAGACCCAGCGCGAAGTCAAGGTCGCGTCCCTCGAAAAGCCGCTCGATGCCCTTGTGCACGAACCAGAGTCGGGCCTTCATGCGCACAATGGTCTCGCCGACCACCCAGAAGCGGAAGTGTCCCGGTTCAATGACCCCGGCGTGCACTGGTCCGACCGGGATCTCGTAGATGCCGGCGCCCTCCACTTCGGCGAAGGGAAATGAACCGGCGTCGGGGTCCATCGGGGGCTGGGGTCCGGCGTCGGCGCGCATGGGATGCCAATCCGGGGGCCAGTGCTGGTGCAGTACCAGGGGTCGGGGCTGGGGATGGCCCATGAGCTCGACACCAAAGAGGTCGCGCATCTCGCGTTCGAACCGTCCCGCGGGAAACGACAGGTGGGCGAGTGACGCGATCCGGGGATTGTCGGCGTCGAGGCGTACGTGCAGTTCCAGCCGCTGGTCAGGCGGGCCGACGACGAAAAGGTACACCACCCGAATGAGGTCGCCGTCGTGGCTTGCGCTCACCAACGCCAGGCGGTAGCCATTATCGAAGAGCAACCCGGCGGCGGCCACGAGTTCGTTGGACGCAAGCTCCACGACGGCTCGCCGGGGCCTTTCTCCCACGAGACGTTGGACCAACGAAGGGGCCGTCACCGCACCACCACCATGGCGGCGGCGCGCAACAGACTGTCGAGCGGCCAGGCGAGGACCCCGAGTGCGGCGCAGCCCGCTAGGCCACCGATGAGGGGAACGGTGACGATCGAGGGCGTCCTGTGCACCGGCTCGCCTTCGGCGCGCGCGCCAAAGAGCATGTGGCGGCCGTGCGACATCACGGCACCAAAGATCACCGCCATGCAGATGAGCGAAATCGCCGCCGCCCAGCCGAGCCCCACCGACACCTCGGCGCGCAACATGTTGAGTTCGCTCACGAAGAGACTGAAGGGCGGCAACCCGAGCAAAGCCACTAACCCAAAGGCGAAGATTCCCCCGAGCGCTGGTCGCCGCGCCAACAGGGCCCTCACCTGGTCGATTTCGGTGCTGCCTTCAACCAGGAGAATCTCGCCCGAGGCGAGGAAGAGTACGCCCTTCGCGAGGCCGTGGCCGAGAATGTGCAGCAACACCGCGGCAATGGCGACCGGCGTGCCGGCGGCCGTCCCCAGCGCAATCAGGCCCATGTGCTCGACACTGTGATAGGCGAGCATGCGCTTGTAGTCGTGCTGGCTAAGCAGCAACGACGCGGCGATGATCAGCGACAGCAGACCGACCGTCACGAACAGCGCCCGGGGGAAGGCGGTCCCGAGCGCACCGTCGCAGATGGCCTTGAAACGAAGCAGGGCGTAGAAGGCAACGGTCAAGAGCACGCCGGACATGAGGGCCGACACCGGGGCGGGGGCCTGACTGTGGGCGTCGGGCAGCCAGCTGTGCATGGGGGCGAGGCCCACCTTGGTCCCGTAGCCGAGCACCAGCAGGCCGAGCGCTAGGCGCATGACTCTGGGATCAAGATGGTGCGAGACGCTCATGAGTGAGGTCCACTGCAGTGAGGCGTGCAGGCCGTGCCCGGCGTGCAGGGCGGCCAAGTAGACCAGCACCGTGCCGAGAAAGGCCAGGGCGATACCCACCGAGCAGATGATGACGTACTTCCACGAGGCTTCGAGGGCGCCGCGCGTCTTACGGTGACCGACCAGGAACGTGGTAATGATCGTCGTGGCCTCCACCGCCACCCACATCACGCCGACGTTGCCGGCCAAGACCGCCAGCAGCATGGTGGTGATGAATCCCTGGACCAGTACCGCGTAGAGCGTCGCGTGGCGGGCGGTGCCGCGCCCGGAGACAATCTCGGCGTCGAGGTAGCGCACGCTCTGGGTCGTGGCCAACAAACCAATCGCACCGATGACGATGACCATGAAGGCGCTCAACGCATCGGCGCGCAGGACTCCCGAGAAGGCGCTGACCGCCCGGCCGTGCACGACCCGCGTGGCGAGTACAACGCCCAAGATCAGTACGCCTCCAAGTGACGCCGTGCAGAGCCAGCCAACCCAGCGCCGCCACGACTGCGTCGCCGCGACGAGTCCCGTCGCCAGCGGCACGGCCAAGAGAAGAATCGTCAACATCAGTCGTGCAACTCTCGTAACTGGTCGAGGTCGAGCACCGCGAACTTCGACCACAGTTGCACCGCCAGCACGCGCAGCACCACGACCACCAGCAAGACGTCGAGCGACGCCCCGAGCTCGACCAGTAGCGGGACGCCAGCCGTCGCGAGGAAGGCCACCAGGGCAATGCCGTTGTCCACCAGCAACAGGCCAACGATTTGCGACGCCGCCTTGCGTCGTATGACCATCGAGAAGAAACCAATCAGTAAGGTCGCCAGGCCCAGCGGAATCAACCGCCCGGCGCTGGTGGGCACCAGCGCGACGACCGGCCGGGTGGCGCCGTAGGCGAGGAAAGTGAGGGCGCCGGCGCCCACCAACGAGGCCGGCACGTTCACCAGCGGCGAGGTCTCGCGGATGAGCGAGTCGTTGGCCAGCACCCGCTTGAGAAGCGTCGGTATGACGGCGCCCTTGGACGCGATCACGAGGCAGCCCACCGTGATGAGCACGACGTCGTGGCGGTGCAGACCCAGCACCAGTGCCACGAGACCGAGCGCGACGCCCTGGACGCAGAGCGCGCGCACGATGGCCGAGAGCGACCGGCGCCACAGCGTTACGAAGGCGCAGAGGATCACCAGGCCGGCCGCCAACTCGAGCAGGTTCGAATAGGTGGCGTTGTTCATCGCGCCACCACCGCGGTGACCGCGCCGAGTAGGGCCAGGACGAATCCACCGGCCAGCAATTCGGGCAGTCGAAAGAGTCGCATCTTGGCTGTGAAGACTTCGAAGATGGCAATGGCGACGCCGGTCACCAGCACCTTGGCCGCCAGCGCGGCCAGGCCAATGACGAAGAAGAGCGCGCCGGGCCGGTCGGCCACTCCCCAGGGTACGAGCAGGTTGACCAGCAGGCCCAGCAGGAAGACCAGTCGCATCGACTCGCCGAGGATGATGAGGCCCAGGTCGGATCCGGAATATTCGAGGACCATTGCCTCGTGGATCATGGTCAGTTCCAAATGCGTGCTGGGGTTGTCGACCGGCAGTCGGCCACTCTCGGCCAAAATGACCACCAGGAAAGAGGCCAGCGCCAGTATCCGAGTGGGACTGGCGATCAGTGATGGGTGGCTGAGGCCGGCGCGCACCAGTGCCGGGAGGTTCGAGGTGCGCGCGGGAATCGCCATAGCCAGGATCGCCACCAGCAGCGCCGGCTCGGCCAGGGCCCCGATGGTCATCGACCGGCTCGAGCCCATGCCACCGAAGGCCGTGCCGGTGTCGAGGGCGGCGAGGGCGAGCACGACCGAGCCCAGCAGCAGGGCGAAGATGACCGCGAAGAAGTCGGTGCTCTGGCCCAACGGCGGACGGGTGGTCGCCAGGGGCGAGATGGCCGACACGCACACGACGGTGGCGACCAGCACCAGGGGACCGGTGCCGAAGAGCCAACTCGATTCACGCGGGCGCATGCGCTGCTTCGTGAAGAGTTTGCGCAGGTCGAGCAAGGGTTGATAAATCGGTGCACCGACTCGACCTTCCAAGCGACTGCGAACCTTGCGCATGACGCCCAGCAGCAGCGGGCCGCCGACCGCCACCAGGGCCAGCTGGACCAGGGCCTCCAGGCTGTCCGTCATGAGATGAGCGAACGTGTTCACGCCGCCACGACCAGGACAATCACCAGGGCCAAGAGGCCGTAGGCGAGGTAGCGGTGCACACTGCCGTTCTGCAGCTTCCGTGCGCGACGGCCCCACCAGCGCACCGCGGCGATGACGGGTCGGTAGACCGTGCGCTCGATGACGTCATCGCTCGACTTGCGGTAGGCAATTCGTTCGACGTAGTAGTGCGATTCGGCGGTGTGGCTCATGTCGAGGTCGCGCGCGGGACGGATGACGTCATCGAACACTCGCTCCAGCGGCTCGGCGAACGATGTCGCCGTGTACTGCATGCGAACTGTCTGGCTTGCGCGCCCTGATCCCCAAGGCTCGGCGGGGGCTAACGCGGGCCACGGCCTCGAACGGCGATGCGACACCCGGCGCGCGAGCACCGTCGCCACCAGGGCCACGGCGAGACCGCCCGCGAGCAGCGACGGCGCTAACACACCGCGCAGTCCGAACAAATGCAGTGAGATCCAGCCGTGAACCGGAGAGGGCACGCCGACGCGCTGCGCAGTGCGCGCACCACGCTCGAGGGCTGGCAAGATCAACATCGGTACCAGTCCGAGCGCGACGCAGGAGATGGCCAGTAACCCGGCACCTAGTTGCATTGTCGCGGGTACTTCGTGGGCGTGACCCGCCTCCTCGGACCGGGGCCGTCCGAGAAAGCCAATGCCCAAAGCCTTGACGAAGGCGGCCACGGTGAGCCCGCCGGTGAGGGCCAGTGCCGCCACCGCGACCGCCACGGTGATAACGACCGCCGTATTGGCACTGGGTAATGCGTGCAGCAGGCTTTGCAACAGCAGCCACTCGCCGACGAATCCATTGAGCGGTGGCAGGGCGGCGACCGAGAGGGCGCCGATGAGAAAGACCACGCCGGTGACGGGCATTCGTTTGAGCAGTCCGCCCAGCCGGTCGAGGTCGCGGGTGCCGGTGGCGATCTGCACCGCGCCGGCGGCGAGGAAGAGGGCACCCTTGAAAAGGGAATGGTTGAACATCAACAACAGGGCCGCCACCATGGCAATGGCCGCCGTGGTGCGAGCGCCCGACGCTGCGAACATGCCCGACGCGCCCAGGGCAATGAGCACCAGTCCCATGTTGTCGGCAGTCGAGTAGGCGAGCAGTCGCTTGAGGTCCGACGTGGTCGCGGCGAAGAGTGCGCCGTAGAGCGCCGAGAGAACGCCGAGTGCGCTCACGAGCAACCACCACCAGACCGGACCGCCGCCCAGCAGCACGTTGCCAACGAGGATGATGCCGTAGACGCCGAGGTTCACCATCGCCCCCGACATGAGCGCGGAGGCCGGACCGGGCGCCTCGGCGTGGGCCTTGGGCAGCCACACGTGCAGTGGCACGGCGCCCGCCTTGGAGGCGAAACCGAGCAAGGCCAGCACGAAGATCGTGCCGCGAAGGTCGCCCGAGAGGTGACGGGCGTGCAGTTCGATCTGGGCGAAGGTCTGGCCGCCGGCGTGCGCACTGAGCAGAATGAGTGCCAGCAGTATGGCGGCGGCTCCCACGTGGGTCATCACCGCGTACCACTGGGCGGCGCTGCGCGCCGCCTCGCGTCGCGACTGATCACTCAGCACCAGCACCAGTGAGGTCAAAGCCATCAGTTCCCACAACATGAGAAACGTCGCGACGCTGGCGGCGAACGGGACCAGGATCATGGCGGTGACGAAAAGCGGCAGGGCACTGGAAGCGCTGCGACTTGACAACCCGTGACTCGCGTAGCCGAGCCAGTAGAGGGTGGAGGCCAGGGCCACGATGACGATCGTGAGGACGAAGACCGCTCCCAGTGGAGTCAGCACTAAGGAGATGCCCGTGAGGGGAAGAATCTTCGACGTGCTCATCACGATTGCGTGACCGCTGTGCAGCACTGACACCGCTGCGACCAGGGCCGCCGAACATGAGACCCACGTCAGCAGCACTGTGGCGCCAACCCGGCTCCTTACTGGCAGCGCGCCACCCGCGATCGCAGCCGTAAGACCGGCCAGCGCCGTTATCAAGACGCTGACGTGATTCACCTTCTGGTAAAACCCCTCAAGGCTTCGACAATCGCCTGCGGATGCGGCGGGCAACCCGCGACGTGGACGTCGACGTGCAGCACGTCGTTCACGGCGCCTTCGACGCCGTAGCCGCCGCGAAAGACGCCGCAGTCGTGCGCGCAGTCACCGAGCGAGATCACCAAACGTGGTTCGGGCAACGCTTCGTAGGTCTTGAGCAGCGGCCCAACCATGTTCTTCGTCACGGGTCCGGTCACGAGGAGCGCGTCAGCGTGTCGAGGTGAGGCGACGAGTCGGACGCCAAAGCGCTCGGCGTCGTAGACCGGGCCGAACGCCGAGGTGATCTCCATTTCACAGCCGTTGCACGATCCGGCGTCGACGTGACGAAGTTGCAGCGATCCGTGCAGTGATGCCGCCGCTGGCGCTGAACTCGTCGGGTCGGGCGCTCCGAGGTCCTCGGTCACGCGTTGGCGGTGAACTAGTGCCTGTAACACGGTTCGAATCGTCATAGCGTTACGGCTCTCTCGGCGGGCTGAAACGAAGTCGTGCGACCTCGCTCAGAGTGCCAATTTATCATTTAAAAACTTTTCACCGAAATCAGCACGTGAGTAATGCACCACTGTGATGAAGTTTTACGCCGTTTCGGTGACCAAGGAGTTGATCATCGTGACGATCTCCACACCACTGGTTCCAGGACCGAAGACCGCAGCGACGCCCGCCGCACGCAGGTCGTCCACGTCGTTGCTCGGCACGATTCCTCCGACGACGACGGGAATATCCGACCCTCGCTCACGAAGCGCGTCCACTACCAGTGGTGCCAACGTCAGATGCGCGCCGGAAAGCATCGAGAGACCGACGACGTTGACGTCCTCTTGGATCGCCGCGGTCGCGACGGTTTCGGGCGTTTGAAACAGGCCGGTGTAGACGACCTCCATCCCCGCGTCACGCAGGATTCGCGCGACGACCTTGATGCCACGATCGTGACCGTCGAGGCCCACCTTGGCGACGAGTACGCGCACGGTCACAGTGAGGGCACCTCCACGTAGCGGCCGAAGACGCTCGCCATGGCCGCCATCATCTCGCCGACTGTGACGTAGGCCTTCGCGGCGTCGATCAGCGCGGGCATGAGGTTGACGTCGCTGTCCGCGGCCTCGCGCGCGAGCCGATCGATCGCTTCCTTGACGAGCACTTCATTGCGCTCGAGGCGAACTTGCTCGAGTCGGGCCAACTGCTTCTTCTCGTCGTCGTTCGTGATGCGAAGTATTGATAGGTCGTCGTCATCGTTTCCCTCGACGAAGTCGTTAACTCCCACCACAATCCGTCGACCCTCGTTGAAGAGGCGCTCGAGTTGGTACGCGGAGTCGGCGATGCGACCTTGGAACCAGTTGTCCTCGATGCCCTTGATGCAGCCCTCGAGCATGGACCCGCCTCCGAACGCCGCGATCTCACTGAAGATCTCCTCGGCGCGCCGTTCCATCTCGTCGGTCAACTCTTCGACGAACCACGAACCACCGAGTGGATCGGCGACGTGGGCCACGTTGGTCTCGTGGGCGATGATCTGCTGCGTGCGCAGCGCGATCCGTGCCGCCTTCTCCGACGGCAGTGCCAACGCCTCGTCCATTGAGTTCGTGTGCAGCGACTGGGTGCCGCCGAGGACGCCGGCGAGCGCCTCGATCGCGGTGCGAGCGATGTTGATCTCGGGCTGCTGGGCGGTCAATGACACGCCGGCCGTCTGCGTGTGGAATCGCAACTGCCAGGATCGCTCGTCCTTCGCGCCGTAGTGATCGCGCGTCCAACGCGCCCAGATCCTTCGTGCGGCGCGGTACTTGGCGATCTCTTCGAAGAAGTCGATGTGGGCGTTGAAGAAGAAGGAGAGTCGAGGCGCCACCTCGTCAACGCCCAGTCCTGCTTCACGCGCCAGTTCCACGTACGCGAAGCCGTTGGCGAGCGTGAAGGCCAGTTCCTCGGCCGCGGTCGATCCCGCTTCTCGAATGTGGTAGCCCGAAACGGAAATCGAGTTCCACTTGGGCATGGACGCGGCAGTGAAGGCAATGGTGTCGCGCACGAGACGCATCGACTGGCGTGGCGGGAAGACGAACTCCTTCTGCGCTTGGTACTCCTTCAAGATGTCGTTCTGCAGTGTGCCGCCCAGTCGTTCGCGCGCGACGCCCGACTCCTCGGCCTGGGCCACGAAGAGCGCCAGCATCACCGCGGCGGGCGAGTTGATCGTCATCGACGTGGTGATGTTGGCGAGGTCGATACCGGCGAAGAGGTCGCGCATGTCGGCGAGTGAGTCAATGGCAACGCCGCAACGGCCCACCTCGCCCAACGCCATCGGGTCGTCCGAGTCGAGGCCCAGCAACGTGGGCATGTCAAAGGCGGTCGAGAGCCCCGTGCCGCCGGAGCGGATGATCTCCTTGAAGCGGCTGTTCGTGTCCGTCGCGGTGCCAAAGCCCGCGAACATGCGCATGGTCCACAGTCTCGATCGGTACATCGACGCGTGCGCGCCGCGCGTGTAGGGATAGAGTCCCGGGAATTCGCCGTCGTGGGGTCCGTAGACCGGTTCCAAGGGGACGCCCGACATGGTCGTGAAGTCGTCCTGGCGCATGCGGGCGGCATCGAACAGACGCCGCCAGCGTTGGTAAGGACTTTCCGCTGCCACGTGGGTACCTCCTGGGGCCGTTCAGCACTCTCTGTGCAGCATACGGTGTCGTACTTTCCCCTTGATTTCGCGGGCGAGCGCTACTCGGGGTCGGCGATCTGCAACGCCAGTAGGGGAGCCGAGGCTTTGTTGACGCTCTCTTGGTACTCGACGTCGGGTTGACTGTCCGCGACGACGCCACCGCCGGCTTGGACCGTCGCGACACCGTCACGCATCGACAGCGTACGGATCGTGATGGCGAAGTCCGCGTTGCCGGTCAAGGAGAAGTAGCCGACCGCGCCGCCGTAGGGGCCGCGGTAGACGGATTCGAACTCGTCGATGAGCTCCATCGCGCGTACCTTTGGCGCGCCCGTGAGCGTGCCTGCTGGAAAGAGGGCGTTAAAGGCGTCGAACGCGTCCAATCCCTCCTGCAGCCGCCCGGTCACCTGTGAAACGAGGTGCATGAGGTGCGAGAACCGCTCGACGTGTGCCAGACGCTCGACGCGAACCGTGCCCGGACGCGCGACACGGCCAACGTCGTTGCGTCCGAGGTCCACGAGCATGACGTGTTCGGCGATCTCCTTCTCATCGCGCAGCATCTCGGCTTCGAGCGTCTCATCGTCGGCTTCGGTGGCGCCGCGCGGCCGCGTGCCGGCGATCGGGCGGGTGCTGACCATGCCGTCGTGGACGCGTATCAACATCTCGGGCGACGCGCCCACGATCTGACTGTCGCCCGTGTCGAGCAGATACATGTAGGGAGAAGGATTGAGCGAGCGCAGTACCCGGTACAAGGTCAAGGGGTCGACCGACGTCGGGCGCCGGAACTGCTGGCTCGGCACGACTTGGAAGACGTCGCCGGCGTAGATGTACTGCTTGGCCCGCTCGACGACGGCACAGTACTGCTCGCGCGTGAAGTTCGACAGACCCGCGGCGACGCGCGTGATGTCAATGGTCGACCTCGTGCTCGGCGCGGTGGCGATCAGACGTTCCGTCGCGGCGTCGTTGACGGGAGGACTGGAGAGCAGCGTCTCGACGATGTCGTCGAGACGTCTCGACGCTTCGTCGAAGACCGCGGCGGGGTCACTGTCGGGTTCCAGCGTGGCGTTCACGACGACGGTCGTCGAGTGACGTAGATGGTCACAGATCAAGACCGCCCCGGGGAAGGAGAAGTCGACGTCGGGCCACGGCGAATCGGCACCGCTTCGTGGCAGTCGCTCCAGACGTCGCACGTAGTCGTACGTGACGAAACCCACCGCGCCGCCGAAGAAATCGGGCAAGTCGCTCGGCCGATAGGTGCGATAGCGCGACAGCAGTGCGCGCAAGACGTCGAGCGGTTGGTCGTCCGCGCTGGGCGTCACTTCGAGGCCATCGACGACCGTGTGCCCGGCTCGCGTCGTGACGCGCCAGCGCCGGTCGAGGCCGATGAACGAGTAGCGCCCCGTCTCTTCTCCGAGGGCTGCGCTCTCGAGTAGGAAGATGGCGCGCCCCCCGCCGAAGCGTTGGTACAGCGATACCGGCGTCTCGCGGTCGAGCTGGAGCGTGACGTGTAACGGGATCACGTTGAAGTTCAGTGCGGCGAGGTCCTGAAACGCAGCAACGTCGAGGTCGGCCATGGAGAGAGGTTAGTGACTTGATCCCTCGCGCCCGTAGGATGCACCCATGTCCGTCGGACCCTCGATCCTCGTCATCGACAACTACGACTCGTTCGTCTACAACCTGGTCCAGTACCTCTCCGAACTCGGAGCGCGCGTCACCGTCGTGCGAAACGACCAGATCGACGTCGACGATCTGGGGTCGATGGCGCTCGACGGCGTGCTGATTTCACCAGGCCCGGGACATCCGCGTGACGCCGGCAATTGTCTGGCGATCATCCACTGGTGCGCAAAACACTCGGTGCCGATGTTGGGCGTCTGCCTGGGTCACCAGGCGCTGGGTGAAGCGTACGGAGCCGACGTTGTAGCGGCGCCGCAGTTGTTGCACGGTCGTTCGAGTCTGATCGAGCACGATCAACTCGGCGTCTTCGCCAACGCCCCCCAGCCCCTCGTCGCCGGGCGCTATCACTCGCTCGTCGTCGACGCCACGACACTGCCTGACGTCTTCGAAGTGACGTCGCGTAGCGGCGCACTCATCATGGGGATGCGCCATCGGGAGTTCCCCTTAGAGGGTGTGCAGTTCCATCCTGAGTCGGTACTGACACAGGATGGCTACTTGTTGCTGGCGAATTGGCTCGAGCGCTGTGGACCAAGCGAGGCGCTCTCAAGAGCCGGTGAACTCAATCGGCGCAGCAACGAAGTCCGCAAAGCGTTGCCCCACCCGACGAACGTCAGCTGAAGTTGCTCCCCACTTCGTAACGCGTCTCGTGGACGACGTCGCCTTCTCGTCGCACGAGATACGCGCCCGGTCCGCCTGGCGCACTTCGCGACGCGTCGCCGACAACGGTGGTCGCCTCGGTCCCCTCGTACCAAATGCCGACTCCGTCGTCAGTGGCGTAGGCGACAGGTGGCAAGACGCCTCGAGTCATGAGGTCGTGCAGTAGGGGACGTCGCTGTGATTCGGAGTCGTAGTGCACGCCGTTGGCGTAGGGCAACAAACCGAGGCCGTTGGTGACGGGTTCTAACGTCGGACCGAACGAGTCGGTGGTGCCGCCGACGTACCAGCAGACGCTGCCGGCCGAGACACCCGCCAGAATGACGCCGGACTCCCAGGCGAGCCGCATCGCCGCGTCGACGCCATGCAGGCGCCACAGGGCGAGGAGGTTGGCGACAGAACCGCCGCCGACCCAGACGAGGTCGCACGAACCGAGTCGCTCCTCGGGACCGGCTGAGGGTTGGGGAAAGAGTTTGAGTTCCGTGACGTCGCAGCCCGCCGCGTTGAACGCCTCGTAGGACACTGCGTAGTAGTCGCTCGGATCCCCGCCCGCCGTCAAGACCAGGCAGACGCGGGGCCTCAATTTCTCGGTCATCGAAAGTGCGTCGAGCAGCATCGAGCCGAGACGAACTGATCGCTGGACCGGTCCCGCGACGAACCCTCCCGAGGTTGCCAGAATACGAGGTGTAGTCATCTGACATTTTTAGTGCAGTTCTTGATCCGTGCGCAGCGATGACCGGGCGCGAGGCTGCCTAGTATTCCAAGGACACCTGTTCAGGCTTACAAGGAGACGACGTGGCGACGAGCGAAGCAGCGATCGACGAACTCATCGAGGACCTGGTGGCGAACTTTCCACCCAAGAGTTGCGAGCCCGTGGCGTTCCTTGGCGCGCAGTTCGACCGAGGACTCGCGTGGGCGCACTTTCCGGTCGGCCTCGGCGGTCTCGGTGGCAGCCCCGCGGACCAGCTCTACACGCTGCGGCGCATCGCGAAGCTGGGCGCCCCCTCGGCGGCCGGGCGCAACGTGATCGGCTACGGGATGGTGGCGCCCACTATCGTCGCCCACGGCACGGACGAACAGAAGCAGCGATTCCTGCGGCCCCTCTTCACCGGCGAGGAGATCTGGTGCCAGCTCTTCTCCGAGCCCGGGGCCGGCTCGGACGTCGCGACACTCAGCACGCGCGCCGAGCGCGACGGTGACGAGTGGATGCTGACCGGCCAAAAGGTGTGGACCACGCTCGCGCACGAGTCGTCCTTTGGTCTGATCATCGCCCGTACGAATCCCGACGTCACCAAGCACAAGGGCATCACCGCGTTCCTCGTCGACATGCACGCGCCCGGCGTCGAAGTCCGTCCGCTCTACCAGGCGACCGGCGAGGCCGAGTTCAACGAATGCTTCTTCAGCGAAGTGCGCGTGCCCGACACGATGCGACTTGGCGGCGTGGGCGAGGGCTGGCACGTCTCGATCACGACGCTGATGAACGAGCGCGTCTCCATCGGCGGTACGGTGCCGCCCCGCGGATCGGGACTCATTGGCGAGGCCGTCAAGATCTGGCATCAGCGCTGGGCCGGAAGGACCGACGCCCACGCGATGGCCGTGCGCAGCGAACTGCTCCAGGCGTGGGTGCGAAACGAGACGGGCCGACTCACCAACTGGCGCGCGAGCGATCTTCGAAAGGCCGGCACGCCGGGTCCCGAGGGTTCCGTCGCCAAACTTGCCTTCGCCGAGGAAAACCAGCGCACGAGCGAGCTCTGCGTTGACCTCATGGGCGCAGAGGGCATGCTGTACGGCTCGAAGTATCCCCAGGTACGTCCCACCGAATCGGCCATGAGCGGCGGCGACATGCGCAAGGCCTTCATCCGCATGCGCGCCAATTCCATTGAAGGTGGGACGAGCGAGGTGATGCGCAACATCATCGGAGAGCGGGTGCTGGGACTGCCGGGTGAGCCGCGCAACGACAAGGACGTCCCGTGGAAGGACGTGCCTCGCAGTTAGGAGCTACTTCGCGCTGAGCGTCGTGACGAAGAACGCCAGTGTGCGCTGCGTGGCGTCCTTCGAGGCGGCGGCGTTGAAGACGGCGGGACGACCGTCACAGTTGAATCCGTGGTCCGCGTGTTCGTAGCGAATGACGTCGGTCGCGACCTTCGTGGCGCTCGTCGCGTTGCGCAGTGCCTCGACCTGATCGACGGGTATTCCCTTGTCGAGGTCGCCGTAGAAGCCCGTCCAGGGACACTGGAGCGAGGGAGCGAGATCGAGCAGCGATCCAAGTCCGAAGCGGCCCTGGGCGACGCCGCCGCCGTAGTAGCTGGCGGCCGCGCCAACGATACCGAGCGTCGCGGCAAAGAACGCGACCGATCCGCCCATGCAGTAGCCGACGACGCCGATCGACGCAGTCGGGAACCCCGCGTCGCGCAGGAACTCGCTCGTCGCGACGAGGTCGTCGTAGAGTCCCTCGTAACTGAGCGACGCGAGCGACGTCATGGCGGCGGGGAAGTCGTCGTAGGGCACTTCGGGCGAGCCCGTGCGATGAAACAGCTCCGGTGCGACCGCGTAGAAGCCCTCGCGCGCGAACATCTCGACGAGTGAACGAATGTGGTCGTTCACGCCGAAGGCTTCTTGGAGAACGATCAGCGCGCGTGGGGCGTCGGGATCGCCGTCCACCTGCACGGGTGTTGCGTTGTTGAGTACGTGGCGCGTGATCATTCGAACGTCGGTCCCACGGTGCGGGTTCGCTTGAGTTCGAAGAAGCCCGGTGTGCTCGCGACGGCGAGGACGCCGTCAAAGAGCTTCCCGGCTTCCTCGCCTCGCGGCGCGGGCGTAACGACGGGCCCGAAGAAGGCAACGTCACCGACACGCACGATGGGCGTGCCGACTTCGTCGCCCACGAGCTCCATTCCTTCGCGGTGGCTGGCGCGAAGCGCCTGGTCGTAGTCGTCCGAGTCGGCCGCGAGGGCGAGGTCTTGGGCGAGTCCGACGTCGGAGAGCGCCGAACTGATGACGGCCGTCAGGTCCTTGTTGCCTTGGACGTGGAGATGATTGCCCATTGCCGAGTAGAGCTGCTCAACGACCTTGGCGCCGTGACGTTGTTCGGCGGCGATGAGTACCCGTACCGGTCCCCACGACCTCTTCAAGAAGTCAAGGTACTCGGCGGACAACTCCTTGTTCTCGTTCAGCGCCGCCAGACTCATGACGCGGAAGTGGACGTCCAGGTCGCGAACCTCAGCGGCGTGGAGCAGCCACCTCGAGGTGACCCACGCCCACGGGCAGAGGGGATCGACCCAGATTTCGACCTTTTGTGTCATGACCCATCCTCTAGAGAGCGCCGTACGCACTCAACACGGTAACGACCGCGTTGGTGACGCCAACCGCCGTGGGCAGATCGAGCATCTCGTCGATGCCGTGGGCGTTCGACTCCGGTCCGAGCACGCCCGTGGCGACGAACTGCACGGCGGGGTAGCGCTTACCCAACGAGGCGAGAAAGGGAATGGACCCGCCCTCACCGCAGAACGCGGGCGCCAGACCGAAGGCGTCAATCGAGGCCGTGTTGAGGGCACTCTCCAGCCACGGCGAGAGCCGAGGCGACACCCAGCCGTCGGCCCAGTGCGTGGTGAGGGTCACCACGGCCGAGGAAGGAACGTCCGTCGTGAGTACCTTGGCAACCGCAGCCGACGCGGCTTCGGCGTCAACCGACGGCGGCAGTCGAAACGAGAGCACCGCGGTCGTCGACGCGCGAAGCACGTTGCCGGCGATCGCGGGCTCGGGAACGTCGCCCATCCCGACGATGGACAGCGTGGCACCCCAATTGCGACGAAGAATCTGATCAGCGGGCGACGTGCCCATAAATTGGACGCCCGAGAGGACGGGCAGTTCGCGCGCGATTACGTCGCCGAACTCGTCCGCGACGTCTTGGGCCGCCTGCGCGTGGTCGTCGGGCACGGTGGCCAGCATCTCGGCGATCACGACGTCGCCCGTCGCCGAGTCCTCGACGCGATCGAGAAGCTGGCGAAGAATACGAAACGACGACGGCACGACACCGCTGGCCGATCCACTGTGCTGGCCTCGCTCGAGCACGGCGACCTTCAGTTCCACGTTGACGATGCCTCGCAGGGACGTCGTGACCCACAGGCGGTCGTAGGTCAGCGCTCCCGAATCGAGACAGATCATCAGTTCGACGTTGCCGAGATGGTCCGCGAGAAGGTCGAGGTAGGCCTCGAGGTCGGGACTGCCGCTCTCTTCGCTCGCCTCGATCAATACGACGCAACGACTGTGGGGAATGTCGTTTGCCTCAAGCGCTTCGATCGCGAGCAAGGCACTGAAGGCCGCGTAGCCGTCGTCGGCGATGCCGCGAGCGAAGACACGGTCACCGCGGCGCACGGGAATGAAGGGATCGAGACCCTCGGACCAGTCCCCGAGCGGCGGTTGCTTGTCGAGGTGACCGTAGAGCACGGCGGTACCCGTGCCGGAGGTCGTCGCCTCGACGGTCACGCACAGCACCGGCGTGCGGTTCTCCAGACGGTGGATCACCACGTCGAATGACTTCAGTCGCCGTGCCCGTGACCAGGTCGCCAGCAGTTCAACCGCCGCGTCGAGGTGGCCGTGCTCGGCCCACTGTGCGTCGAACATCGGCGACAGACAGGGAATAGAGGCGAACTCAGTCAACGTGTCGAGGGCATCGCGTTCGAAATCACTGAGCGAAAGTGCGGGCATGGCAGCGAGATTAGTTGGTGGCTCGATGCAGGTGCACCGTCTGCCAGCAGTACCACGCCAGTGCCGAGCGTACGCCGACGAAGCGCTCACCCGCCGCGCGCAGGCCCTTCTCGCTGATCATCTCGTTCAGTCCGTGGGCAATCGTCCAGCCGTTGCGCACGCCGAAATCTCCCGCGGGCCAGACGTCGGCGCGCGCGAGCGTACTCATGAGGTACATCTGGGCCGTCCAGGGGCCGATGCCGCGCACCGTGGTGATCTCGCGCAAGACCTCGGCGTCGCTCATGTAACCGTGTCGCGACAACCGCACTCGACCTACCCGCACGTCCTGGGCAAGATCGACCATCGCCTGGGCCTTGGTGCGCGTCAGACCCGCGGTCTTCAACCGCTCGGCGCCCACGGCGAGTACCGCGTCAACATTCACGTCGCCCGAACAGAGTTCGATGACGCGCGCGTGAATGGTCTCGGCGGCTCGAGTGGCGAGGAGTTGAAACGTGATTGACCTCGCGAGCGATCCGAAACGCTGGTCGACGGGCACGCCACGACGTGACGGGGGATTGCCCGAGGCGTTGATCACTGATTTGAACGCTGGATCGCGCCGGCGAATCAGAGCCGCGACGTCGCCGGGCGAGGATGGAGTCGGCACCCTTCGACTATGGCAGAGATTGCACGTCGCGGTTGTAGACACCGTCGGGCACGTTGACCGCGTTGCGAACAACGTCGATCAAAAGTGCGTGGGTCGCGCGCACCGGCGCCGCCGGAAAGCCGAACCGACGCCTTACGAGTACCACGCGCCGCTTGGCAATGTTTTCGATGTGGATCGCGACGAACTGGTCGCGCAAGTGCTTGGACAGCATCGTGGCGGGAAGAATCGTTGGTCCGTGACCGTCGAAGGTCAGTGAGGCAATCGTGCGCAGCCCGTCCATCTCGATGAGCGGGCGTAGTTCGACGCCTTGGGCGCGGCTCGCGTCGTCGATCTCGCGTCGAATCGGCGTACCGCGCAGCGGCAACATCAGTTCGTACTGGGAGAGCGTCTCGAACGTGACCGATCCCTCGGTCTGGGCGAGCGGGTGATGCTTGTCAACGATGAGCACGAGGTCCTCTTTGAACAGGTCGACTTCCTGGAGTTCTCGTGCGACGACCGGCCACGCCAGCACCGCGAGGTCCAGCTGACCGTTGACGACCTGGGGCTCGAGCGCGGAGTTCGATCCTTCGATGATGCGCAGCGCCACGTGAGGGTAGGTGGCGCGTTGCGCTTCGAGCAACAGCGGCACGATCCACCGACCAGCCGTTCCAATCATGCCGAGTGAGACCTGACCGCGGATGTCGGCATTGAGTTCCGACACGTCCGCGGCGATGGCACCGAGTTCACTGAGGATGCGCCGGGCCCGCAGGAGTACGATCTCGCCCGACTCGGTCACGACGCCGTTGGCGCGGTCGATCAATTCGGTGCCGAGTTCTGACTCCAATCGAGCGATGCGGTTCGAGATATTGGACTGGACCGTGCCGAGCACGTCGGCGGCGCTGGAGAAGGTCCCGTGGTCGGCGATGCCGACGAGGGCCTCGAGTTGGCGGATTTCCATACATCTATTATACAGATGACAAGTATCAACGTAATCTTGTTGATTGATACGCTCGCGACCTGCATAATGGGTATCGCCGGTTCTTCTCAATACCCCCCTTTTGAGGAGAGCAAAGGTTTTGCAAAAGGGCCAACCACCCCCC
>DAIOEY010000016.1:18530-20284 GCA_036745995.1 Acidimicrobiales bacterium | reverse complement strand
ATGCCGTGGCCGTTCAACAGCGCCTCGGAACCAATGACGCCCACGCCACCGATGTAGTGGACGAACATGACGATCACGTTCTTCGGCGAGAGTTGGACACGGCTGGCCGTGACGTCGGGCGCGCCGAAGATCGACCGGTCCCACGAGAGGGTCTTCGGATTCCAGGCGAAGGTCGTGGCGTAACCCGCTGCGAAGCCCACGACGAAGGACCGCACCCGTACCCCCGGTGTGCGCTTCGTTCCCGAACTGTAGGTGAAGAGCGCCGGTGGTGGTTTGGGTGTCCCTCCCTTGGCCATCAAGAGAACGGCGTTCGCGTAGAGATTGTGCGGGGCGTAGCGCATGGGATCACGAAACATCGCGTTGCCACTGTTGGATTGGTCGAAGGTCTTCACCGGTGCCGTCTCGATGCTGTTGATCGCGTACTGGGCTCCGCCACTGAAGGCGAAGATCCCGCCGATGGGGTAGACGATCTCGCGGTCCGTTCGGCGGACGGATCGCACCGGACCCACCTTTGTTGGCAGACTCGAGTTGAAGATCGCCGCCAGACGGGTGATACCGCCTTCGCAGATCTCCTCATAGACGACGTCAGCCTTCTCGATCCCGTACTGCGGCCTGGCCTCGGGCGTGTTCTCGATCTTGATGGTGAGGGCGGAGCGCCGTTTCGTGCTGCGCGTCGGGTCGGGCCGGCCGGTGAGTGGCGCCAACCACACCTTCTTCTTCGCCACGGTCGTCGTGGTCACGGGCGTGGTCGTCGTCGTCGAAGAGGTCGACGTCGTCGTGGTGGTGTCAGCGTTCGCGTACGCCTCGAAGGTCGCCCCCGAGCCGAGACTAACCAAAACGAAGAGCACGACCAATCGACGCATAGGGGCAACCTACAACGTACGACGAGCGGGCCGGCCATCGCACTGGGCACTAATCACGTCGCGCGGCACCGGTATCAGTCGCTTCACCCGCACGCTGTAACTTTGAAGCACTATGGTCCAGACCTCGGAGCTGCCGGCACTCGCCCTCGAGCACGTCTCAGTCCACTTCGAGGGGCTGCGCGCGCTCAACGACGTGTCGTTCACGGTGTCCGCGGGAGAGATCGTCGGCATGATCGGTCCCAACGGTGCGGGCAAGACGACCGCGTTCAACGTCGCCTGCGGGTTCGTGAAGCCCTCCCAGGGTCGCGTGCTCTTTCCGTCGAAGGACAGATCGAACCTCAAGCCCAGCCAGTTGGCGAGCGCTGGCGTCGCCCGCACGCTTCAGGGGGTCGGCCTCTTTCCCCACTGCACCGTGCTCGAGAACGTAATGGCTGGGGGCCACGTGCGCGAGCACGGAGGATTCGTCCGAGGTTTCCTCGCACTGCCGAGCGGGATTCGCTCCGAGCGGACGCTCCGTCGCGACGCGCTCGCGATGCTCGATCGACTGGGCATCGCCGACACGGCCCGGCGACTGCCGTCAGCCATCCCCTACGGCGTTGCCAAGAAGGTCTCCGTCGCCCGGGCGCTCATGTGTGACCCGACGCTGCTCCTACTCGACGAGCCCGCTTCGGGGCTCGACGAGGCCGAGCTGGAGGAGTTTGGCGCGTTGATCACCGCGCTTCGATCCTCGATGGGCGTGCTGCTCGTCGAGCACGACATGGAATTCGTCATGCCCCTTGTCGACCGGTTGGTGGTGCTCAACTTCGGCGAGGTGATCGCCACCGGTTCGCCCAGTGAGGTTCGCGAGAACGACGCCGTGATCGCGGCGTATCTCGGAGTGGACGAATGATC
>DAIOEY010000016.1:0-18430 GCA_036745995.1 Acidimicrobiales bacterium | reverse complement strand
GAAGGTCGAGGCGTCATTGGAGAGTTCACCGTCGAGGAGAACCTCCGTCTCGGCGCGATGATGGCCAAGGTGAATCTCGCGGACGGTCTCGCCGAGCAGTACGACCGGTTCCCGGTCCTGGGCGAGCGGCGCAAGCAGCACGCCGCCAAGTTGTCCGGCGGTGAGCGTCAGATGCTGGCCATGGCCCGGGCGCTCATCGCCAAACCGTCGGCTCTGCTGCTGGACGAACCGTCACTCGGACTCGCCCCTCAGGTGACGGCCCAGCTCATGCACACGATCCACGATCTGTGCGCGACCAAGGACCTCACCGTGATCCTGGTTGAACAGAACGCGTCGACCGCGCTGCGGATCTCGGATCACGCGGTAGTGCTGCACTTGGGGCGCGTGGTGGCCAACGACGTCGCGTCGAGCGTCGCCGCGGACGAGGATCTGCGTCGGTACTACCTCGGAATCGTGGAGTGATGGATCCATTTCTGACCTCGAGGATCATGTCGGACGTCTTGAGCGGCGTCACGAATGGCGTCATCTACGGTCTGGTCGCCCTCAGCCTCGTGCTGGTCTGGCGTTCCACCGGTATCTTGAACTTCGCCCAAGGTGCGATGCCAATGTTCGCGACGTACCTCGGCATGGTGATCTTCTCGAGCCATCTCGGCTACTGGGAGTGCGTCACGATCTCCATGGTGGCCGGTTTCGCTATCGGTGGGGTCACTGAGCGAGTACTGGTGCGACACCTCTACGGCAAACCAGAACTCAATCCCATCGTCGTGATGGTGGGCTTCCTGATCGTGCTCGAAGGCGTCGCGGCCGCGATATGGTCGACCCAGCCCCGCTCGTTTCCCAATCCCTTCTCGACCATTGACTGGCAGTTGGGTGGCAAACCCATCGCACTGTCGGACTTCAGTGTGTACAAGATCGTGACCGCGGTGATCGTCATGACCGCGGTGGCCGTGCTCTTTCGTTACACCAAACTCGGACTGCAACTTCGCGCCTCGGCGCTGGCGCCGGAGGTCTCGCGTCTCTTGGGCGTGCGGGTGAGCCGTATGTTGACCCTGGGCTGGGTCCTTTCGATGGGAGTGGGCACGATCACGACCGTGCTGGTCGCTTCGAACTTCTTCACGGGTTTGACGCCGCAGGTGATGGACGGCGTGTTCGCCTTCGGCTTCATCGCGGCCGCGGTGGGTGGACTCGACAGTCCGGTCGGCGCGATCATCTCGGGACTCTGCATCGGCGTCATTCTCCAGTTCGTCGGCGACTACTTGAACTCCAACGCCATCCTCCTGGTAGCGCTCGCGATCCTGATCGTCTCGTTGATGATCCGCCCCAACGGCCTCTTCACCAAGAGCAGCGCGAGGCGGGTTTGATGAATCTCCTTTTCGAGAGACGCCGGGCGATCCTCACTGTCAGCGCGATCGTCGTCGCCGTCGCGATCGCGGCTCTCGTAGCTTCGACCACTCGCGACGCCGTGGCCATCAGCATCGCGACCGCGCTGGTGATCGCGGGCATCGCCGCGATCACCTCGAAGAGTGTTCGTGCCACGCATCCCGTGTTCACGCGTGCCGCCTTGACCGTCACCATCGTCGTCGCGAGCCTCGTCGGCACGTTCTACTTTTCTCCGACGACCAACTTCAACCTGGCCATCGGCGCCGCCATGTCGATCGTGCTGCTCGGACTCTCGTTCCTCACGGGCGCTTCGGGCCAGATCTCGCTGGGCAACGGCGCGTTCATGGGGGTGGGGGCGCTCATCATGGCGATTTGGGCCAATCATCACGCGACCACGCCAATCGCCATCACGCTGTTGATCGCCGTCGCCGGCGGCGCCGTCACGGGACTACTCCTCGGGCTACCCGCCACGCGACTACGGGGTCCCTACCTCGCGGGGATGACGTTGGCCTTCGCGTTCGCCTTCACCGCGATCGTGAACTCCTTCTCCTCGTGGACCGGTGGTGACGCGGGGCTTCAGCTCCCCAACGCGGCCACCCCGCCGCATTGGCTCGTCAGCCTGTTCACGTCGCCGACGTCACTCTTCACGACCAACACGATGTGGCTCACCGACATCACCATCGTCGTGACGGGCGTCGCGTTCTTCCTCATGGCAAACCTGTTCTCCAGTCGAATGGGTCGGGCCATGCGGCTGATACGAGATAACGACGTCGCGGCCGAGTTGGTCGGCGTCGCACTCCCGCGCGCGCGCGTAATCGCGTTCATCGTCTCGTCGGCCTACGCGGCTCTGGGCGGGGCGCTCTGGACACTCATCAACAACTCGGTGTCGCCCCCGACGTACTCGTTCGCCCTCTCGATCACCATTCTGTCCCTGCTCGTCATCGGCGGTATCGGGACCATCCCCGGGGCGATCATCGGCGGCATCATCTACGCGTACTCGGCCAGCGTGATCTCGTGGATCACCTCACAGACCGGACTGAACCCGCAAGGCAACTTCGCCAGTCAGTTGAATGGCATCATTTTCGGCGGACTGCTCATATTGACGATGCTCTTTGCACCCATGGGCATTGCCGGGGCGGTGCGGCGACTTTGGATGCGGCGTCACGCTCGTTCGTCCCCGTGAACGAAATGGCTCTTTGAACCGGCCTATGCTCGGCGATTAAGAGATGTTTGAAAGGGGAATTAAAAATGAGTAAGACGCGAACACGTCGACTCGCGATCACGGGCACGGCACTGGTGCTGTGTATGGGTCTTGTGACGGCCGGCAGTTCCATCGTGGTCGCGGGAGCGACAACGCACACGCCAGGCGTCACGGCCCACCAGATCACGATCGGAGCGACGGTACCCACCACGGGCATCGCCTCGGCCGGCTACAACGAGGTAGGCAAAGCCGCAAATGCGGTCTTCAAGTACGTCAACAGCAAGGGCGGCATCAACCACCGCAAGATCAAGTTCATCCTCAAGGACGACTGCTACGGCACGCCCGGCTTCGGATGCACCGGAAACCCAAGCACCGTCGCCCAGACGCGAGCGCTGCTGTCGGTTCCCGTCTTCGCCACCGTTGGTTCGTTGGGCACACCGACCCAGGACGCGGTGCGTTCACTGCTCAAGTCCAACGGAGTCCCGCAGCTGTTCGTGAACTCGGGCTCGCGCGACTGGAACAACCCCAGCGCCTATCCCGGCCTCTTCGGCTGGCAGACCAGCTACAACGAGGAGAGCAAGGTCTTCGCCAAGTACATCAACGCCACCTACCCCGGGGCAGCCGTCTGCTTCCTCGGACAGGGTGACGACTTCGGTGCCGATGGCCTGGCCGGATTGGTCGGCGGCGGTGTCACGCCTGCTGACACGCAGCTCTACAGCGTCGCCGCCTTGGTGGCGACCTCGGGCGCGTCGTTTGGCCCGTACATCGCCAAGTTCCAGAGCGACAAGTGCACGGTCGTCGTGCTCGACACCATTCCCGGTGCCACCGACGCCGCGTTGGGCGCCGCTCTTCAGCTCGGTTACTCGCCTCACTGGGTTATCTCGAGCGTCGGATCCGACCCTGCGACGGTCGAAGCACCGTTCGCTGGCAAGGTGCCCGTCGACCCCGAGATCGGCGCGGTCTCCTGGAGTTACCTGCCCGCTTCGACTAGTTCGAGCGCGTGGATCCCCTGGATGCGCAAGGTGTTGGGAGCGGACAAGACTGACTTCCCCGGCTTCTCATCGACCACGACGCTGGACGGCAACATGGCCTACGGCGTTGGCTTTGGGGTCGCGTTCGTCGAAGCCCTCAAGGCCGCCGGTGCGAACTTCACGCGCGCCAGCTTCTTGAAGACGTTGACGCACACGACGTTCACGCAGACGCCGTCGCTCGTGCCGCTGCAGTACACGCCGTCGAACCACCAGGGTCTGAACGGTGGGTACCTCACCACCATCACGAGTGCCACCGCGACCGCGGCGCTGGACGGCAAGGTCTACACGACCGACAGCACGCCCAATGGTCCCGTGGTCTCAGCCAAGAAGTTGAGTTCGGGTATCCCGTCCTGGCTGAAGTAAATATCTGATCCAACGACGAGACCCCGCCGGGCAACCGGCGGGGTCTCGTCGTTGGTCACTGGCGGTTCGTCGCTGTGATCTCGAGCACAACGGTAGGGTCGGAACATGGATGACGTCTACGTTGACGGAAGTATCGAGTGCGGCCCGAATAGGTTGCGAATCCACTGGTACTACTTCCCGTGGGGAACCAAGTCGATCGCCTACTCGTCAATCCGTGGCGTTCGCCGAGTGAACATCGGCGCGCTCAGCGGACGCGGGAGAATTTGGGGCACGGCCAATCCGCGGTACTGGGCCAGCCTCGACGCCGCGCGACCAAAGAAGACCGCCGGCCTGATTCTCGACGTTGGAGGGTTCGTGAAACCCTTCATCACACCCAGCCATATTGATGAGGTCGAATCGATACTGCGCGAACGAGCACACCTGGCGCCGAGTGGTAAGGCGACGGGCGGACCTCTCCTGTAGCAGCGCTCGCTCGAAGGCGCGTCGCTGACACGAGGTGTCAGTCCATGAACGCGCCGCCATTGACCGAAATCGACTCTCCCGTGATGAACTGGGCGTCGTCTGACACGAGGAAGGCAACGACCCTGCCCACGTCCTCGGGCGTCTCGAGACGGCCCAGTGGCGTGTCGTTGATCCACATCTGTCGCACGGTCTCGGGATCCGTGTCGCGCAACGTCGCTTCCCAGGCGAGCTCGCGTGTCTGCATCGGCGTCGCGACGAAGCCCGGACAGACACTGTTGACCCGAATGCCGTGGGGGGCGAGTTCGAACGCCATGGCCTGGGTGAGACCCAGCACCGCGAACTTGCTCGCCACGTAGTCCGCGAGAAAGGGGACCCCACCCTGCTTGGCGGCCATCGACGCCGTATTGACGATGCAACCGGGTGTTCCCAGAGCGATCATCGCGCGGGCGGCCGACTGCCCGCAGTAGAAGACGCCGTAGGTGTTGACCTCAAAGTTACGCACGAGGTCCGCTGGCGCGATGTCGATGAAGCGCTGCATCTTGGAGATGCCGGCGTTGGACACCCAGACGTCGAGCCGTCCGTGTTCATCGACGGCCTGACGTACGATCTCGTCGCAGGCGGCGGGGTCGGTGACGTCGAGGGCGAGCGCCTGCGCACTGGCGAGGGCGCTGGCGACCGACTGCGCGCTGTCGATGTCGAGATCGGTGACGACCACGTGATAGCCACGGCTGGCCAACGTCGTCGCGATCGCGGCACCGATGCCCGATCCGGCCCCGGTGACGGCGGCAACTGGCTTGCTCATGATGAACTCCTCGCTAGTACGTGTGAAGTCGGCGTGGTGACGTCGCTCAGCTGTAGAAACTCCTGGTACCGCTCTTCGTAGAGAGCCACATGCTCTGCTCTCGGAGAGATCGTCTCGGCGACCTCGAGCGCACCGGTCACGTAGGACCAGTCGCCGATGAGGCCGGTACCGACGCCGGCGATGACCGCGGCACCGTAGGACGCACCGGGGTACTCGACGAGTGAGATCAAGTCGCGATTCAAGACGTCGGCGAGAATCTCTCGCCAGAGACGAGACTTCGATCCGCCATTGGTCACGCGCGTCGTGCCGATCGTCAAGCCGCCCTGTTCGAACACGTCGAAGTGCGCCTTGAAGCCGTACGCGATCGCCTCGAGGAACGATCGGTGGATATCGCCGCGCGTCGATCCCAGATGGAGCCCGACGATCACGCCTCGAAGGTCGGGGTCGTGGAGGGGTGTCTTCTCGCCGAGGAAGTACGGCAGGCTGAGCAACGCACCCGGCTGGGCCGCAGCGGCGGCCTCGTCGAGTTCCTCGAGCGCTACCGCATTGAAGATGGACTGCTCCCAGCGCAGCAACGAGCCGCTCGTCGCCATGCACCCGTTCGGGAGCCACTTGCCCGGCATCGGATGACGGTCGAGATAGAGACGAGCGTCAAGGAAGACCTCGTCACTCACCGCCAATATGTCCCCGGCCCCGCCGAGTTTCACGAGGCAGTCGCCCTGATTGATGAGTCCGGCGCCGTACGCAGAGAGGACGTGGTCCGCTCCCCCGACCACCAGCGGCGTGCCGGGTCGAAGCCCCGCCGCGTCACCAGCCTCTCGACTGACGGCGCCCACAACGGTCCCGGGCATCCTCACGTCGAGCAGATCCGGCCACGCAATACCGGTCGCGCGCGGGATCTCGTGCAGCGGAGTCATGTCGATGTTGTACAGGCCGCTCTCGAGCGCCCAGTTGCACTCGACGTACGCCTCGGCGCCGAGTTCTCGAGCGAGCCAGTCGTAACTGCCCTGGATGGACCGCGTCTTGAGCCACACTTCGGGCTCGTGGCGCGCCAACCACAACGCGGTGGGCGCAACCGACTGTTGGGACAGCACCGACCCGGTTCGCTCGAGCAGGTTGAGGTCACCCGCCGCGTCTTGAACCTGTTGAATCTCGTGCGACGCCCGCGCGTCATTCTGAAGAATCGCGCGACGCAGTGGTTGGCCCCGGTCGTCGATCGCGAGGACCGCCGGCACCATGCCGGTAACCCCCACACCCGCGACGTCAGTGCTCGAGGCGTTGGCCGTGGCGAGGACCGCCGGGACCAAAGAGCAGACCGCACGCCACCACTCCTGTGGATCGGCTTCAGCCCAGCCGGGATGATCACTGAAGAGGGCAACCTCTTGGCTCTGTGAAGCGACGATGCCGAGATCGGGGTCGAGCAGCACCACTTTCACCCCGGACGAGCCGAGGTCGATGCCGAGCAGCAGGCGACCCGAAGATTCAAACACTGCGCGCGGCGTCCACGAACCGCTTGACCCGCTCAGGGTCCACTTCGTTCCAGGTGTAACCGTCGCGCTTCAAGTCACTACCGACGATGCAGCCGTCGGCGAACTTGAGATACTCCTTGATCGTCGCGGCCTTGGCCCCGGTGTTGAGAAGGACCGGGACCGACGCGTCCACGGCGGCGCGCACCTCTTCAACGACGCGCACGTCCGGTTCGCTTCCCGCCATCGGCCCAGAGACCAGGATCACGTCCGCGAGACTCGACACGACCGTCGACTTGGCCATCTGCGCCGGTGAACGATGACCGATGCTCGAGGCGAATTCCGGCGTGATGTTGGCGAACACCGCCAGATCGTCGCGGCCGAAGTACCGACGGTTACGCAGCACGGCGGCGGCGTCGGGATTCCAGGAACCCATGTCTGACTCCCACGAACCGGTGACGACCTCTCGCATGAAGGACGCGCCGCTGCCCACCGCGATCGCGAGGGCGCACTGTGGATCCCACAAGAAGTCGACACCGAAGGGTCGGTCCGTGGGGCGACACTCGGTCGCCACCCGCGTCATGACCGCCGACGCCTCCAACCCGGCGTGCAACTGGTACGGACGGTCACCCTCATTGCAGAACAGGATCGCGTCGAACCCGCCTTCGAGGAGCAGATCGGTGTCGCGCTTCACCTGATCGATGAGTCCCTGTACGCCGGCGACTTCGTCGTAGAGGGGGGTGCCGGGCAGTGGCGGCACGTGCGCCATCGCGATGAGTGGCTTGGCCACGTCGGGAAAGATCGTACGAAATCTGGACATCAGTCCTTCTCCTCATTGGTCGGCTCCACGTGCAGCACCTCGACGCCTCGGCTCTTGATCTGTCGAATCGTGGCGTCCTCTGGCGACGCGTCGGTGACGAGCAGGTCGATCGCCGTGACGGGCGCCACGGTCACGAAGGCGACCCGTCCGATCTTCGACGCGTCGGCGAGCACGATCGTCCTTCCGCCCGAGGCGAGTGCCGCGCGCTTCACGTTGGCGTCGTCGAGGTTGTACTCCGTCAGCCCCTTGGTGTCGCTCACGCCCGCGACGCCCAGGAAGACCGTGTCGCAGTTGAGGTCACTGAACGCGGACTGGGCCCGCGGTCCGACGAGACTCATCTCACCGTGGCGCACGACGCCACCGGTGACGACGGTCTTCACCGACCGGCGAGTGCTCAACTCAGTGGCGATCAACAGTGAGCTCGTGATCACGGTGAGTGACACGTCCTCATTGATGGACTTGGCCAGTTCGTGGGTCGTCGTTCCAACGTCGATCACCACCGTCTCGTTCTCTCGCAGGAGTTGCGCGGCGGCCGCTCCGATGCGCCGCTTGGCTTCGGCTCGGTGCGTCGCCCTTTGGAGAATCGGTGGTTCGAAGGAACGTCGCGGAACCGAGATGGCGCCACCTCGCGCGCGCCGAGCGAAGCCTTCGCCCTCGAGCAGGTCAAGATCGCGACGAATGGTCATCTCTGAAGTCCCAAAGAGAGCGGCCAATTCGACGATGGATGCCTCGCCGGTGACGCGCAGACGCTCAACGATGGTCGCTCGGCGAGTCTTGGAATCCACGCGGTAATGTTATGTTATTTTCGGACAGAATTCAACGCAGAAATGTTAAATCCGAACATAATGCTTTGAGTAGTTTGGATGTTTTGAACATTCCTTACTACTGTCGGCCCGACGGGTCGAGCGAGCGGCATCTCAGACACCGTCGAAGTCCAGCCATCCGGTGCGATTCCGCCAGTGCGATCCGGACCGCAGGACGCGAACGATTGCCCGCTCGAGCGACGTGGACTGTGGCAGATTCTCGAGCGCGGTGTCGGGACGGCGAAAGACGAATTCGATGACGTCCCCGTCGTCTTCGTACCATTGGGGCAGGAGTGTGAAGCGCTGTTGGAAATGCACGATGTTGCTGCTTGACGAGAGCATTTCGCGCAGTCGATCATCGAGCATCCAGGTCTGACAGGTCGCCAGGCGCCGGCCCGGCGCCGGCCACACGGCACCGAGCACCCGTCGCGCCTGATCGAGCGAAGCGTCGACGCTGTGTGGTGACAGGTCAGCGCGATCGGGGATGTGGATGCCGAGCGAGGGATCGCCGACGCGAAAGCCGACGCCCCGCGCCGCTATCTCTTCCTCGTCGTACCAGGGAAAGGGCGAGAGCGTGCCCACCCCGAGCGTGACGCGGTGATACTGCAGACTGCCGACCTGGACGAGCTCGCCTCGCAACAGCAGCAGCATCCACCAACCTGCGTCGACGCCCGTGGTCTCGTACTTTCGCTGATGAATCGTCACGTGACGGGCAAAGACCCCGAGCGTCGCGTCGACGACCGCGTCGGCCACACCGGCGCGGCGAAGGAACTCCCGAGTGGCCCTCGCGCAAAGGGCAAAGGCGTAGGCGTAGAGGAGGCGACCGTTCGATCCGCTCTCCTCGAGGTCCGACCACATCGGAATCGGAGTGTCGGCGTGACCACGCTGGCGATCGACCAACTCCACCATGCTCGCGAGCAGTTGCACCCACGGCGCCTCACGACGGAACCCGTCCCAGTTGTCGACCACGTCGCGCACGACGTCGCGGCTCAGGTCGAGATCGTTGAGTGACGCGACGAGTTGCTCGCTCGAGAATCCCCTCACGAGGTCGAGTCCCGTTGCCGTTGGAGGCGCCATGAACTCGCGCATCAGCGAGAGCGTGCGTTCGTCGCTCATGCTTCGGGGTCGAGGGAACGAAACCGAACGCCCATGATCGCCAATCGATCGAGTTGGACCTCGAGCCGGGGTCGAACATCCTCCAGGGTGGTCGGGGTTCCCCACACCACCTCGCTGAAGACCGTGACGCGAGGGAAGGCCATGTAATCGAGGTGATCGCGGGTCGAGATGTACTCGGTCCACAGTTGGGCCTGCGCGCCTCGAACGTGGTGGTGCAGTTCGCTCTCCAGTCCCGGCGGCACGACCGAGAAGCCGTAGACCTTCTGCCACGTCGTCGCGTACGGCACGGGTGCCTGCGCCGTCGGCTCTTTGGGATCGACGCTGTTGAGCCAGTCGAAGTACAGGAACTGCATCGGCGCCATGACAACGTCGAGTCCCCGCCGCGCCGCCTCGACACCCTTGCTCGAACTGCGCCACGCGCAGACGACCGTTCCGGGATCGACCCGCGCGTCGAGCACTTCATCCCAGGCGACGACCTCGTGACCCTCGTCGCGCAGTGCGGCGCTCAGGCGATGAGTGAAGAGCCCCTGCAACTGACGAGCATCACCAAACCCCTGTTCGACCATTACGTGCCTGGCGATCGGACTGCGTTCCCACTCACTCGTCGGACATTCGTCACCCCCGATGTGCACGGGACTCTCGGGAAAGAGTCCCGCCACGTAGCGAATGACGTCCTCGGCGAAGGCGAGCGCCTCGGCGCCGACGTTCAGTACGTGTTCGGAGATGCCCCAACGAGTCCACACCTCGAGCGGCTCCTCCACGTTGCCGAGTTCGGGGTAGGCCGCGATGACGGCCTGGGCGTGACCGGGCAGATCGATCTCGGGAACGATCCTGACGAACCGTCGCGCCGCGTGCTCGCGTAGGTGCACCAGATCGTCAGCGGTGAAGTAACCCCCGTGTGGGGTGTTGTCGTCCATCGCCGCGTCCTCGTGACCCACCGGCGACGATCGACGCCAGGCGCCGACGTCGGTGAGCCGCGGCCAGCCGGGAATCTCGACGCGCCAACCCTGGTCGTCGTTGAGATGCAGGTGCAGCGTGTTGAGCCGGTGCGCCGCGAGCAGATCGATCAGCCGACAGACTGACGCGACGTCAAAGAAGTGACGAACGACGTCGAGATGGACCCCTCGCCAGGGGAACGCTGGTCCGTCGTCGATGACCACGCGCGCGATCTCGCAGCGTTCGAGTGTCGATCGCGTTGGCGACCAGAGCTCGACGGCGCCGAGCTGGCGCAGCACCGTGAGCGCGTAGCTCGCGCCAGCCGGCGAACCGGCCGTGACCACCGTGACGTCGTCGACGACCACGCGGTACTCTTCGGGACCGAGCGCGGGGTCGAGCGCGATCTCGAGGTCACCACCGGTCCCGGCATCGACGAACGCCACGTCCCAGCCAACGGCGGTTTTGAGATCGAGGGCGAACGTCGTGACGGCGCCTCGCAGGTCATCGGTCACCGCCACGCGCAACGGAGACGCCCACGAGACGCTGCCCGTTTGGTACTCGGCCGAGCGCGGTAGCGGCAGTAGTCGTGTTCGCATTACCGCTTCACCGCGAAACAGGCCGCCCGGTTGGTGGGCGACAACTCGACCATCGCGGGCGTGTTCAGGCGGCACTGTTCCATCGCCAGGGGACAACGCGGGGCGAAGCGACAACCGGGCCCCGGATCGATGACCTTGGGCGGTTCACCCAGGTCCTCGGAGCCTTCGTAGTCCGCGAGTGGCAGTCGCGGGTCGGGTGCCGTGGACATCAAGAGGCGCGTGTAGGGATGTTGGGGCGAACCGATCACCTCTTCGGTGCTCCCCTCTTCGACGATGCGCCCGGCGTAGAGGACGATCATGCGATCAGCCACGTAGCGCGCGCTCGCCAGGTCGTGGGTGATGTAGAGCAACGAAACACCTTCGTCGTCGCGAAGTCCCTTCATCACGTTCAACAGTCCGATGCGGATTGAGACGTCGAGCATCGACACCGGCTCGTCGGCGAGGATCAACGACGGTCGTGACGACAACGCCTGGGCGAAACCCAGGCGTTGGCGCTGTCCACCCGAGAGTTCATGGGGATAGCGCCCTAACACGTCGGCACCCGGCGTCAGGCCCACCTTCTCGACGAGGGCGACGGCCTCGTCGAATCTCTTGGACTTGTCGATGTCCGGTCGGTGCAGCTTCAACGATCGCAAGAGACTGTGGCCCACGTGCAGCACGGGGTTGATCGATCCAAAGGGGTCTTGGAAGACCATCGGCATATGTCCTCGCACGGCGCGGCTCGAGCGTCGTCCCACCAACCGACCTTCGAAGAAGATCGACCCTGACGACGGTGGATAGAGACCCGCGAGCACGCGCGCGATGGTCGACTTGCCTGAACCCGACTCGCCCACCAGGGCGACGATCTCACCCGACGCGACCTCGAAGGAGACCTCGTCAATCGCGTGAAGTTGGCCGCGAGAACGAAATCCGCCGACGCGAAAGAACCGCGAGAGACTCTCGACCTTGAGGATCGTCTCGTTCACGAGCGCACGACCGGATTGACCAGGTGGCAGCGCACGGCGCGCTCCTCGTTCGTGATGAGTTCGGGGAGAACCGAACGGCACTCGTCGGTCGCGTGGGCACAACGCGGCGCGAAGAGACACCCGGGCGGAGGATTTACCAGCGACGGCGGAGTGCCCGCGATGCCCGTCAGTCGTCGCGGTGCGCCGAGCAGCGACGGGAACGCCTCCATCAGGCCCTTCGAATAGGGATGTTCGGGTCGGTCGAAGACCTCGCGCGTTCGCCCGAGTTCGACCACCTGGCCCGCGTACATGACGGCGAGTCGATCCGAGAAGTGCGACACGACGCTCATGTCGTGGGTGACGAAGAGCACCGAGAAACCGAGTTGACGGCGAAGCGACTCGACCTGGCGCATCAACGAACGCTGCGCCACGACGTCGAGAGCCGACGTCGGCTCGTCCATGATGACCAGTTTGGGTTCGAGTAACAGCGCCATCGCGATCATTGCTCGCTGGCGCATGCCGCCCGAGAGTTGGAAGGGGAAACTCTTCAAGTGCACGGCGTCGATCGAGACCATCGACAGCACTTCGACGGAACGCTCGTGGATGCGCTTGTCGTCCCATTCGGTGTGGGCTCGACAGGCGTCGGCGAGTTGGGCGCCGATGGTAAGCGTCGGATTGAGCGCGTTCATGGCACTCTGCATGACGACCGAGATGTCGCGCCATCGGCGAACACGAAGCTCTTCGGGCGAGAGCGCCGTGAGGTCGACGCCGTCGAAGAGCACCGAACCGCCGACCGTACTGGCGGGGTAGGTAAGTAGTTGGGCGACGGCGAAGAGCAGCGTCGTCTTGCCGCAGCCCGACTCGCCGACGATGGCGAGGAACTCGCCTTGCGCGAGATCGAGCGTCACGCCGTCAACCGCCCGAGCCGCTCCGCTGGACGTCGCGTACTCGACGCGCAGATCTCGTATCTGAAGGATCGGTCGACTCACGCGTGCACCCGCTTCAGCCGCTGCGCTCGCACCGGGCGAAGCGCCGGGTTCGCCACCTCGTCAAAGGCGTAGTTGAGCAGTGCCAGCGCACTACCCAAGACCGCGATCGCCACTCCCGGGGCCAACGCCCACAGCGGCAGCCCCGTCTGGAGTGCTTCGTTGTTCTGCGCCCAGTAGAGCATCGTGCCCCAGGACTGATCGTTGATGTTGCCGAGACCCACGAACTGAAGACCAGAGGCCGCTAAGACGGCGTACAGCGCCGCGCCGAGGAAGTTCGCCACGATCAGCGAGGTCATCGGCGGGATGAGTTCCACGCCGATCACGTACCAGGTCGACTCGCCGCGAGCCTTCGCCGCCAAGAGATAGTCACGATTCCGAAGCGACAACGCCTGCACGCGCAGTTGACGCGCACCGTACGACCAGCCGGTGAAGACGAGTACGAAGACCATCAGCCAGAAGCCGGCGTTCTTCACGTAGGCGGTGATCACGATGATGAGCGGGAACGTCGGGATCACCAGCACGACGTCAGTGAACAGCGCCAACGCGTCGTCAGCCAAGCCACCGACGTACGCCGCGGTGATACCAATGGCGACCGACAGCACCGTGCAGAAGAAACCGACGATCAACGCGATCAGCACCGACTGTCGGGTGCCGGCCATCAACTGGGAAAACACGTCCTGGCCGAATGACGTCGTGCCCAAGAGGTGCGACCACGACAGACCAATGCCGGGGGTGTAGATCTCCGCCGAAGGATCGTGGGGTGTGAACCACGAGGGAAAGGCCGTGATGAGGAGAAGGACGAACAAGATGATCGATCCAGCCATCGCCTTCTTGTCACGGCGCAGGAATCGCAGCCCCCTCAGGAGCACGCGGAGTATCGAACGAACGAGTCTCATGAGCTGTTGCGCGTCCGGGGATCGAGAATCGCTGTCGCGACGTCAGACAGGAATATCGCGAGCAGCACCGCCACGGTGATGAGCAGGAACAACGACTGCATCAACGGATAGTCCTCGTTCTCGACCGCCTGGAGCAGCATGAAGCCGACGCCCGGGTAGTTGAAGACGTACTCCACGAGGATCGCGCCCGAGATGACGAATCCGAGCGACATGGCGAACCCGGTGAGGTTAGGCAACAGGGCGTTTCGCCCGGCGTACTGCCAGAGAATGCGACGAGGCTTCAAGCCCTTCGCTCGTCCCATCTTCACGTAATCCTCGGCGACGACGGTGATCATGTTGTTGCGCATCGTAAGGATCCAGCCACCGATCGACGTGATCAGGATCGTGAATGCCGGTAGGACGGCGTGGTCCAAGATGTCCAGCACGAAGGAGAGGTTCCACATCGGCGTCGCCGTCTCGGTGTAGCCGCCCAAGATGGGGAACCACCCGAGCGTCAGAGCGAAGAACCAGATCGAGAGCAGTCCGATCCAGAAGTAGGGGAACGCCGAGATGATGATGAACACTGGCGGCAGGACACTGTCGAGTACACCGCCGCGTCGCCACGCGGCGATGGCACCGAGTGCGGTGCCGATGAGAAACCCCAAGATCGTGCTGACGCCAACGAGACCGAGCGACCAGGGCAGCGCGCGCATGATGACGGTACTTACGGGCAGCGGGAAGTCGGTGAGAGATATTCCGAGATTGCCGTGCAGGGTGTTACCGAGGTACTGGAAGTACGCCGAGATGAGGCTCTGGTGCGTGTTGACCCCGAAGGCGACCTCCAGGGCGTGGATGGCGTTGGGGTTCACGTGGCCGCGAAACCTTCCCATCATCGCCTCGGCGGGATTGCCGGGCATGAGTCGGGGGATGAAGAAGTTCACCGTCAGGGCCGCCCACAGTGCTACCAGCAGGAAACCCAGTCGACGGGCTATAAATCTCATCTCCCCGACTCAGTCCGACAAACAACTACTTAATTGGCTTCAGGTGCAACAACACGACACCCCAGTCGGGGTTGTTGTACAGACCAGGCTGCGCGTAGGCGTTCGACGGCGTCGGGAAGCCTGAGAAGGCCTTGGTGTTGTACTGGAACCAGTCGACTTCCTCGAGCAGCGGGATCACGGGCAGCTGCTGGACCATGATCATCTGCAGCTTGTTCACAATGGTGTGCTGGGTCGCCGTGCTGGTCGTCGCCGCGTACTGGTTCAGCAACGCGTCAACGGCCGGACTCTTGAAACGCTCCCAGTTCGACGAGGCCGCCGTACCGATCGGCGCGGAGTTCTTCGAGTAGAGCCACTGACGCATCTCGTAGAAGGGAGCCGGACCACCAGTTTCCGCGTTGTACGCCAACTGGTACTTGCCGGCGTAGACGTCGGCGTAGAAGTTGTTGGCCGCGACACCGCTGACCGTCAACTTGATGCCTACTTTGGCCAGCTCGTTGCTCACGACCTGCATCGTGGCGACCCAGTCGGAGTAGCCACCGTTGGTGATCACCGTGAGTGCGAGTTCCTTGCCGTTCTTCGCGAAGATTCCGCTGCTGTCCTTCTTGTAGCCGTCAGCCTTCAGGATCGACTCCGCCTTCGCGGGGTCGTAGCTCTTTCCGGCCGCGGTGACCGCGGCACTGCTGGACCACGAGGAGAACGTCGGCGACACGATGCCGGTCTGACTCGCCGGCGGCTCATAGCCGTACTCGCCGATCTTCGAAACGCTCGCGCGATCGATGCCGTAGCTGATGGCTTGGCGAACGTGAACGTCGTTGAGCGGCGTCACCTTCAGGTTCGGGAAGAGCGCGACGTTCGCGACCGGCGGGAACCAGTAACTGTTCCCGGCCTTCTTCGCGATGTAGGAGGTCATGATGTTCGGAATGAACTGCGAACCCCACTGGGACTGACCGGTGGCGAGGTACTCGTTCGCGGTGTTGTTCGTCAGGAAGGCCGGCATGTTGACGACCTTCACCTGCGCGAGTCCCGCCTGCCAGTAGTGCGGGTTGGCGGTCCACTGGACGTTCTGGCCCGTGCACTTGGACATGAGATACCCGCCCGTGCCGACCGGCTTGGCGATCGGGTCGGTCGTCGGATTCTTCAGTTTGCTCCAGATGTGCTGCGGAACGATGGGAACCTGTCCCGCGACGTAGTAGAAGTACGGCACCGCCGAGGTCGAGAAGTTAAAGACGACCTGGTTGCTGCCGACCTGCTTAACGCCGGACAACACCGACCACACCGCGTTCAAGTCGAGTGAGGGGTACTTCTTGATCAGATTGAACGTGTAGGCGACGTCAGCGGCCGAGAAGGGCTGTCCGTCGGTCCACTTCACGCCAGAGCGGATCGTGAAGGTAAGGGTCTTGTTGTTGTTGCTCCAGACGTACTTGGACGCCAGCCACGGGGTGACCTTGGCATTCTCCAGCGCGTTCACGAAATCCAGCGTCTCGTAGGTGACTCCCACCGACAACGACAGAGGGACCGAAGGGATGAACGGATTGAACGAGCACGACCAGAGGGAGCCCTGCTCGTTGTCCAGGTTCAACGGGACCTGTCCCGAAGCGCCGGCCAACGACGGCGCGACCACACACGTGCTAACGACGAGTGCAAGCGCGGAACCGATGAGGCCCGCCCTAAATTTTTGTCTCACAGTGCAACTCCTTCATTAGAGAACCCGAGGATTCTGCGATTGACGGTACGAACGACCGCAAACTTCGACAGGCCCACTCGAGAGACACTCGGCAACGTGACGACACTGACGGTTGCTCGCTGTGTTCAATCGATGTGAACCGCCGTACGCAAGAATCACGCTGGTTGCCTCCCCTCTCGATTGCACCTTCCGCCAACATAGTGGAACCCTCTTCACAGGATCGTTCGGGATTACGCGCTGAGCGTCACCTTGTTGAGACCCGGCGACGTGTCGATCGGTCGATGGCGCAGTTCGCCCAAACGCAGTGCCAGAACCTGACCCACGATCACCTCGCCCAGACCGAGCGACAGGTTCGGCATCGACTCGGGAAGGACGATGACGTCGTCACCGACCAAGGCGTCACGTTCGGGAGGACGCAACACGACGGTTCGCATTCCCGTTTCGCGACAGGCGTCAAGGACCTCGCGACACAAAGCATCGGTCATCTCCTCGGTCACCGCCAGCAAGAGCGTCGATCCGCTCCCGTCGGCACCGATCGGGCCGTGCACGTAATCGGCCGCGGCGTAGGACTCGGATCGAATCCCGGTGACCTCGCGAACCTTCAGTGAGATCTCCGATGCCACCGCGAAGCCGATCCCGCGTCCGACGACGGTGAGCCCGTGTTCGGCGTTGAGCAGCGTCGTTGGTAGCTCTGTGGCCAGCGCCCACTCGGCGACACGCTCCACCATCTCGGGCAGCTCATCAAGCCCTTCGAGCGCCATCCCCTTCAACGCACACACCAACTGCGCCGTGGCGTGCCACGTCGCGGAGAAGGTCTTGGACGAAGCGATGGCGCGCTCAGGTCCCGCCGACAGGTCGATGAGGTGCTGACTACCCATCGCCAGTGGCGACGTGACGTCGTTGGTGATGGTCGCACTCGGACGATGCTGGCGCTGGGCCTGCTCGAGCACCTGGACCATGCCGGGTGAACGACCCGATTGGGAAATCACGAGCACGCCCGAACCCGCGAGCCCGATCGGGCGCGCACCCTCGAAGAGCGACGGGGCCGCGAGCGCCACGAGGAGTCCGAGTTCCTGACCGGCCAGATACTGAAAGAAGATGGCGCCGTTGTCCGATGACCCGCGCGCGGCGACGAGCGCGTAAGCAACATCGTCCCAGGTCGCGGCGACTCGCTCGGCCTGTTCCATTCCCGTCTCAGCGCGACGACGGAGAATAGCTCCCTGTGATCGGATTTCCTCTTCGAAGATCGTCGTCATTCAACCTCAATCATGTGACTACCGTCGGCCAGACTTTCCGCCACGGGTTCGCGGCGCCGCCCCACCATTAAAGCAACAACTCTCGGAGTGTCGGCACGAGGTCGATGAATCTCGTGAACTACCGCTCGAAGAGCCGAGCGGCGCCGCGTAGCGTGACGTCGTTGCTGCTAATAACGATCTTGCGACGTAGGTCATCGAACCGGGCGGGATCGACGCGTCGGGCGTTACCACCGCCGAAATGGATCGTGTCCGCGTCGAACTCCGCGACGAAATTGCTGACCGCGACGTGCAGCAGGCCGCTCCAATGTTCCTCGTCCACTGAGCGCGCGTTCTCGCCCAAAACTTGGTCGTAGGTCCGTCCATCGATGAATACCTCCGCCCCGACGTCGCGAATTCGCTCGATCGATCCGTCGTCGACGAGCGCAATGCCAAAGCCGGTGCCCAACGTGAAAACGATCTCGGTGCCGCGACCCTCGCTGCAACCGAGAGCGGCCAACGTCGCGTCGTTGACCACGCGCACTTCTTGACGACACGCGACGCGCAATGCGGCTTCGAAGTCAAAACCCCTCCACTGCTGATGAACGACGGGATCGATCTCGGTCGTGATGCCGCCGACACGCGAGAGATTGCCGGGCTCGATGACCAGCCCGCCCTCGAACTCACCGGGAAAACCGACGCCGACGCGCGAGCAGCGACTCTGGGCGA
>DAIOEY010000015.1:1832-21141 GCA_036745995.1 Acidimicrobiales bacterium | reverse complement strand
TCGGGGCGATGCACTCGAGGTGCTCGTGCGCGAAGACGACGCGCCGCTGGTGGACCTCGCCCTCCAAAGTGGATTCGCGATGACCGACGAGTTGTCGGGCACCGCATGGATGGACGCCGAACATCGCCCACCGGTCGCGCAAGTCGATGGGTTCGCGATCGTCGATCGCGTGGCGCGCGCGGATCATCCGCACCCGATGATTGTTCGAAACGGGGAACTGGTCGAGCAACGGCTGCGACAGTGCTCGTTGTACGACCCGACGCTCGATTTGGCCGTTGAGGACGCGGACGGCAGGATCGCTGGCTACGCGTTGTTCTGGTTCGACCGCACGACGCTGGTCGGACTCCTCGAACCGATGCGTGTCGAGGACGACTTCCAGCGACGCGGCCTCGCGCGGATGTTGCTGACGAACGGACTCGATCGGCTCGCACGCAAAGGCGCACGCCGCCTGAAAGTTGGCTTCAAGACCGACGCCGCCCGCAACCTCTACCTCGACGCTGGCTTCGTTCAGACGTCGGTCGATCGGCTGCTCACACGACTCGCACCGTACGAACAGCGCGGGCAGTGACGCTGCCGGTCCCGCGCACTTCAATTCGACATCGGGGTGATTCGAGAGTAGCTGCGGAGTCATTCGCAAACGTCGGCAAGCCTCAGACTCAATGGAAAAAGGCGAGCGGATGAGCCCAGGGTGTTGACTGGACGCGTGACCAATGCCGTCAACGGATTCTGTGCACGGCAGTTCTCTGGAGTTCGCCAGGCCTTCGAAGACAACTTCAGCGAACGTGGCGAAGCTGGTGCAGCCGTGGCGGTAACGCTCCACGGAGAAACGGTCGTCGATCTCTGGGGCGGATCCTGCGACGCTGTGCAGACCCTGCCTTGGCAGGAGTCCACCATCGCCAATTTCTACTCGGCCGGCAAACCTATTATTGCCAGCCTGCTGCTACGCGAACTCGAGCAGTCCGGCCTGGAACTCGACGCGCCGGTCTGCGATGTTTGGCCCGAGTTCGCATCGGAGGGAAAGCAACACGCCACGATTCGCCACGCACTGTGTCATCGAGCGGGCGTGCCCGCGATCGGTCGCAGTTTGACCAATGAGGATCTCTGGAGCTGGTCCACGATGACGACGTCGCTCGCTGAGACCCGACCATGGTTTGAGCCCGGGAGCCGGCACGTGTACCACACGAATACGTACGGGCACCTGATCGGAGAATTGTTGCGACGTCTGAGCGGCGTGACGCCGCACGAGGCGCTCGAAGCACTGGCGACCGAGATTGACGCCGACTTGCATTTCGGCGTCCCGGTAGATGACCTGCATCGGTGCGCTGAGACGATCCTCGACTCAACGGCGTCACCCGCGTCACTTCCTCCCGACGATGGAGGCGAAGGATCAATGATCCTGCGCAGCTATTTCAATCCTCCGGGCTATTCCTCTTTCGGCGTCGTCAACACCGAGCAGTGGCGAAGGGCGGAGGTCCCGTCAACGAACGGCCACGGTTCCGCGCGCGGGCTGGCTGCGTTCTACGCTGCGCTCCTGGTGCCGGAGAAGGTTCTGTCACCGCAGATGCTGTTGGAGGCGACCACGATTCAATCAGTCGGCCCCTGCCCCGTACTTGGCGTTGACGTCTCCTTCTGCCTCGGGTTTCAGCCGTCAACCCCTCAACGGCCCTTCGGCCCGGACGACGCGAGCTTCGGCCACTTTGGAACCGGCGGTGCTGTTGGTTTCGCCGACCCGAGTGCGGGAATCTCCGTGGGCTACGTGATGAATCACGTCATCCCTCGATGGCAGAGCACGCGCAACAGGGCACTCATCAGCGCCGTCTATGCATCACTGTGATTGACGCCGACATCGAGACACGCGACATCGATTGGCGCGTCCAGCAGTGACGCTCGTCGGCGGCGAACAGTCCGAATCGAAACGAGCACTCGTCGTGGAGGTCTACAGGTTCTCGATCTCGACGGGTTCGATTGATCCCGCGGGCTCGAAGCCGAGGATCTTGCCGTAGAAGTACAGCTCGGCTTCGGCGGTGCGGATGATGTTCGCCGCGATGCGAAAACCGTGCTGCTCGCCCTCGTAGGCGAGGTAGGCGAACGGAACGCCCTTTTCACTCAACGCCTCGGCCATCGCCTCGGCCTGCGCCGGAGGAACGACCTCGTCCTCGAGTCCCTGGAAAAGGATTACCGGCGTGCGCAGTAGATCCGTGTGGAAGATGGGGGAGCGTTCCTCGTAGATCGCCTCGGCCTCGGGCCACGGTCCGATGAGTCCGTCGAGGTAGCGCGACTCGAACTTATGGGTGTCACGGGCGAGGGCCCCAAGGTCCCCGACGCCGAAGTAGCTGGCCCCGGCGGCGAAGACGTCGCGAAAGGTCAGGGCGCTGAGCGTCGTGTAGCCCCCGGCGCTCCCGCCGTGGATCAACAGACCGTTCGGGTCCGCCCGGCCCGTCGAGGCGAGGTAACGCGCCGCGTTCACGCAGTCGTCGAGGTCGACGATTCCCCAGGCGCCCTTCAGTCGCTCGCGGTACGCGCGGCCGTAACCCGTGCTGCCGCCGTAGTCGACGTCGGTTACGGCGAACCCCCGACTGGTCCAGAACTGGATCGAGTAGTTGAGTCCGGAGGCGCACTGGGACGTCGGCCCACCGTGACTGGCGACGATGAGCGGCGGCAGTGATCCCTCGGGCGCGACGAAGTCGCGGTTGGTAGGGGGATAGTAGAGCGCGTGGGCGCTGAGACCGTTCTCGGTGGGGAACTCGATCGCCTGAGGAATCGAGAGGTAGCCCGGATCGACGGAGTTGACGCGGCTCGCCTTGATGACTGTCGCCTCGCCCGACGTGAGATCGATGACGACGACGGCGACCGGTTCGGTGGGAGAGTCCGCGAGTGCGACGATCGAGTCACCCAGTGCGGTGAGCTGACCGATCGAACCGAAGGACGTGGGAACCTCGCGCAGTGGTCCATCGTCGGGGGCGATGACGCCGAGGCGTCCGGTGCCACCCTCCGCCCACGTGAGCGCGATCGAGCCGTCGTCGAGCGGCGTGTACGACGACAGGCCAAAGACCCACGCCGGCTCGGCGAACTCGGCGTCACGCGCGGCGAGCGCCTTTGCACCCTCGGGCGCGTCGCGGTACAGGTTCCACCAACCGGTGCGATCCGAGATGTAGTAGAGCGACCCGTCGGCCCCGTAGCGGGGCTGCACGACCGATTCCTCGAGGCCGCCGCACACGATTCGTTCGTCCACAACGTTGAACTCGTCGTCGAGTGTTGCCTCGGACAGTTCCGTGCCGTCCCACGGCATTCGAGGGTGGTCCCAGGTGATCCACGAGAGCTGTCGCGCGTCCGGCGAAAGGGCGGGTGCCGCGTAGAAGTCGTGGCCCTCGGCGAGGACTCGTGCGGGCGAGGACCCGTCGGTCGCGAGGACCACGAGGTCGTTAATCACCGCGTCCGCCTCGTGACGCTCGCGCACGCAGATGAGGTGGTTCCCGTCGGGCGACACGACCGGATCGGCGTAGCGCCGCGCCCTCGGATGCTTTGGTTCATTCGTGATCGCCCGCGGTGACGTCCCCGGATCGATGCGGTACAGGCGTTGGTCGGCGAAGTTCGAAAAGTAGACGACGCCGTCGTGGACGACGTGGCATCGACCGCCGTACTCGTGGGCGAGCGTGCGCGCGGCGAATCCCGCACCGAGGACGTCTTCGATCGTCCCGTCGGCATTTCGTTTGACGATGACGTTACGGCCCGCCTCGCTTGGTCGACTCTCGATCCAGTACACGTCATCGTGATCGGTGGTGGGGTACTCGAGCCGGACGGCGTCGGTGACGAGTAGTTCGCTCGTGATCGGCGAGGACCACGAGCCGTAGGGTGCGGTTTTGGGTGTCATTGTCGCGAAACTATAGTTTGTCCCCGGTTAACGGCGCCGACCCAGTGACGCCTCGACGTGCGCGTCGAATCGGAGCCAGGAGAGCACTCAGTTCGATGAAGAGGGCGCGACCAACGGCCACGGGAATTCACGTTCGGAAATTCGGGCAAGGTCCAAGAGCAACTGCTCCTCGTGGTGGCGTCCAATGACCTGCAGCCCCACGGGAAGTCCGTCGATCAGGCCCGCCGGGATCGAGATCGCCGGATTGCCCGTGAGATTGGCGGGAATGGTGAGGGCGCCATTGTTCCCCAGGGCTCTGCTAAAACCGAACTCCGCCACCAGGTCACGACTACCCACGAAAGTCGGCATGGGACCGGCCGCCGCGAAGGCCACGTCGGGATTCGTCGCGGCAAAAATGAAATCCGCCTGCTCGAAGATGTCGGCCATGCGCTCATTGACGCGGATACGGAACATCTCGGCCGCGCCGGCGGTCTGCAGGTCGAATCGGGACGCCGCGATCCTCATTCCCACTTGAATCTCCAGCGTCAGTTCGTCGTGGCAGGCCGGATAGCGGTCGCCCAGGGCACCGGCCAGTCCGATCATGTTCGAGAGCGACCACTCGCTTCCCGCGGCGGGAAAGTTGATCGCAACGTCGACGCGCTCGAGCTTGGCTCGTGCGATGAGTTGCTCGGCGCGTTCAATGAGCACGGCGGTCTGCTCGGGTTCGACGAATGCCAAACCGAGATCGATCGAAACCACGGCCCGCTTTCCAGTGAGGTCAAAGGAGTCGAGGCCCGCTTCCCAGCCTTGGACGCGAGGCAGGCTCAGCGTATCGCGCGAATCGAAACCATTGCAGACGTCGAACCAACGCGCGGTGTCGCGCACCGAGCGCGACACGCAGCCGACGGTCACGGTCAAGGGGGGTTGGTGGGAGTTGGGACCCTTTGGAATACGCCCGAACGTGGATTTCAATCCGAACAGGCCGGTGAATCCCGCGGGGATGCGAATGGATCCACCCCCGTCACTACCCGAAGCCAGGGGAAGAAGGCCACCGGCGACGGCGGCCGCCGAGCCGCCGGAGGAGCCGCCGGGCGTTCGCTGTGGATTCCAGGGATTGTGCGTGGTCCCGTGGAGTTTCGTGTGCGTGAAGTTGACGCCGCCGAACTCCGGCGACGTCGTCTGGCCGACGAGGACCGCTCCCGCCCCCCGGAGTCGAGTCACTTGCGTGCTGTCGCAGTCCGATAGTCGATCGCGAAAGACCAACGAGCCTTCGGTGGAGGGCCAACCATCGACCGCTTCCAGTTCCTTGATCGCGATCGGAACGCCCCCGAAAGGGAGCGAACTATCCGCCGCAGCCGCCGCGGCTCGGGCGGCGTCGGCGTCGACAAAGCAGAACGCATTGAGGTCCGACGCCGCCATCGCCGCCAACGATGCGTCGAGCGCCTCGACCGGACTGGTGTCGCCGGATCGAAACGCCTCGACCAACGAACACGCGTCGCCCAACCAAGGTTCACTCTTCATAGAACCAGACACTAACCACCGGCGATGCTGGCGCCACGCGGCGGCGACGTCGGGTGGCGAACGCTCCTACGTCGCGAGCGTGAGACTGACCGGACAGTGATCGCTGCCCATGATGTTCATGTGAATCTCGGCCGCTGCGACGCGCGGGACGAGGGCTTGAGAGACGAGGAAATAGTCGATGCGCCATCCGACGTTGCGCGCGCGGGCGTTGGAAAAATTCGACCACCACGAGTAGTGACCGTTGCCCTCGTGAAAGAGGCGGAACGTGTCGACGAATCCGGCGTCGACGAAGTTTTGGAAGCCCTCGCGCTCCTCGGTCGTGAAACCCTGTTTGCCCATGTTGGGTTTGGGATTGGCCAGATCGTCGGGAGTGTGCGCGACGTTCAGGTCGCCACAGAAGATGACCGGCTTGGTTCGCTCGAGCTCCTGCACGTACTGGAGGAATGCCGGGTCCCACTGCACGTGACGAAGCGTCAATCGTTCGAGTTCGTTCTTCGAGTTGGGCGTGTAGACGGTCACGAGAAAGAAGTCGGGAAACTCCGCCGTCAACACGCGTCCCTCGTTGTTCGGATCACCGAATGTGTCGGTGCCCATGTCGAAGCGCTCGATCAGCGATGGCGAGAGTCCCGCCGTCACGTTCAACGGCGCGAGCTTGGAGAAGATGGCGGTACCGGAGTAGCCCTTTCGCTGCGCGGAGTTCCAGTGCTCCTCGTAACCAGGTAACTCCACTTCGGACTGGAACTGCTGCGCCTTGGTCTCTTGAAGACAGATGACGTCGGGATCGAGCTCGTCGACGAACGGAACGAAGAGCCCCTTCTTCGACACCGCTCGAATTCCGTTGACGTTCCACGACACGAGACGCATGCGTGCAACGTAGCAAGAGAGTCCGACGCACGTGTGACGAAGCATTCCTTCATCACGAGGCTGACGTCCGTCACCAACGAAGAGCGACCGCGACACAACACGTTGTCAGCACGAGCGCAATCGGTGCCATGCGACGTTGTTCCCATCGACTCGATGACGCGGCGTTCGCGAGCGTACTCACGAAGAAGACGCCAACGAACACCCACATCCCGACACGGATCGGCGCGGCGTTGCGAACATCACCGAGCTGTCCCGCGCGCGCGAGAATGAAATACAGAGCGACGATGAACAGCAGCGCCGACAGACCACTCGCAATTCGCAGTCGCCTCGGAAGCACCGAAAATTGTCCTCCGAATGCAGCGCGACCGAGTGGTTGGCCTGCGGCGAGCAGTACTTGAAAGATCGCGAGACCGACGACCAGGAGAGATCCGACGAGCGCCGCCCAGTCCGAGACGGAGTTCAACCGCGGCGAATGTTCAAGTTGCGCGGTCCCATAGTCCCAACAGTACGACGGGGGCCTGGCAACGACGATCGGTGCGGTCGTTTCGGACGTCGTTGTGGCGAAAGGCCAAGAAGTTGCACGTCGATTTCGTTGGACTCGACGATTTCGCTGGGGTCAGTCTGTGGGAAAGATGCGGTTATCCGGTTGATATGTTTGACCAAGCGGGCGAAATCGGTGCATAAAGTACCTCGAAACTGGGTAAAAGTTTCTGAAATCCACTTTTTCCCGCTTTGGGTCCCCATGGTTCTGGCACAGTAATCCTCGTAGTTCACGCAGTACCTGTCGAACGTTCGACTGAACCGAAAGGGGAAGCCGACGAGGGGGAGAGGGGCCTCGCAAGAGGAACGGAACCTCCAAGCGGACAGCGGAGTTCGGTCCGCGGTTCGTGAACGACAAATGGCGTGAAGTGCCAGCCGTCAAACGGTGGCCTGTCCGACACGGGTCAGCGGGAGATGTGCCTTCGGGAACCCCGAGGGGCGGGTGAGTTTCGACTCACTGGTCACTCGGGGTTTTCGGCTTTTTGCGGCCTAGAACAGAGACTGCGGGTCGACCGGGTTGATCAGTTCGGGGCCGTCGTTGCGCACTGAACCAACGGCCTTGTCGACGCCGAAGTGGTGCAGCGTTCCCGTCGGCGCCGGTCGCAGCATCGCGGCGCGTTCGTCGGCGCCGTAGTCCTCGACGTCGAGCCACGTTCGTACGTCGGAGTGCTCGAACACGACGGGCATGCGGTCGTGCAGTCCCTCCATGTCGTCGTTCGGTGTGGTCGTGATGATCGTGCACGTCGCCAACGGCGCCTGGTCCTCGGGTGCTTCAGGGTCGCGCCAGCGCTCGTAGAGACCCGCGAGGAGCAGCGGCTCTCCGTCGACGCGCGTGAAGAAGTGCGGCTGCTTCTGTTGACCCGGGCGGTGGTCCCACTCGTAGAAGCCGTCGACGGGGATGACGCAGGGACGCTTGGCGAAGGCGCTGCGAAACGAGGGCTTCTCCGCCACGGTCTCGCCGCGGGCGTTGAAGAGCCGGTTCGCGATTGACGGATCCTTGGCCCAGCTCGGGATGAGACCCCAGCGGTAGCGATCGAGCGTGCGTACACCGTCGTGTTGGGTCACGGCGAAGAGCCGACGCTGGGGACCGACGTTCCAGCTGGGGTGCCCCTCGGGCTCGATACCCGCGGCCAGGGCGGCGTCGAGCAGTCGGGCCAGACGCACGGGGGGCGTAAAGAGGGCGACGCGACCACACATAGGGCTCCTTTCTCCCTCGAGAATAGGCCGTTGGCGCGTGTGACCGTGAGTGGCTACTCTTACGAACATATGTTCGCTTTTTCCACGAAACGTCCTACGCTGCCCGATGATTTGGTAGCAACTTTACGACCGGTCGCCCTCGCGACCAGCCGTCGCCTGCCCCTGGGCGAGCCGTGGCGCGCGCTCGTTCCCGGTGGCGGCCTGCGTCGTGGTTCGACGGTCGTGGTGCAGGCCCCGCCCGGTTCGGGGGGTCTCAGTTTGGCACTCAGCCTCGTGAGTGAAGCGAGCACGCGGGGTCACTGGGCGGCGGTCGTGGGCGTTGACGACCCCGGCGTCGTCGCGATCGCCGACCTCGGGGTCGATCTTCGTCGGGTGCTCTTCGTGCCGCGTCCGCGCGGCGCGTGGGCCGAGTCGGCGGCCGATCTGCTCGACGGGGTCGATCTGGTCGTGGTTCGTCCGCCGTCGCGCGCGGCGCACGGGGCGGCGCGAAAACTGATGGACCGCGTGCGCGAACGTTCCATTGTCTTGATCGCGCTCTGTGAGCCGAGCGCGCCGTGGCCGTTGCCGGCCGACCTCTCCTTTGACGTCACGCGCTCGCAGTGGATCACGTCGTCGCGACTCGACGCGCGTTACCTGACGGTGCGCGTCGCGGGACGCGGTGAGGCGGTGCGCAGCGCCGAGCACGTGGTCGTGTTGCCGAATCGAAGAGGACGGGCGGCGACGAGTTAGATGGACCGTCTCCTCACAATCTGGATCGCGTCGCTCGCCCAAGAGTCGCCCGACGGTTCGACACTGCGTGACTACCTGGCGCTGCTCGACGCGCTGAGCGTGCTCTGTCCCTTCACCGAGCCGGTGCGACTCGGTCTGCTCGTCTTACCCGTGCGCGGGCCGAGCCGGTTCTTCGGCGGGGAGGAGGCCGTGCTCGAGGCCGTGCGCCAGACCGTGCACGACGTCGTGGGAGAAGAGCCGCTCCTCGGTGTTGCCGATGGACTCTTCTGCAGTGAACTGGCCGCGCGCGCCGGCGTAGTGGTCGGTGTGGGGTTGACCGAGTGCTTTCGTCGAGCGCAACCGCTCGACGTACTCGGGCGAAAGGATCTGGCCACGACCTGTCGTCGTTTGGGTCTGCACACGGTGGGCGCGTTCGCCGACCTCGAACCCGCGCGCGTGGCGGAGCGTTTCAACACGCACGCGACGCAACTGCATCGCGTGGCCCGTGGTGAGTTGAGCGAACTCGCCGGTCAGCGCGACGCGCGCCTCGTGGCGCGCTTAGCTCAGTTGCGCGGCGAGGGTGACGTGCACGACGAGCAGATCGGGTTCTTTGGTCAGCGCGGGGCCGGTGACGATCGGGCCCAGGCGGCGGCCCACCGGGTTCGTCGTCGTCTCGGCGTCGACGCGGTCGTCGTCGCTGCGTTGTGCGGTGGACGCGGCCCGCAGGACCGCGCGACGTTGGTGCCGTGGGGATCGCCCGAGAGCGTTGTCCGCGACGACGCACCGTGGCCGGGTCAGTTGCACGCGCCGTCGCCGGCGACGACACTCGCGCACCCCGTCGCGATCGAGCTGCGCGACGCCGACGACCAGCCCGTTCGCATGGGGTCGCGTGGGTTCCTCTCCGGGGTGCCGACCACGCTGCTCTTGTCGCGTTACGCGCGCCGTGACGTGGTGTGGCACGCGGGTCCGTGGCCGAGCGTCGAACGATGGTGGGCGGTCCAGCGCCGTCGCGCCCATCTACAGATCGTGCTCGCCACCGGCGAGGCGGTGCTGCTCGTCGCGGAGTCGAGTCGTTGGTGGCTCGTAGGGATCTACGACTAGTGGCGACGTACGCCGAACTGCACGCCCACTCGGGCTTCAGCTTCCTCGACGGGGCGAGTGATCCCGAGGAGTTGGCGGCCGAGGCGACCCGACTGCAACTCTCGGGTCTGGCCCTCACCGACCACCACGGCCTCTACGGCGTGGTGCGCTTCGCCGAAGCGGCACGGGCCTTCGGGCTGGCGACCATCTTCGGCAGTGAACTCACCCTCGACGGCGACGACGACCGGGTGGGGGTGCGCGATCCCTCGGGTGAGCACCTCGTCGTGTTGGCGCGTTCGCCCGAGGGCTACCGCCACCTCGCCGTCATGCTCGGCGAGGCGCACCTTCGCCGCGGCGAGAAGGGCGCGCCGCGCTTCAGCCTGGACGAGATCGCCAACGCGGCGCGCGAATGGCTCATCCTTACGGGGTGTCGCAAGGGTCCCCTGACGCGAGCGCTGATGGCCGAGGGTCCCCGCGCGGCGCAGCGTGAACTCGAACGACTGATCCGCGCCTTTGGTCGAGAGAACCTCGCGGTCGAACTGTGGGATCACGGCGCGCCCGACGACGTCGCGCGCAACGACGTGCTGGCCGAACTGGCGGTTCGCTCCCACGTCGACGTGATCGCCACGGGCAACGTCCACTACGCCACGCCCGACGCCTTCGCGCGCGCCAACGTCCTGTCAGCGATCCGGGCCCGACAGAGTCTCGAGGAGATGGAGGGCTGGCTCGGCGCGTCGCCACTCGCGCACCTGCGCAGTGACGCCGAACAGCGCCGTCGCTTCGCGCGCTGGCCGGGGGTGGTGGACCGGGCTGGCGAACTCGGTGCCGCGTTGACCTTCGACCTGCGTCTGGTGGCACCCAACCTGCCGACGTTTCCCACTCCCGAGGGGATGAACGAGCAGTCCTACCTCGAGGTGCTCGTCGCGCGCGGCGCGACGGTGCGCTACGGATCGCGCGAGAGCGAACGCGTGCCCGGCGCGTGGCGTCAGATCGATCATGAACTGAACGTCATCGCGACGCTGGGCTTCGCTGGCTACTTCCTGACGGTCTGGGACATCACCGAGTTCTGTCGGACCAACAACATCTACTGTCAGGGCCGCGGCTCGGCGGCGAACTCGGCGGTCTGTTTTTCGCTCGGCATCACCAACGCCGACGCGGTGGCGCTCAACCTCTTCTTCGAGCGTTTCCTCTCACCGGCGCGTGATGGCCCTCCCGACATTGACGTGGACATCGAGTCGGGTCGGCGCGAGGAGGTGATCCAGTACGTCTACGAGCGCTACGACCGTCGCCACGCCGCCCAGGTCGCCGCGGTCATCACCTACCGGCCTCGTTCGGCGCTGCGCGACGTGGCGCGCGCCTTTGGACTCTCCGAGGAGGAGGCCAACGCGCTGCGCGACGGCGTCGACCGCCACGCCATGATCCCCGCGGCGCAGTCGGGCGCGCCCGAGATGATCGTCGAGATGGCGCGTCAACTACTGGACCGTCCACGCCACCTCGGCATCCACTCGGCCGGCATGGTGCTCTGCGACCGGCCGGTACTCGAGGTCTGTCCCGTCGAGTGGGGCCGCATGCCCGGGCGAACGGTGTTGCAGTGGGACAAGGACGACTGTGCGGCCATCGGGCTCGTCAAGTTCGATCTGCTGGGGCTGGGGATGCTCGACGCGCTGCACCGCGCGGTCGATCAGGTGAACGCCTTTCACGGTGTCGAGGTCGACCTCGCGTCGCTACCCCAAGAGCCGGCCGTCTACGACCTGCTGTGTGAGGCCGACACCGTCGGGGTCTTCCAGGTCGAGTCACGCGCCCAGATGGCGACGCTGCCGCGCGTGCAGCCGCGTTGCTTCTACGACCTCGTCATCGAGGTGGCGCTCATTCGCCCCGGTCCGATCCAGGGCCACGCGGTCAACCCCTACATCCGACGCCGCCGCGGCGACGAGGCGGTCACCTACCTGCACCCGCGACTCGAGCCGATCCTTCGGCGCACGCTCGGCGTGCCGCTGTTCCAGGAGCAGTTGATGGAGATGGCCGTGGCGGTCGCGGGCTTCTCGCCGGCCGAGGCCGACGAGTTGCGCCAGGCCATGGCCGCGAAGCGTTCGGAGCTGCGCATGCTCAAGCTGAAGAGTCGCTTCTACGCCGGCATGGCGGTCAACGGCATCGCCGGCGCGGCGGCCGATCAACTCTTTGACGCGTTGTCGGCCTTCGCCAACTTCGGCTTTCCCGAGTCGCACTCGGTCTCCTTCGCCCACCTCGTGTACTGCTCGGCGTGGATCAAGGTGCACTACCCGGCGGCGTTCCTCGCCGCACTCTTGAACGCCCAGCCCATGGGCTTCTGGTCGCCCCAGAGTCTCGTCGCCGACGCGCAGCGCCACGGCGTCGTGGTACTGCGCCCTGACGTCAACACCTCCCGGGTCGAGGCCACGCTCGAAGGTTCGCTCGAGCACCCCGACGTGCGCCTCGGTCTGGGGGCGCTGCGCACCATCGGCACCGAACTCGCGACACGCGTCGTCGAGGGGGCGCCGTGGGCGAGTCCCGAGGACCTGGTGCGCCGCGCGCTCTGTCAACAGCACCACCTCGAGGCGCTCGCCGCCGCGGGGGCACTTGACTGCTTCGCCCGGAGTCGTCGAGCGTTGGCCTGGGCGGCCGGGGCGGCCGCCCAGGGGACCGTCGACCGGTTGGCGGGCGTCGTGACCGGTCTCGAGGCACCACCGCTGCCGGAGACCACCGAGATGGAGCGTGTCGCCGACGACCTCTGGGCGCTCGGACTCACGCCTGACGCGACCGCGATGGCCCTCGTGCGCGAGCAGCTCAACGAGCGCGGCGTCACCCGGGCGTCGTCCCTCGCCGGCGCGGAGAGCGCGCGGGTGACGGTCGCGGGCGTGGTGACCCATCGTCAGCATCCCGAGACGGCGAACGGGGCGGTCTTTGTCAATCTGGAGGACGAGACGGGCCACGTCAACGTGATCTTCTCCAAGGGCGCCTGGACCCGGTGGTCGTTGGTGGCGCGCCGTTCACCGGCGTTGGTGATTCGCGGCACGCTCCAGCGTGGTCAGGGGAGCATTTCGCTCAGTGCAGAGTTCGTCGAGCCATTGCTGTTGAGTGCGGTGACGCCCTCGCGTGACTGGCGATGAATCAGCCGAAGGCGACGTCGGGTCGTTCGCCGGCGTCGACCTGGGAACGCACGTCGGCCTGGACCAGGGCCAGGTCGTCGGGGTGCGTCACGCCCACGCAGCGTGACGTCGTGACGAGCACCTCGAAGCGCAGCGGCACGTGGTGCAGGATCTGGCCCACGAAGACCGGTAGCAGCACCTCGGGTTCGAGCTCGAAATCATGCTCCTCGAACGCGCGGTGCAGCAGTGGCCACATCGCGGGCTGGAATCCCCAGAGATTCATCGACACGGTCGACTCGGCATCCAAGAACACCGGTGAGAGTCCGTCGTCGGACAAGAAGCCGTCGACGGAGTTGTGCACCTTGCGCCGCTCCCAGATGTCGGTGAGGTGACCGTTCACGACGTTGCACACACCGCGCGACACCGGCAGGTCGCCCACCAGCGCGCGGTTGAGCCTGAATCCGATCAGACAGTTCGTCGACTTGGCGACGAGGTGCGCACCCAGTCGCGCGAAGGCGTCGCGCCCGTAGAGGTCGTCGGCGTTGGAGATGCCAAAGGGCGCAGCGACGTCGACGTAGGGTTCGGCGGCGAGCACGGCGTGGACCGTGCCGAGCGCCTCGCCCTGCACCGCGAAGGTGACGCGGCGGTTCCTCGGCCAGAAGTTCTGCACGTGCGCTCGGATCTCGGGACCCGTGTCGGAGTTCACCACCAGGACGACGTGTTCGAATCCGGCGGCGAACGCGTCCGAGGCGATCAGGTCGATAACACTCTCACCGTGTACCCCGATGGGAGCCAATTGCTTGAGTCCGCCGTAGCGACGGGCGCGTCCGGCGGCAAGAACGACGAGTGTCGGTCCGCTCATCTCGACCATTTCACGATGGCCGACGCCCACGTCATGCCAGCGCCGAAGCCCGTGAGCAACGCGTACTCGCCGGCCTTGATCCGACCGTTGTCGCGCGCGTCGGCGAAGGCAAGGGGGATCGAGGCGCTCGACGTGTTGCCGTAGCGGTCAAGCACGACGACGGCGCGTTCCATTTCGATGCCCAGGCGTTGGACCGCGGCCTGGATGATGCGGATGTTGGCCTGGTGGGGGATGACGAGCGCCAAATCGTCGGCGGTGATGCCCGCTTCCTTGAGGGCCTCCTCGGCTGAACTCACGACGACGCGCACGGCGCGGCGAAAGACCTCTTTGCCGTCCATTTGGAGAAAGCCCCCGTGTTCGCAGGTCAACAGGTCGGCCGCCGACCCGTCCGTGCCGAGACTGAACGAGATCAGGTCGGTGCCACTGGCGTCGTACTCGAGCACCGCGGCGCCCGCGCCGTCGGCCATGAGTACCGCCATATTGCGGTCAGTCCAGTCGACCCAACGCGACAAGTGTTCGGCGCCGATGACCAGAATCTTCTTGTTCCCGGTTTCGAGAAGGCCTTGCGCGGTGCGCATGGCGTACATGAAGCCGCTGCAGGCAGCGTTCACGTCCATCGCGGGGCACGTGAGGCCCATGGCGTTGGCGATCATCGGCGCGGTCGCCGGGCAAATTCGGTCGGGCGTCGTCGTCGCGAGCAAGAGAAAATCGATGTCGCTCGTGACCAGTCCCGCGTCAGCGAGGGCGCGCTCACCCGCGAGCGTGCCGAGCGTCGACGTTGAGCCGCCGATGCGACGCTCTTTGATCCCGGTGCGTTCGGTGATCCACTGATCCGAAGTGTCCAGGGTCAAGGAGAGTTCGTCGTTCGTGACGATCCGGTCGGGAACGGCAATACCCCAACCCGTGATGCGTACGCCCATAGTCAGACCTTTCGGTTTGCTTTCAACAAAGTCTAGGTCGTGGCTCTAGGCCGACGGAGGTGCTTTCAGGACCTGCAACGTGCAGCGCGCCACGCAGATAAGCCGGCCCTCGTCGTCGGTGAGGTCGATGCCCCAGACGTGGACCGTACGGCCCTTACGGATCGGTGTCGCGGTCGCGGTGAGCGTGCCGCTCGTCATCGAACGAAGGTGTGAGCAGTTGAGTTCGGTGCCCACCACGATGAAGTCCGGTGCCACGCTGACGAACCCGCCGAGTGACGCCGCGCTCTCGGCGAGCAGTGCCGAGACGCCGCCGTGCAGGATGCCGAAGGGCTGGTGCACGCGGGGACCGACCTCGACCTGGAGGACGACCTTCTCGGGCGTCACCGACACCGTCTGCACGCCGAGGTGTGCGTGGACGTTCTCGTGCGCCGGATCGGAAAAGTGTGACGTCTCGTCCATTCATCCAGTCTAGAAGTCGACCGGTAACCTTTCTCCATGACCCGACGCGTAGACCTGCGAAGCGACACGGTGACCCAGCCCACGCCGGCGATGCGCGACGCGATGGCGAACGCGCCGGTGGGCGACGATGGTTACGGCGAGGACCCGACCGTCAACGCGCTCGAAGCACGCTTCGCGCAGATCGTCGGCAAGGACGCCGCTCTCTTCGTGCCCTCGGGCGTGATGGCCAATCAGATCGCGGTGCGCGTGCTCACCCGACCCGGCGACCTCATCGTGGCCGGTCGCGGTCAGCACGTCGTCAGTTTTGAGATGGGTGCCTCGGCGCGCAACTCCTCGGTGCAGTTCGCGACGCTCGACGACGCGAACGGTTCGCTCGCTCTCAGTGACGTCCTCGACGTGATCGACGCCGAGGGCGACCACCAACCCCATATCGCCCTGGTCGCGGTTGAGAACACCCATATGCCCTCGGGCGGCACGCCGTGGGACGTCGTCGCGCTTCGCTCGCTCGCCCAGGCCATCGGGGGACGTCCGCTCTATCTCGACGGCGCTCGCCTCTTCAACGCCGTCGTCGCGACGGCCACGTCGGCGCAAGAGTTCTGTGCGCCCGCGACGATGGTGATGTCGTGTCTGTCCAAGGGGCTCTGCGCTCCCGTGGGATCGCTGCTCGCCGGTCCGGCGGCGTTGATCGAGGCTGCGCGCGTCGAACGCAAGCGTCTCGGTGGCGCGATGCGCCAGGCTGGCGTTCTCGCCGCCGCGGGCCTCGTTGCGCTCGACACGATGATCGAGCGGCTCGCTGAGGACCACGCACGCGCTCGCCACCTGGCCGAAGCGTTCAGCGCCGCGTTTCCCGAATCCGACTACGACCCGACGTCGTGTCGCACCAACATCGTCGCCTTCAACCACCCCCAGTCGCGCCAGATCGTGGACGAACTCGCTCTTCGCGGCGTCGAAGGCGGCACCGTGGCGCCGCGCCGGGTGCGTTTCGTGACCCACGCCGGGGTGAGCGACGACGACGTGGCGTACGCGATCGACGTGCTGGGCGATTTCCGCCCCTCGGCGAGCTGACGACGCGCGAGCGCGTTCACTGCGAGTTTGGCTACTGTTCACGCGACGCCAGTGGAGGGCCGCGGGTCCCAAGGGGTAGCCTTAGAAGGTTCCTATGGCTCTTGCTATGACTGAAATCCTTCACCTTTCAACGTTCCTGCGCCGTCCGATCTTCGATCAGGACGGCGACCGGATTGGCCGCGTCCAGGACCTGGTCGCGCGCCTCGGCGACGACGCCCATCCGCCCGTCGTCGGAGCGGTGATCCGTATCGAAGGGCGCAACCTGTTCGTTCCCATTCGAAAGATCGGGGGACTGGCGCAGGGTCGCATGACCTTCGAAGGTCGTCGAGTGGACTTGCGTCGCTTCGAGCGTCGCCCGGGCGAATTGCTGCTCGCCGAAGACCTCCTCGCTCGACACCTGATCAATCTGGTGCGAGGACGGCTCATCATCGCCAACGAGATCGAGATCGCCCAGATCGACGGCAAGTGGGAGGTCGTCGGTGTCGACCCCGGCCGTCGACCCTTCCTTCGCCGCGTCCTCGGCCAGAAGATGGGCCAACGGGTGAAGGCCGACTCGATCGTCGACTTCGCCTCGATTGAGCCGTTCGTGGCGCACGTGCCGACCGCGCGGCTGCGCATTCCCTACCGCAAGTTGGCCCGCCTCCACCCGGCCCAGATCGCCGACCTCGTCGAACAGGCGAGCCACGAAGAGGGTGAGGAGATCATCGAGGCGGTGGGACTCAACCGAGAACTCGAAGCCGACGTCTTCGAAGAGCTCGACACCACCCACCAGCTCGAGTTCCTCGAATCGCGCAGCGACGTCGACGCGGCGCGACTGCTCGCGCGCATGGAGCCCGACAACGCGGCCGACCTGATCAACGAGATCGACCAGGACCGACGACTGCCCATTCTCGAGCAACTGCCCGAGCTGCAGCAGGCCAAGGTGCGCAACCTGCTCTCCTACAACGCCGACACCGCCGGTGGTCTCATGAACACCGACTTCGTGTCGGTGCCTGAGACGGCGACCGTCGCCGACGCGATTGAGATCATCCGCACGTCATCGGTGCCGGCCGAATCACTGCACGCCGTGTTCGTGCTCGACGCCAACGGCCAGCCCATCGGCGCCTCCTCGATCGCGCCGCTGGTGCGGGCTCGCCCGAGCGAACTCGCGCTCAGCGTCGCGAGGACCCAACTCACCCACGTCCACCCGCACTGGGACCTGCACCGGGTAGCTCGAAAGATGAGCGACTTCAACCTCACGGTGCTGCCGGTGCTCGACGAGGACCACAGCAAGATGATGGGTGTCGTAACCGTTGACGACCTGCTCGAAGTGCTCCTGCCCCAGGGCTGGCGCCGCGAGTTCGGCATGACCGCGGTGGAGGAATGATGCGCCACGCGCTCACGGGTCACGTTCAAGGGGGGTCTTTCTGAAACCCCCTAGTACCGGCCGCAGGGCCAGTGACAACCCGATACAACTTCGAACGAGACTGACGGCTGGCCGCACGCCCGCTCCCTAGTCGCGCCGTGGTTGTTTCACCGAACGACCACGACGAGACGAAAGGAGGTGGAGCGTGCAGAGCGAACAGCACAAGGAGCAGCAGATCAGTGGTGCCTTTGGCACCATCAAGGCGCACGACACGGGCAACCGCAAGGGCGTGCGCGCCCGCTTCCTGACCCTCATCGCGATCATCGGCCCCGGTCTCATCGTCATGGTCGGCGACAACGACGCCGGGGGCGTGTCCACGTACGCCCAGGCCGGTCAGAACTTCGGCTACACGCTGCTCTGGACGTTGCCGTTGTTGATCCCGGTCCTCATCATCAACCAGGAGATGGTCGCTCGCCTCGGCGCGGTCACGGGCGTCGGACACGGACGTCTCATCAGGGAACGATTCGGACGCTATTGGGGCAACGTCTCGATCAGTTCGATCCTGCTCCTCAACTTCTTGATCATCATCACCGAGTTCATCGGCATCTCACTGTCGATGGAGTACTTCGGCGTCAGTCCCTATTACTCGGTCCCCACGGCCGTCGTGCTGCTCTTCGTCGTCACCGCCTCGGGTTCGTTCCAGCGCTGGGAGCGGTTCATGATGTTGTTCGTCGCGACGAACTTCTTGGTGGTCCCGTTGATCCTCGCCTCCAAGACCCACTACGTCTCGGCCTTTCATCACGCCGTCGTGCCCGGCATTCGTGGCGGGGCGAACTCGGCGTCGGTGCTCCTCATCATCTCGATCATCGGCACGACCGTCGCGCCCTGGCAGCTCTACTTCCAGCAGTCGAACATCGTCGACAAGCGCATCACGCCGCGTTGGTTGAACTACGAGCGCATCGACACCATTCTCGGTTCCTTCATCGTCGTGATCGGCGCGTCGGCGTTGATGGCCGCGAGTGCCGCGGGACTGGCCCATCACGGGGGCACCAACTCGTTCACCAACGCCCTCGGCGTCGCTCGGGGCCTCGGACGCTACGTCGGCCACGGCTCGGGCACGCTGTTCGCCATCCTGCTGCTGAACGCGTCGGTGATCGGCGCGGCGGCCGTGACGCTCGCCAGTTCCTACGCGCTGGGTGACCTCGCAGGGTCACGCCAGTCGCTCAACGCACGACTGCGTGAAGCCAAGGGTTTCTACGGGGCGTTCGCGGGACTACTCGTCGTCGCTGGCGTCGTGACCTTGATCCCCGGGGCGCCGCTCGGGCTCATCACGCTCGCCGTGCAGGCCATGTGCGGTCTGATGCTGCCGAGCACGACGATCTTCGTGCTGCTGCTGTGCAATGACCGCGAGGTTCTCGGCCCCTGGGTGAACAGTCGTTGGTTGAACGTGGCCGCGACGATCATCGTCACGATCCTCGTCGTGCTCTCGATCACCATGATGGTCTCGACACTGTTCACCTCGGTCAACGTCGTGACACTCCTGCTGGGGCTCTCGGCCCTCGCTCTCCTCGGGCTGGTCGTTGGTCTGCCGATCGGGCTGCGTCGAGCGGTCGCGCCTTCCACCTACGACATCGACAAGCGCGACTGGCGCACCCCTCGACTCACGCTGCTGGCACCGCTGCCGACCTCGTTCGCCCGTCGGATGCTGCTGCGCGCGGTGGGCACGTACCTCGTCGTGGCGGGGACGCTGCTGGCCGTGCGAATCATCCAACTCGCGACCTCCTAGTCTCTTCA
>DAIOEY010000015.1:0-1732 GCA_036745995.1 Acidimicrobiales bacterium | reverse complement strand
ACGTCGACGCGACGGCGCGCACGTTGGCGGCCCTCTTTGACGAGGTGGGCGCGACGGTCGTGCTCACGTACGACGAGAACGGCTTCTACGGACACCCCGACCACGTCATGGCGAACGTGGTGACCCGGCGCGCGTTGGCGTCGGCGTCGACGGTCGAGCGCCTGTACTACCCGGTCGCTCCTCGGGGCGTACTCGAGCGTTTCGTCCCCGAGGCGCAGGCGAAGGGCGTCTTCCTGCCCCAGTGGATACTCGAGGCGAACTACGGCGTCGCCGACGAGTTGGTCGCGACGACCCTCGACGTCACCCGCTTCGCCGAACGCAAGCAGGCCTGTATCGCGGCGCACGCGTCCCAGATCGACAACGCCGACCTGGTGACGATGGACCCTGCGTTGTTCACGCTGCTCTTTGGTACCGAGTACTACCAGCGCGCCTGGAGTCGCAGCGCGCCGGTTGGTGACACGGCCGATCTCTTTGGAGGACTCTCATGAGCGACCACTTGACGTTTCTCGCCGTGCACGCGCACCCCGACGACGAAGCGAGTTCGACGGGCGGGCTGTACCGACTCCTGCACGATCAGGGCGTGCGCACCGTGCTCGTGACGTGCACCAACGGTGAGTACGGCGACGCCCCCGGCGGCGTCAAGCCCGACGCCGACCACCACGACGGCGACGAGGTCGCCGCCATCCGCAAGGTGGAGCTCGACGCCGCGGTCGAGGCGCTCGGCATCACGCGCCTCGTGCGACTCGGCTACCGCGATTCGGGGATGATGGGCTGGCCCCAGAACGACGACCCGGACTCGTTCTGGGCGACGCCCGTGGAGGTCGCCGCCGCGAGACTCGCCGCGGTGTTGGCCGAGGAGCGTCCTCAGGTGATCGTGACCTACAACGAGCACGGCTTCTACGGACACCCCGACCACATTCAAGCGAACCGCATCACCCTCGCCGCGATCAAGTTGCTCGACTACGAGCCGACGCTCTACTTCAACGCGATCCCCGATTCGGTCATGGCCGTGTGGCGCGAGCGTTGGGCCGCGGAGGAGCGCGAGCAGATCGAAGAGGACGCGAAGCGCGGCATCGTGCGCGAGCGCGTCGAGGAGGGTCCTCCCGACGAGGAGGAGTTCCATATGGGCACTCCGGACGAGCGCATCGACGTCGCCATCGACATCGTCGACGTGACCGACGCGAAGTTCGACGCGTTGGCGGCCCACCACTCCCAGGTGGCCGATTCCTTCTGGATGAAGATGGGACGAGAGCAGTTCAACCAGGTCATGCGCACGGAATGGTTCGTGCGAGCGACGAATCCGTTGGGGCTGGAAGGTTGTTCGAACGACATCTTCGTCGGCTATCGCTGAACGACGCGCACGACGTACTCGACCGCGCCCTCGGTGTTCCGAGGTGCGTGCGGGCTCCTGAGCGTCGCTCGAGGGGCGTTACATTGGTCACGTGAGTCCGAGCACCTTGCTGCAACTGCGTGACGTGGGCAAGTCCTTCGCAGAGACGGTCGCCCTGGAACCGACGTCACTCAACATCGAAGAGGGCTCATTCGTCGCGATCGTCGGTCCGTCGGGCTGTGGCAAGTCGACGCTCTTCAACGTGATCGCGGGCCTGACGGCGCCCGATTCGGGCGAGGTGCGACTAGGTGACCAGGTGGTCACCGGCGCGACCGGGCACGTGGGTTACATGTTGCAGAAGGACCTGCTGGTGCCCTGGCGGACGGTCCAGGACAACATCAC
>DAIOEY010000014.1:19786-22137 GCA_036745995.1 Acidimicrobiales bacterium | reverse complement strand
CGGGGAACGAACCGACCACGCCGGCGCCACTCGCCTGCGTGGCGTTCGGGTCGTCCTCGGGGCGAGCCTTCATCCGCCGGCTCCAGAAGTAGTAGTAGCTACCCGGCAAGAAGCACAGGAGCATTCCCGCGAACATCATCACGCCACCGGCGTTCTCCAGGCTCCAGTTCCAGTACACGGCGCACATGATCCCGAAGAACAGGCCCAGGCCGAGCAACATCTTCGCCTCTACTTTCATGGCGCGGGCACCGTTTCGGCGGAGGGCTCTGCGCCGTGGTCGGCGTGGTCGCCGTGGGCGAGCGAACGGTGCTCGGGGTGGTTGTAGTCCCACGTTGGACGCTCGGAGCGGATTTGCGGAAGGCGGTAGAAGTTGTGGTGCGGCGGTGGCGAGGTGGTGAACCACTCGAGCGTCTGGGCGTCCCACGGGTTGTCGCCGGCCGGGTATTTCTTCCAGCTCACCGCCACGTTGACAACGAAGAGCAGCGTCGAGAGTCCGATCATGGCGGCGCCGATCGAACTCCAGTCGTTGAGCATCTTCCACTGCGGGTCGTGGGGGTAGACCGCGATTCGCCGCGGCATGCCGTCGAGTCCGAGGAGATACTGGGGGATCGTGAAGACCTGGGTACCGATGAACAGGAACCAGAACTGCGCCTTACCGATGCGCTCGTTGAGCAGGTAGCCGGTGATTTTCGGACCCCAGTAGTAGAGACCGCCCATGCCGCCGAGAACCAGGGCCATCACAACCGAGTGGAAGTGCGCGACGACGAAGTAGGTGTCGTGGGTGAAGAAGTCGAGCGGCGGGCTGGCGAGGTAGATGCCCGTCAGTCCACCGATGAGGAACGTGACGAGGAAGCCTAAGGCCATCAACATGGCGGTCGAGAACCAGACCTCGCCTCTCCACATCGTCCCTATCCAGTTGAATATCTTGATACCGGTCGGTACCGCGATCAGGAGGCTCATGATCGAGAAGAACGGCAGCAGGACGACGCCGGTCGTGAACATGTGGTGGGCCCAGACGCCGAGCGACAGCGCGGCGATCGACAGCGTCGCGAAGATCATGCCCTTGTAGCCAAAGACGGGCTTGCGCGAGAAGACGGCGATGATCTCGGTCACCATGCCGAAGAAGGGCAGCGCGAGGATGTACACCTCGGGATGTCCCCAGAACCAGAAAATATGCTGCCAGAGAACGGGCACCCCGCCTCCGGCCACCGAATAGATGTGCGTGCCGAAGTGACGGTCGCAGTAGAGCATGATCAGTCCGGCGGTGAGGACGGGGAACGCCAGGAGAATGAGGATCCCGGTCACCAGCATGTTCCACGTGAAGATCGGCATACGGAACATGGTCATGCCGGGCGCGCGTAGGTAGAAGATCGTCGCGCAGAGATTGACGCCGGTGAAGATCGCGGAGAATCCCGTGAGCAGCAGTCCGCCGATCCAGAGGTCCGCGCCCGCCCCGGGGGTGTTGATCGAGTTCGACAGCGGTGCGTAGGCGACCCAGCCGAAGTTCGCGGCGCCACCGGCGGTGAAGAAACCCGCGAGCATCGTGATCGAGCCGGTCAGGTACAACCAGTACGAGAGCGCGTTGAGCCGCGGGAACGCCATGTCCGGGGCGCCGATCTGGATCGGCACGATGATGTTCGCGAGGCCAGCGAAGGCGAAGGGACCCGCGAAGAGGTAGATCATCACCGAGCCGTGCATCGTGAACAGCTCGTTGTACTGGGACAACGACACCAACGTTCCGTTCGGCGTCGCCAGCTGGGCGCGGATGATCTCGGCGAAGAGACCGCCGATGACGAGCATGATGACCGACGTCACCGTGTACGAGAGGCCGATGATCTTGTGGTCGGTCGTCGTCATCCACTTGAGCAGCCCCGACGGACCGTGGTGCTCGTCGTGGAGGTGGCCGTCACCGTGCTCGGGAACGTCCAACGGGTGTTCCAAGACGTCAGTCATCTAGTTGGCTCCCGAACTGGCGGTGGACTTGGAAGGAACGAGCGAGGAGGTCTGTTGGGACGTTGCCTTGGAGGCGGCCTGCGCGGTGGTGGCGTCGGTGAAACCGGCGATCCACGTGGCGTACTGGCTCGGTGAGACGACCTTCACCTTGAAGTACATGAGCGAATGATAGAGACCGCACAACTGCGTGCACTGACCGAAAAAGGTTCCGGTCTGCACGGCGTGCAACGTGAACTGATTTCGGATCCCCGGCAGCGCGTACCGAGAGAAGTTGAACTCCTTCACGTAGAAGCCGTGGATGACGTCGGTCGACGTGAGATTGATGTGCACGTCGGTGTTGACCGGCATCACCATTTCTGGTGCCTGCGTGGTCTGGCCGACGACGACGGCCGAGGTGC
>DAIOEY010000014.1:0-19686 GCA_036745995.1 Acidimicrobiales bacterium | reverse complement strand
GTGGAACGCGACGTCTTCGTCGCGCCCTGCTTGGCGCCGAAGGACGGCACGGTACAGCCGGCGAGAGCCAGTGCGGCCAAGGGGAGTGCGACCACTTTTCGCAGCCGGCGCCAGCGCCGGGTACGAGTCGTCACACCCTGAGGGGGCAGGGTGCTGATTTCCACGTCACGACACTACTCACTTTTGTAGGGGCAAAGGCCGGCAAAAGATGTGAAAACCCTTATCGTCACTAGGAATAGTGGCACGTTCAGGACTCCGGTCCGACGCTCTCGCGCGCGGCCCAAGTAAAGACGCCGCGGGCCATCGTCGACGTGGCGGCTTCGGCTCGATCGCTGAAGATACGTTGGCGGGCCGTCTGAATAGCTGGATCGTCGGGCGCCGCGAGCCAGGCGAGTTCAATCAAATGGGCCGCGAGTCGTAGTGATTCGTCATTGCGTTCGTCCGCGAGGACCTCGGCGCGCTCGACCAGCCGTGCGGCGCCGCCGACGAGGTCGGCCAGTTCTCGTGCGACACGTCGGTCGTTCGCGGGCTTCAGGGTGGCGGGGTTGCCGTCCCACCAGCCTCCGTAGAGCCGCCAGATGTTGCGAACAATGAATTCGGGTTCGTCGTAGACGGGTTGGAGGAAGGGTCGGTCCGTCAGGTGACTCGGTGGCGCGACCGAACTGAGTACGTCGCTCAGTCGCGCGCCCTGATTCATCAGTGCCAGCGTCTGGTCGACGATGCTTTCGAGGTACTCGGCCGTCTCGGTGAGGGCTTGATGTATCCGGTCCTCGCCGATGATGGGCACGCCGTGTCCGGGGAGGAGGAACGCGGCGTCGAGCTGGGCCATACGCCGAAGCGCCTGGGCCCATTCGCGTGGGTAGCGCTGGACCTTCTGGGGATTGCCGGCGTTGGGGCTCGACCACACGAACAGGTCGCCGGTGCAGAGCACCCGCTTCTGCGGAATCCAGGTCACCGTGGCGTCGTCGGTCTCGCCCTTCTCGTGGTGCAGATGGACGTCGAGCGCGCCCACGTACAGGTTGAACTCGTGCACGTACGTCTCATCGGGGTAACGGAACTCGAGCGGCCACTTGAAGTCCTTCAAGCCGAACTGGCGTCGGTTGATGATCTGGTTGTAGCCACTGGTCAAGCGGTAGCGATCGAACCGCAACGGCAGCAGTTCGTGCGCCACGACGTGGGGTCGCGCCCACCCGTTGGTCGCGGCCTCTTCTTCGAAGATGCCGACGCCAAAGACGTGATCCACGTGTCCGTGGGAGAAGACCGCGGTGTGCAGTGGTTGCGTGGTCCATCGTCGAAGTTCCGAGTGCATCTTGGGAGCCGTGAAACTCGAACCGGTGTCGACCATGAAGAGTCCGTCGTCGGTCGTGAACGCGGAACAGTTACCGAACGTGGGAAGGAACGCGACGCCGTCGGTGATCTCGGCGAGGTCGCCACTGAAGACGACGGGATGATGTTCGCTCGTTGACGCCTCGCCGCGCCACAGGCGATCGGCCAGTTCGACGATGTCCACTCGTGACTACTTTTCGGTCTCGGGTGCCTTTGCTTCGCTCGCGTCGGTGGCGTTCGTCGTCGACTCGTCCTTGGCCTTGGCCGACTTCAGACCTTTTTCAAATTCGGTCTTGGCCGATCCGAGGTTGCGGGCCAACTTCGGAATCGCCGCACCGCCAAAGACCAACACCGCGACCACGATCACGACAATCAACAGGTCTGGTCCAAAAATTTCGCCTAAGAACACTGCCTTCTCCTTTGACGTGCCTTCTCCCACAGTAGTGCGGGGGCCGTCCCGCCATGAGGGCGGGCCCGTTTGGCCGGTGTCGCGAGGCGCCTGGGTCAGAATGTACCGATGACGTCGCTCAATCGTCCCACGGTTCGCGACGCACTGAGTGTCTCGCTCACCGTTGGTGCGTACGGAGTCGCCTTCGGTGCGGCGAGCGTCGCCGCGGGGTTCTCGGTCCTGCAGAGTTGTCTGTTCTCGTTGTTTACGTTCACCGGGGCGAGCCAGTTCGCGGCGGTCGGTGTCGTCGCGTCCGGTGGGACCGCGTTGAGCGCCGTCGCCGCGGCGACGTTGCTCGGTACGCGCAACGCGCTCTACGGGATCCAGATGGCGCCACTGCTGCGCGTTCGCGGCGCGCGTCGCGTCGCGTCGGCGCATCTCACCATCGACGAGTCGACCGGCGTCGCGCTCTCCCAGGCGCCGAGGGGAACCGACGCGATGCGACTGGGATTTTGGTTGACCGGCGCGGGCGTCTTCCTCTTCTGGAACATCTTCACCTTGCTCGGCGCACTCGGGGCCAAGGCCCTGGGCAATCCGGCGTCGTGGGGGCTCGACGCGGCGGTTCCCGCGGCGTTCCTCGGTCTTCTGTGGCCCCGACTGGAGACCACGTTCCTGCGGATGGTGGCCGCCGCGTCGATGGTGTTCGCGTTGCTCGTCACGCCGTGGCTGCCCGCGGGCTTGCCGATCATCACGTCGACGTTCGTCGCGCTCGTGATCGGGTGGAGGGAGCGGTGAACCCGTCCACGATGTGGAGCGTGTTGATCGCGACGAGCGTGCTCTGCTTCGCGATCAAACTCATGGGCCACCAGGTGCCGCAACGTTGGTTGGCCAATCCGCGCCTGCAACGGGTGAACGCGCTCATCCCGATCTCGCTGCTCAGCGCTCTCGTGATCGCTCAAGGATTGGTCGTAAAGACGCACGTCGTGGTCGATCACCGGCTCGCCGGACTCGCGGTCGCACTCACGGCACTCCTCGCGCGAGCGCCCTTTCCGATCGTCGTGATCTGCGCGGCCGCTACCTCAGCGCTGGTGTACCACCTGCACTAGCCCGCGAGCGCGACGCCGAGCACGAGGGCCGCGATCGAGGCCAGTGTCCCGACGCCCGCGTAGATGCCCCGCGCGCGAGGGGTCGAGGCCCTGGTGTGCAGGTACGCGCCGAGACCCGCGACGAGGACGGTGACCATCTTGATGCCGAAGACGGCGTTCCACGAGCTCGTCGCCGACCCGTGGGCGATCGCCAGATAGTTCCACACGCCGGTCGCTACGAGCAGCCAGTAGGCCGGCCAACTGAGTCGCCCGAAGGCGCGCGCGATCTTCTGAGGGGCGCCGTCGCCGAGTCCGCGTATCGTCGGCAGCAAGCCGGCGACGACGAACTGTCCGCCCACCCAGACCGTCGCGGCGAGCACGTGCAACGTGAGGCGAAAGATCGTGAGCGCGTCGGCGAGGTGCGGCTGATCGACGAGGTTGAGCAGGCCCTGGTTCATTGCCACTTACCCTGCCAGTGCGGTTCGCGCTTCTCGGCGAACGCGACCGCTCCCTCGAGGGCGTCGGCGCTGCGACCGATCATCGCGAACGAGTCGGTGTTGAGCGCCCACGCCCGCTCTTCGTTGAGTTCCATGGCCTGTTTCATGACACTCTTGGACGTGCGCACCGCGAGTGGGGCGTTCTTGACGATGCGCTCGGCGAGCGTGATCGCCGCGTCGAGGACTTGCGCCCCTGGTACGACGCGGTTCACGAGGCCGAGTTCGTACGCGCGGTCCGCGTCGATCGGGTCAGCGGTGAGTGCCATCTCCAGCGCGATCGTGATCGGCACCCGCTTGGGCAGGCGAATCAGTCCACCGGCACCGGCGACCAGACCGCGCGACGCTTCGGGGATGCCGAACTTGGCGTGGTCGGCGGCGACCACCATGTCGCAACTGATCATCATCTCGAAGCCGCCCGCCAGGGCTGAGCCGTTGGCGGCGCAGATGAGCGGCTTGGGGAAGTCACGATTGGTGATCCCGCCAAAGCCCTTGTCGGTCGCGGGGAATTCGCCCATCGCGAAGGCCTTGAGGTCCATGCCCGCGGAGAAGGCCTTGTCGCCCGAGCCGGTCAGTACGACGACCCACACGTCGTCGTCGGTTTCGGCCTCGTCGAGCGCGTCGCTGAGGGCCACGGCCGTCGCGCGATTGATCGCGTTGCGCGCCTCGGGTCGGTTGATGGTCAGCAGTTCAATGTGTCCGCGTCGTTCGCGAAGAATCTCGTCAGCCATGGCTCTCCTTCAGACGGCCCCGTAGGGCACCCGTCGAAACGCTAGTGGAGTTGACCCATGTTCGGCGTGCGAAACTGACTCGGTGACCAAGCGACCTCGTGTTCTTGCGACCCTGGAGGGGTACGCGGTGGAGGGTGGTTTCGATCGTCCCCACGAGCCGGCCACGTGCTTCTCGCCGACGATCGCCCTGGGCCGCCACGACGGCCCCGGCGACGCGGAGGGGCTGTGGCGCGATTACGAGCACGTGATCGACCTCGTACCGTCGCTCGGCCTCGACGGTGTCCGCCTCGGGATCGAATGGGCACGCGTTGAGCCCCGTCGCGGTGTCTACGACGACAGCGCGCTCACGCGCTATGGGCAGGTGATCGGACACGCGCGCTCGTTGGGGCTCGACGTGACGATCGCGCTGTTCGGTGACGTCTGGCCCTCATGGACCGGTCTCGAAGCGTGGCTCTTGCCGTGGGTGGTTCCGTACGCGACGCAGTACGCGACGCGTGTCGTGGACCGCCTGGGCGACGTCGCGACGGGTGTCGTCGTGTTCACTGATGCTGAGAGACTGGTGTCGCGGGGGTTCCTCGACGCGACGGCGCCGCCCTGGCGTCGAGGTGCGCTCGCCGACGCCGCGAGCGCTCGACGCCAGGTCGAGCACGTGGCTCGGTCGCTGAGCAACGACGCCATGGTCGGTCCGCACCTCGTCGCGACGACCCGCACGATCGAAATGAACCAATCGCTCGAGGCGATTGCCGAGCAGCGTCGTCGCGCGTCGACGTGTGACGAGTTGTACGTGCGCTCGCTCGTCAGAGGTCGCGGGCCGACGAGTGCGTCGGCCGGACTCGTCGCTCAGCGTGCGGGCGTCTGGTCGACGAGTGCCACGCCGGAGTTACTCGACGTCCTGGGCTGAGTCGTCGCTCTCCTTCGAGACGCTCCACTCGGCCTCGCGCCCCGCCTCGCGCCGCTTTCGAACGAAGTGGAACGTGACGAAGAAGAGCACCATGACGATCAGCAGGGTGAGTCCGAGCCAACTCGCGTACTTCTCGATCTTGGAAAGTGCGCTGCCGGCGAAATAACCGAGCAAGGTGAAGCTGATGCCCCAGATGACGCCGCCGAGGGCGTTGGCGATGAGAAACCTCCGGTAGTGCATCTTGCTCATGCCCGCGAGTCCCGGCATCACCGCGCGAAGGAACGCCGTGAAGCGGCCGACGAAGACGTAGACCGGACCTCGACGACGAAGACCCTCGAGTGCGCGGTCGATCGCCGCTCGTCGATTCCGCACGACCGGGACCTTGAGCAGCTGTTCGCCGTAGCGACGCCCGATGGCGTAGCCGACGGAGTCGCCCGCCACGGCGGCAACCACTACGAGCAGGCAGAGCACGCCGATGTTGACGTGTCCTTGACTGGCGACGACGCCCGCGACGATGACCGAGGTCTCACCGGGCAGGACGAAACCGATGAAGAGGGCCGCCTCACCGAAGACCAAGAGTCCGACGAGTCCGTAGACGAGACCGCCGGGGAGACGCTGTATCTCGTGCAAGACGTAGGACACGACGGTGGCGGTGAGCATCTCCCCATTCTGGTGGATAAATTTTCGCTAAGGAGTACGGGCGCGACGACCAACTGTCGAGGTGGGTGTGGCAGCATTGAAAAATGCCCGTCAACCGTCCGGTTCGTCACGCCCGCCCGCCCGAACGACGGCTGCCCCTCAACGCACCCGTTCGCGCCTGGGCGCTGGCCGAGTGGGCACTCTTGCCCCTACGGTTCTTTCTCGGCGCGACGTTTCTCTTCGCCGGACTGCAGAAGCTCGCCAATCCCAACTTCTTCAACTCAGCCAGCCCTACTTCCATCCAGGCACAGCTGATCGCCTCGGCTCGCATCAGCCCCATTCATATGTTGATCAGTCACCTGGTCCAGTTCGCCACGCCGCTCGGCATCATCATCTCGTTGGCCGAAGTTGCCATTGGCGTGGGGGCGCTCCTCGGACTGTGGATGCGCGTCGCCGCCATTGGCGGAGCGATCCTGTCGCTCAATCTCTTCTTGACCGTGAGTTTCCACGCGTCGCCGTTCTACACGGGCGCGGACATCGTGTTCTTCTTCGCGTGGTTGCCGTTCGTTCTCTCCGGCAGTGGGACGCGGCTCTCGATCGACTCGTGGATCGCGAGGCGTGCCGCGCAGATGGAAGGCGCTCCCGCTCCGGAACTGGTCGCCATCCCGTTCGTCAAGGTGCAGCAACTGTGCGGCCACTTCAACCGGGGACGGTGTTCAGCGAGGGAGGGACTCGCCTGTGAAGCGGCGGTCTGTCCGGTGCTGCTCGGCGACCGAGCACCATTGGTGACCCGCGTCAAGATTGATTCGGTGGATCGCCGCGCCCTGGTGCTCGGCGGTGCCGCCGCCGCGATGGTCGGCACCTCCGCCGCGATCTTCGCCGGTGCCAGCGCGGCGCTCGGCCGTGTCGTCGGCGGTGCGAAGGCTCCGGTCTCGTCGGGGCAACTCTCCTCGGGTTCAACGACGACCACGTCGGGTTCTCAGACCGGCGCCACCACGACCACCACGACCGGGTCCAACGCGCTGGGCACCCTGCTCGGTCCGGCGAAGGACGTGCCGGTCGGCAACGCGGCGACGTTCTCGATCCCGGTGACCGGCGATCCGGGGATCGTCGTGCAGGCCACGAAGGGTCAATTCGTCGCCTACGACGCCGTTTGTCCCCACGCGGGCTGCACGGTGGGCTACTACGCAGCCAATCACGTGTTCGCGTGCCCGTGCCACGGATCGGAGTTCCAGCTCGAGACCGGCGCGGTCATGAACGGACCCGCACCCCATGGATTGCACAAGTTAACGGTGGCCGAAGGGTCTGACGGTAACCTCTACCTGAAATGAGTGATGAACGCCGCCGAGTGCTCGTCATCGAAGATGACCACGACCTCGCGCGAGCGGTGGCAGATTTGCTGGTGGACGACGGATTCGACGTCGACCAGCGCCACGACGGTGAGTCGGGATTCCTCGCGGCGCGTGACGGCGCCTACGACGTCATCGTCCTGGACATCATGTTGCCCAAGCGAAACGGTTTCAGCGTCTGTCTCGACCTGCGCAACGCGGGAGTCCACTCGCCGCTGTTGATGCTGACGGCCAAGGAGGGCGAGATGGACGAGGTCGAGGGTCTCGAGGTCGGCGCCGACGACTTCTTGCGCAAACCGTTCGAACGGTCGGTCCTGATCGCCAGGATCCACGCACTCTTGCGCCGGCACGAACGAGAGCGACCACAGCAACTCGTGGTCGGACCCATCACCCTTGATCCGCTGCGCCGACACGTGGTCTCCTACGGGCGCGACGTGACCCTGACGCCGCGAGAGTTCGCACTGCTCGAGTATCTGCTGAGCAACACCGGCGTCTCGATCGCCAAGAGTGAGATCCTCGAGACGGTGTGGGGCAGCGGTTTTGACGGCGATCCGAACATCGTCGAGGTCTACATCGGCTATCTGCGACGCAAGATCGACATTGCGGAGAGCCCGTCGATCATCCGCACGATTCGCGGCGTGGGTTACAGCGTCCGAGAGGACTGATGAGCCGCCGGCGTCAGCTGTCCATTCGCGCGCGGCTGACCCTGTTCTTCGTCATTTCCATCGCCGTCGTCCTTGCATTCACCGGCGTGGCGCTCGTGAACCTGGTGCACCGCTCATTGGTCACCAGCGCGACCAATCAGATCGAGGACGCCATCGCCCAGACCCAGGCGCGTTTCTCCACCTCGACGCTGTCGCGCAGCGCCGAGGTGACGTTGCCAATGCACGGCGACGTGGTGATCCAAGTGACCAACACGTCGGGGACCGAGGTATGGGCGGCGAGTTCCGCGATCGTCGGCGCGCCGGTCCTGGCGCGCGGCTCGATGGACGCCACGGCCAAGAGTGGCTTCGCTCTGACGATGGTGCATTCATCGCGAACAGCGGGCACGGAACCTCAGGTCAGCGACGGTCAGGTGCAGTCGATCTCGACGAGCAGGGGACTGGGTCTGATCTTCGGTTACGTCTACGGGACGCCCATCTCGCACAGCGTGGGCGTCCTGCTCGTCAGCGTGGCCATCTCCTTCCCGCTGCTGCTGCTGCTGTCGGGCGGTCTCATCTGGTTGGGCATCGGTCTCGCGTTGGCGCCGGTCGAGTCGATTCGACGCCGCGTCGAAAGAATCGCGGCGCGCGACCTCTCCGAACGGGTGCCGGTGACCGGTGGCGACGACGAGATCGCGCGCATGGCGCGCACCGTCAACGCCATGCTCGACCGGCTCGAGGCGGCATCCAAGTTTCAACAGGAGTTCGTCTCGAACGCGAGTCACGAACTGCGCAGCCCCCTGACGACGTTGCTCGCCACCGTCGAGCGGGCCCAGAGCGAACAACAGAGCGTCAACTGGACCGAAGTCACCGAGACGATCATGCGCGAGGGTCGTCGCCTCGACGGCTTGATCGAGGACCTCTTCTGGCTCGCGCGCCACGACGAGAACCAGGTTGAAGCGGTGAGCGTCGACGTGGACCTCGACGACCTCCTGTTCGAGGAGGCCCTGCGCGTACGCGCCATGAGTGAACTCAGCGTCGACACCTCGACCGTGCAGCCGACCAGGGTGACGGGCGATCCGCCGATGTTGAAGCGGATGATCCGCAACGTCGTCGACAACGCCGCGAGGTACGCGACGCACGAACTTCGCTTCGATTCGCATTACGACGGTTCCTTCGCCGTCGTCACGGTCGCCGACGACGGTGAAGGTGTCGACGTGGCGCAGAGCACGCGATTCTTCCAACGATTCGTTCGAGCGGACTCGGCGCGTAGCCGTCGATCGGGCGGCACCGGACTCGGGCTTTCGATCGTCACCGACATCGTCACGCGGCACGGGGGCGCGGCGCGCTTTGTCGAGGTCCCGAGCGGCTCAAAGATCGAGCTGCGTGTTCGCCGCGACGGCCAGCTTTCGTGAACTGACGCGGCTGGTTCGTCGCGCCGTAGAGTCAACCTCATGGAATCTTCCGAGCTCGCGGAACTGACGACCGATCCGATCCAGAAGTTGGGCCTCGGCTTCTACTTCGATCCGCTCACCGCCGAGCGCGCCAAGGAACTCGGGATGAACGTCTTCGAGTTCTACGGCCTTGGTCGAGGTGGCGTGCTCGGGGACGTTGACGCCGAGGTCGTCGACCGCGCGTTCACGTTCTTTCACCCCAGGACGATGGATTTCCTCTTCCACCGTGCGCGCGCCAAGGCCGACCCCGTCGCGACGGCGCGTGAGCACGTGCTCGCCGCGTACGCCTTCGCCGACCGCACCTTTGGCGCGCTCGACGTTGACGTGCTCGCCGACGTTGGCGCCCTGGCGCGTCGGGTGACGAGCGAGGCTGAGCCCGGTCACCATCTGCTCGCGACCGGTTATCTCCAGTATCCGGCGCCCGCGAGCGCGGTCCACGCCGCCTACCTGGGCACGATCCTCTTGCGTGAACTACGCGGGGGAGCGCACATCGACGCGGTGGCGCAGGTCGGTCTCACGCCGCTCGAGGCCTGCTACCTCCAGGACGACTCGGTGTTCAAACTCCACGGGTACAGCGACGATGACGTTCCGCCCGTCACGCCCGAACTCGAGGCGAAGAAGATCCAAGCCGAGGTTGTGACCTCGCGACTGATGGCGCGGTACTTCTCGGTGCTGTCGGGCGACGAGCGACAGCGGCTGGCCGACGGCACCCTGGCGATGTTCGCGGCGTTGTCGGACCCGGTAGCGGTTACTAGTTAGTCGTTCTGATGCCCCCGCCGAGGCGCGCACAACTGTCCCGTGAGGTGGTGCTCACGGCGCTGACGGCGGGCGCGCTAGTGGAAACCGCGTGGACCATCTACCTGGGTTGGCGACTACCGCGCCACTACACGGCGGATCACTGGGACCTCGCGTGGGTCGGACTCGACAGCGCCCAGGTCGTGATGTTGTTGCTCGCGGCGTGGGCCGCGTGGCGACGGCGAGCGGTGCTCATCCTCTTCTCGTGCGCGGCGGGAACGTTGCTGCTGGTCGACGCGTGGTTCGACGTGACGACCGCGCGCTACGACGATTTCGGTACGAGTCTTGTCTCCCTGGCGGTCGAAGTGCCTTCTGCCATCGTGCTCTTTTGGATCGCGCACCACGTCGTGCGACGTCTGGGCAGCGCGATCACCAACAGCGGCGACCCGATCGCCGTGCGAAGGCTGCCGATTCCCGACCGCGAGGATCGCTCCGAGCCGACTCAGTCGTAGGTGACGCCTTCGAGTTCGAGCAGGTAGCGCTTCACGTCGGTGCCGCCGCCGTACCCACCGATCCCGTGTCGAGCGACGACGCGGTGACAGGGCACGATGACCGGCCAGGGGTTCACGTGGTTCGCGTTGCCGATGGCGCGCATGGCCCGAGGGCGGCCGATGGCTTCGGCGACCTCGGCGTAGGTGCGGACTTCGCCAAAGGGAATCTCGCCCAGCGCTTCCCACACCTCCAGCTGGAACGGCGTCGCGGCGAGCTGCAGGAGCGGTACGTGAAAGGCCTTGCGCTTGCCCGCGAGGTACTCGGCCAGTTGCTGCGCGCAGGCCTGCACGGCCTTGGGCGCGACGCCGCGCGACGCCGGTCCGGCTTCGCTCGGCAGATAGATACGGGTAATGACCTTGGCGTTGCCTTCGACGCCCCACTCCCCGACGGGCGACGCGACGTTCACGCGAAAGAGTTCCATACTCAAGGTCTACTCGGTGTACCGTCGCGGTGATGGAGCGGGTCCTCGTGCACAACGCCGACGTCACGTTGTCGGTGCGCGTCGCCGGTGAGGGGCCCACCGTCGTGCTCTTGCACGGCTGGCCGGACACGTCGGTCCTCTGGGACGACGTGGCGGGGAATCTCCTCGCGGCCGGCTACCGGGTGGTCGTGCCCGATCTTCGCGGCTGCGGCCAAAGTTCCAAGCCGACCGAGACCTCCCAGTACGCCATGCGCCTCCTGGTCGGCGACGTCACGTGCATTCTCGACGCCGTCGGCGCGGACCGGGTGACCCTCGTCGGCCACGACTGGGGTGCGAACCTCGCGTGGGTGTGCGCGGCGTACCTGCCCGATCGCGTCGAGCGACTCGTGGTCTTGTCGGTGGGTCATCCGACGTCGTTTCGCTCGGCCGGACTCGAGCAACAACTGAAGAGCTGGTACACGCTGCTCTTCGCCCACGAGGGCCTGGGGGAGGCGTTCCTGCGAAAGAACGAGTACGAGGCGATGCGCGTGTGGATGGGTCATCCGCGCGTCGATGAGGTCATCGCCGAACTCGAACGTGACGGTCAGATGACCGCGCATCTGCTGTGGTATCGGGCGAACATCCCGCCCGAGGCGTTCGTCATGGAGCCGCCGGTGTTGCCACCGATACTCGCGCCGACACTCGGAATCTGGTCGAGCGGCGATCTTGCCCTCGGTGAGCGTCAGATGACCGGCTCGAGTGACTACTGCGTGAACGGATTCGATTTTGTCCGGTTCGAAGGGCTCGGACACTGGCTGCCGCTCGACGCTCCCCGTGAGGTATCGGACGAAATCCTGAATTTTCTTCGACGCCGATAGCGTTATTCGTGACGTTTGTCACTTTGCTTTTTGGAGAGCACGCTTGGTCGGGCTGCTAGAAATATAGGATGAAAATTGCGCTCTATAAGGAGTCGCGAGCGGGGGAGACCCGGGTCGCATTAACGCCTGACGCCGTCAAAACCCTCGTGGGCGACGGTTGGGAAGTGGTGGTGCAACGAGGTGCCGGCGTGCGGGCGCACTTCAGCGACGAGGCCTATCAGGCCGTCGGAGCCACCGTCAGTGACGCACCGACCGGTGACGTCAACCTTCGGGTCAATCCACCGACGCTCGAAGAGACCGCGCTGCTGCCCGAAGGCTCACTGCACCTGTCGTTCCTTTCGCCGCTGCTCGCGATCGACGTCGTTCGGGCGCTGAACGACCGCCGAGTGACGATCCTCTCGTTCGACCTCCTGCCACGAATCTCGCGGGCGCAGTACATGGACGCCCTCTCCTCCCAGGCGACCGTCTCGGGTTATCGCGCGGCGTTGGCCGGGGCGAGCTACTTCGACCGTTTCTTCCCGCTGCTGACGACGGCGGCGGGAACGATCCGTCCGGCGAAGGTCCTGGTCATGGGGGTCGGCGTCGCCGGCCTGCAGGCCATCGCGACCGCGCGCCGCCTCGGCGCCAAGGTTCGGGCCTACGACGTCCGTTCCGCCGCGAAGGAAGAAGCCGAGTCCGCCGGCGCCGTCTTCGTCAAGCTCGCGGTGACCGCCGACGCCGTGGGCGGGTACGCGCGCGAACTGACCGATGAGGAGCGGACCCAACAGCAGGCCGCGCTCCTGAGCGAGGTCGCGAGCGCCGACATCGTCATCACCACCGCCGCGGTGCCGGGTCGCAAGTCCCCGATTCTGGTGACGACCGCCATGGTCGAAGCCATGGGCGAGGGTTCACTCGTGATCGACATGGCGGCCGACGGCGGCGGCAACTGCGAACTCACCAAGGTCGGCGAAGTCGTCGATCACCAGGGGGTTCGCGTCGTCGGACTCGCCAATCCGCCGGCCCAGATGGGTGCCCACGCAAGCTTCATGTACGCCAACAACGTGCTGAAGCTGCTCGGACTCTTCGGGTCGAAGGGCCAGCTGAACCCAGACTGGAACGACGAGGTCGTCATCGGCGTCACCGTCGCGCGCGACGGCGCCGTCAATCACGCGCCGACCGCCGAAGCCCTCGGCGTCACCCACGTCGCGATTACCCCCGTTGTTGAAGTGAAGGAGAACGCCTGATGGGCAACGTATTGCTGCAGTACGCCACGGTGTTGGTGCTCAGCATCTTCGTCGGCACCGAGATCATCTCCAAAGTGCCGAGCATCTTGCACACACCACTGATGAGCGGCTCGAACGCCATCCACGGCGTGATCCTGGTGGGCTCAATGATCATCCTCGGCTCGGCGACGACGAACCTCGAAGAGGTGCTCGGATTCCTCGCGGTGATTCTCGGGACACTGAACGTGGTCGGCGGTTTCGTGGTGACCGACCGCATGCTCGAGATGTTCAAGGCCCGAGCGCCGCAACCTCGCAAGACTGAAACCGAAGAGGTCGCCTCGTGAGTCGTGAAACACTGATTGACCTGTTGTACCTCTTCTCGGCGACGACGTTCCTCTTTGCCCTGAAGGGTCTCGGTAGTCCCAAGCACGCCCGTCGAGGGAACTTGATCGCGGCCGGCGGCATGTTCGTCGCCATCGTCGCGACGTTCTTCAAGTACGTCGACGGGCATCCGTTGCACCACGTGGGACTCATCTTGCTCGGCATCTTCATCGGCACGGTGGTCGCGGTACCCGTCGCCCGATTCGTGAAGATGACGGCGATGCCCCAACTGGTGGCGATATTCAACGGCGTCGGTGGTGGTGCGGCGGCATTGGTGTCGATCACCGAGTTCGTCCACATCAAGTCCACGCACCCCGCGACCTACGTCACGCTCGAAGTCCTGCTCGGTGTGCTGATCGGTACGGTCTCGTTCTCGGGTTCGTCGATCGCGTTCGCGAAACTGCAGGAACTGATGACCGGTCGCCCCGTCACCTACCCCGGCCAACAGATCATCAACGCCGTCATCGGCGCGGGAGCGCTCGCCCTGATCGTGACGATTCTGGTCACCGAGTCGACGCTTCTCCTGTGGGTGCTGCTCGCGCTCTCGTTCATCCTGGGCGCCGCGTTCGTCCTACCGATCGGTGGCGCGGACGTACCCGTCTTGATTTCGCTGCTGAACGCCTTCACCGGACTCGCGGTCGCCGCGTCGGGGTTCACGTTGGGATCGAACCTGTTGATCGTCGCCGGAACACTGGTCGGCGCGTCGGGTATCTTGCTCACGCGACTCATGAGCGCCGCCATGGGACGCAGCCTTTCCAACGTGCTCTTCAGCGCGTTCGGATCGAACATCACCGCCAGTGGCGCCACCGAGCGCGACGACGGTCGAAGCGTCCGCTCCGGCAGCGCCGAGGACGTCGGCATTCTCTTGTCCTACGCCAGTCGTGTCGTGATCATTCCCGGCTACGGCCTCGCCGTGGCCCAGGGCCAGTTCGTGCTGCGTGAACTCGGCGAACTGCTCGAGTCCAAGGGCATCGAGGTCTTCTACGCCATCCACCCAGTGGCCGGTCGCATGCCGGGCCACATGAACGTGCTGCTCGCCGAGGCGAACGTGCCCTACGAACAGCTGAAGGAGATGGACGAAGCGAACTCCGAGCTGCAGACGGCGGACGTCGCGCTCGTGGTCGGGGCCAACGACACCGTCAACCCCGCGGCGCGCGACGACAAGACGTCGCCTATCTACGGCATGCCGATCATCAACGCCGAACTCGCCGAGAACGTCGTCTTCTTGAAGCGATCGATGCGGCCGGGTTTCGCCGGCATCGAGAACGAACTTCTCTACAACCCCAAGACGATCCTGCTCTTCGGTGACGCGAAGGATTCGCTGACCAAGATGGTGGCGGTCGTCAAGGCCTCGTAGGGACGTCGTGGATCCCCAGACGCTTGTTTCGCGATCGAAGGAACGCTCAGGCCGTCAGTTCGTCCAGTCGCTCCCTCTGAGCTGGCGTTAACTGCGTAACGGCGCCCACGTTGGCGCGGACCTGCTCGGGCGACGACGCGCCGGCGATGACCGAAGCGACCTGGCGATGACTCAACAGCCAGGAGAACGCGATGCTCAGGATCGGCACGTGGATCTCGTCGGCGTAGTCGAGCAGCGCTCCGACCTTCTGCTGGAATCCCTCGCTCAGCCAGTGCACGCTGCGTTCGGCGGGCATCGCGGCGAGACGCGATCCGGCGGGGAGCGGCTGTCCGGGGCGGAACTTCCCGGTCAGGAGACCGTTCGCGAGGGGATAGAACGGCAGGAATCCGATGTTCAGCTCCTCGCAGGTCTCGAGCACGCCGTCGCGCTCGGGCTCACGAGCGAGGAGCGAGTACTGGTTCTGCACCGAAACGAACGCGGGACCGTCGCCGGCGGCGACCTTCGCCTCATGAAGTTGGTCGGGATTGAGGTTCGAGCAACCGATCTCGCGGACCTTTCCCGCGTGAACGAGCTGCGCGAGTGCTCCCAGCGTGTCGGCGATGGGCACGGTGTCGTCGGGGAAGTGCAATTGGTACAGGTCGATGTAGTCAGTGTCCAAGCGACGCAGCGAGTCCTCACAGGCGCGGCGCACGTAGTCCGGGTGGGCGCCGACGTGGTCGTCGTCAATGGGCATCCCGAACTTCGTCGCGACCACCGCGTCGCCTCGGCGACCCGCGAGGGCGCGGCCCAGCAGGACCTCAGACTGGGTGGCGCCGTAGATGTCGGCCGTGTCGAAGAAGTTGACGCCCGCGTCGAGGGCTCCGTGGACCACTGCGGTGGTGGTGGCTGCGTCGAGACGTCCCCCGAAGTTGTTACAACCAATGCCCACGACCGAGACGCGCAGTGAACCGAGAGAACGTAACTCCATACCCATCCTTTGCTTGTCGTCAGTAGTGTACGCACGCAATCGTTTTGGCGACCCAGCGGTGAGTGGTGGGTCGCCAACTACAGTGACTGCAAGAATCTCGAAGGGAAACATATGAAGGTCAGCGTTGATTACGACCTCTGCACCAGCAACGCCGTGTGCATGGGGATCGCTCCCGAAGTGTTCGAAGTCCGCGACGACGGCTTCCTCTACGTGTTGAACGAGAACCCGGGTCCCGAATTCGACGGTCGTCTGCGTGAAGCGGTCGCCAGCTGCCCCAACGGTGCCATCTCGATTGAGGAATAGTTCGTGACCGGACCGCGGGTCCGCTTCGCCCCGTCACCCACGGGCTACTTCCACGTGGGCTCCGCGCGCACCAGCCTCTTCAACTGGCTCTTCGCGCGCCAGAGCGGCGGCACCTTCATCCTGCGTATCGAGGACACCGACGTCGAGCGCAATCGTGACGAGTGGCACCAGGGGATCCTCAGCGCGATGGCCTGGCTCGGCTTGGACTTCGACGAGGGGCCGTTTCTGCAGAGTGAGATGAAACTCGATCACGAGGTCGCCGCGCAAGCCCTCTTCGCGGGGGGCTATCTCTACCCCTGTGACTGCACGCGCGAGCAGATCGACGAACGCATCAAGGGCAACGCGAAGCCCGGCTACGACGGATACTGCCGGGACCGGGCCGTTACGCGATCGTCGTCGACGGCGCTTCGTTTTCGCGTGCCCGACGAGGGAGTGACCGTCGTTGCCGACTTGATTCGCGGGAACGTGACCTTCCCGCACGACAGCTACGAGGACTTCATCGTCGTGAGGTCCAACGGTGGCGTGCTCTATCCCTTGGCCAACGTCGTTGACGATCGCACGATAAACATCACGCACGTCATCCGTGGCGAGGACCTGCTGCCGACGACGCCCAAGCAAGTGATGATGTGGGACGCTCTCAACCACTGCGACGACGTGGCCTTCGTGGCGTTGCCCCTCTACGCGCACCTGCCGATGCTCGTGAACGAGCAGCGTAAGAAACTCTCGAAGCGAAAGGATCCCGTCGCGGTGGAGTCCTACCGCGACCAGGGGTACGTGCCCGAAGCCTTCGTGAACTACCTCGCACTGCTGGGTTGGAGCCCGCGAGGCGACGAAGAGATCGTCACCCGATCGACGATGGTCGAGCAGTTCCGTCTCGCGGACGTCTCGCACTCGCCGGCGTTCTTCGACGTGAAGAAGATGACCCACATGAACGGCGAGTACATCCGCCAGCTGAGCCCCGCGGCGTTCATCGAGCGGTCGGCCCCGTGGGTGGCACCGTGGACCTGCGCGTGGCGACCGACGGATCGAACCGTGTCGTGGACCGAGGAACAGTTCGACGCGGCGCTGTACGCACGCGTCGCGCCGCTCGTTCAAGAGCGTGTCGCCACCCTGGGCGAGATTCCGGCGATGATCGAGTTCTTCTTCCTCGAGGTCCCGACGTTCGACGAAGCAGCCTTTGACAAGACGGTGCGCAACGATCCCATTGCACAAACCCTGCTCGCGGTCGCGATCGAGCGCTTCGGCGAGCTCGAGTGGAACGCGCCGGCACTGCACGAGGCGACCATCGAGATTGGCGAGGCAGTGGGTCTGGCGCTGCGAAAGGCCCAGGCGCCGATTCGCTGCGCCGTGACCGGCACCTTGGTGGGTCCACCCCTGTTCGAGTCGCTCGAACTCCTTGGTCGCGAGCGGACATTGGTCCGCCTGCGCGACGCCCTCGCGCGCTGTTCGCCATGATTTTGGGACCCTTCAAGCTCGTCTTGAAGATCATCAGCACGTTGATCAGCTTCGTGCTGCTCTATTTCGTCGTGACGTTTGTTCAGATCTGGTTGACCGGTCACGAGCATTCGACGGCGTCGGCTCAGGCCATTCTCGTCTTTGGCACGACGGAGGACAACGGCAAGCCGTCACCGGAACTGAAGGCCCGGCTCGACCAGGCCCTCAATCTGTACAACCACCACCGCGCGCCGTGGATCGTCGTGACCGGAGGGAACCGGCCGGGCGACACCCATACCGAGGCCGGCGTGTCCGCGACGTACCTGGAGGCGCACGGCGTCGCCACGACTCACATTCTGAAGGGTTACGGCAACGACACGTGGCAGAACGTGTCCACCGTGGTCAAGCAACTTCGCGCACGCCGCATCGTGACGGTCCTCTGCGTGACCGATCCCTTTCACGAGTACCGCGCGATGGCGATCGCGTCGTCCCAGGGTCTCGTGCCGTCGCCGTCACCGGTGCCCAATTCACCCACCATCAACCATTCGCTCTGGCGTTACTACTTGAAAGAGACCCTGGAAGTCGGCGTTGGCCGCCTCGTTGGCTACGGGCGACTCAGTTCGTGGACGACGACGGCTTCGAAGATTCCACTGCCCGGTGGCGGTTAGCGAGCGCACTCGGATAAGATTGCCCAGCCCTTCGGGGGTGGTGTAATTGGCAACACAACTGGTTCTGGTCCAGTTATTCAGGGTTCGAGTCCTTGCCCCCGAGCGAATGGAGTGGATTGGCGGTACGCCACTCGTTTCATGGTCCCATCGTCTAGTGGCCTAGGACATCACCCTCTCAAGGTGGAGGCACGGGTTCGAATCCCGTTGGGACTGCGCGAGCAGTAGCTGTGACCGTTGTTCTCGACGGGCCCCTACGGGGTGCCCGTCCTAGTCCTCGGTGCCCTTGGCTTCGAGGCCCTCGACGACGGCCAGATAGCCCGCACCGGTCAGCATGCGACGAAGGTCGACCACCTGTTGGACGTCGATGTCCTTGTGCTTGGGCCGATCGAAGAACTCCGTTTCGGATCCGATCCGCACCCGGAACTTCCCGTCCTTGTGTTCGTCGATCGTGCCGACGACCTCGAGGAGTGACGTCACGGCACGCCATTCGATGTTGTGGCTCGTCGGATGCTGGAAGATGCGCAGCAACGTGTCGCGATGGTGGTTGTTGAGCTCGACTGGCAGCGGGGAAGTTGACATGGGACCTCTTTCGGCTCCACCCTAACGTCACCGACGTCGTGCGGCCCAGAGTTTGGGGCCGGACCGCTGAGGTCGAAGTGCCCTTTTCTCTACATTGCGTCGTCGACGTCGAGCACCGTCGCCAAGGATTCGTATCCGGGCGCGCTTCGCGCCCACGGGAACGCCTCTTCGAACACCGCGGCAATGTCGAGGAGCCGCCGGTCGTGATAGTGGGGGGCGCTGATCTGCAAGCCGAACGGGAGCCCGGTGGACAGATGGCCGAAGGGCACGCTGAGCGCCGGATGTCCCGTCACGTTCTGCACCGCGGTCGAGTAGACGTTCGGGGGCAGCCCATGCACCTCGGCGTTCGTGTCGAGTCGTCCGTCCGCGAGCCAGCCCTCACTGGCGACGGTCGGCGTGAGCAGCAGACCGTTCTCTCCGAGTAGCTGATCCATCGTTCGCACGTAGAGGTACCGGCGTCGGCGAGCCGACAGGTACTCGTCGATCGTGACCTCGAGTCCCACCCCGAGGTACTCCTGGGTCGAGACGTGGAACTCCGTCATGTGCTCAAGCACCCACGCACGACCGAGCGACGCCACGTGTTCGGCGGTCGTCACGGTGAACCAGTCGAGATCGGGATCCCCGTCAGGAAAGAACCCCTCCGCGTCACGCCACGTGACCGAGGCCTTCATGAGATCGGCGAAGGCCTCGACCGCGTCGTGAAACGCCGATCGGACCGAGGCGGGCAGTGGCCCCAAAGGGGACGTCCGATCGGCCGCGACGAGGTTCACCGGTCGCTCGTCGTGACGCGTCATCCGTGACGCCATTGACCTCGGCGGCGAGGACGGATCGCCCGCGACGGGCCCCACCATCACGTCGTAGAGCAGACGAAGATCGTCACTCGCGGTGGCGAACGGTCCGTCGGTCGAGTAGTCGATCCAGTCCGGTGCCGGCCAACGTCCCACAATCCCGTTGGTCGGCTTCAGCCCGACGAGGCCGCACAACGAGGCCGGAATGCGGATCGATCCGCCACCGTCGGTGGCCGTCGCGATCGTCACCAGTCCCGCACTCAGGGCTGCCGCTGAGCCGCCGCTGGATCCGCCCGGGGAGTAGTCGGCGTTCCACGGGTTTCTGGTCACGCCGGTCAAGAGATTGGCCGTGTAGCCCTCGATCGCGAACTCGGGCAACGTCGATTTGCCAACGACGATGGCGCCCGCGTCGATCAGTCGTCCCGGCACGACAC
>DAIOEY010000013.1:15808-22785 GCA_036745995.1 Acidimicrobiales bacterium | reverse complement strand
GCCGGCTGTCGTGGTGGTCGTCGGAGGAGCCGCCGAGCACGTCGAGGCGTCGATGGTGTTCGCGTTGAGCGTGACGCCACCGGTCTGGGCCAGGACGCGGCCGTGCACGGTCGCGCTGTTGAGGAGCGAAATAGACGTCAACGCCATGATCGATCCGTTGAAGTTCGTCGTCGAGCCGAGCGTCGCGGACGAGCCGACCTGCCAGAAGACGGTGCACGGCGTGACGCCTCCGGTCAACACGACCGAACTAGCCGACGCCGTGATCAGGGTCGAAACGGCCTGGAAGATGAACACCGAACCGACGGGGCCGTTCAGCGTGAGCTGGCCCGTGAGGCCGAGTGACGTCGCACTCTTGTAGATGCCGGGAATAAGGGTCTGGCCGCCAAGGTCGGCGGTGACCGTGGCGGTGGGAGGCGTGGCGCTGGCGGCGATGCCGTAGGCCGCGGTGGCGTCGGCCTGGGCCTGCAGGGCTGCGGCGTTGGCGACGTTGACGGTTCCCCCGGACTGCGAGACGGTCGACTGACCGGTGTAGGAAGTCCCCGGATCGACGCCGACACTTCCGATGATGATGGTGTTGCCGACGTTGGTGACGCTCTGGCCCGCCAGCACCGCGTAACTTGACGCTGTCGCCAAGTTGATCGTTGGGGTGGCGGCGAGCGCGGACTGCGTGCCAATGGCCGCGACGGCGATGAACGCCAACCCGGTCACCGAGAGCGCGCCGAAGCCCAATCGGGCCTTCACGTGGCGCCCCAGGGCCGTTCGATTGTCGGCGCGTGCGCCAGTGAGTGGTTGATTCTTGTTGGAGAAGGGGAGCGATGACATAAATGAACTTTCTGAAAGTCCGTCATTAGTTCTTCGTTAACTACGAGACAGACCGGATTCCAAATACTGAATAATTTTACCATTCGGTTTCGATATTGGCCAAAGAAAAGCGAGAATCATAGCCAATTATCGAGTTCGATATTTCGTCATTATTCGCGTAGAGCATGCCAATCGCCCGTAATTAATTGGCCGCAACTACTTCCGCAGATAATTGTCCGTAATTTGATGATTCTGAGAACTCGCGGGTTGGCCCGAATTACGCCATAAGGCCCTCGCGCCACGCCGCTGCGGCACTGGCGATGAAGAGGCGCAATCCACACACGCTGGACGGTCGGTGTCGAGTCGTCGATCACGTCGGGTCGTCCGAAACGAAAGGGCCAGCAGAGTTCCTACTTAATGGGCTCTCCCTTTGCGGAGGTACCATCGGGCCATGGACCAGTCCTTTCGCACGATCATCGAGCCGTTCCGGATTCATTCGGTCGAGCCGTTGCGCATGACCACCGCTGACGAGCGGTCCGCGGCCATCGAGCAATCGGGCTTCAATCTGTTCAATCTCCACGCCGAGGACGTCCTGATTGATCTACTGACCGACTCGGGTACCGGCGCGATGTCGCGTGACCAGTGGGCCGCCATTCAACACGGGGACGAGAGCTACGCCGGTTCGCCGTCCTGGTTTCGATTCGAGTCCGCGGTAAAGGACCTCTTCCCGTTTGAGCACGTCATACCGACGCACCAAGGTCGCGCAGCCGAGAAGATCCTCTTCACGGTGGTGGGCGGTGCGGGCAAGATCGTTCCGAACAACACCCATTTCGACACGACGCGCGCCAACGTCGAGGCGTCGGGGGCCGAAGCTCGCGACCTGGTGATAAGCGAGGGCCACGACGCCGCAACCATCCACCCCTTCAAAGGAAACATGGACCTCGACGCCCTCGACGCACTGCTCGCCGAGCGCGCGAGCGACGTGCCGGTTGTGTTCCTGACGATCACGAACAACTCGGGCGGGGGACAACCGGTCTCGCTGGCGAACGTACGCGGCGTCAGTGAGATCTGTCGTCGTTACGGCGTCCCGTTCTTCTTGGACGCGTGCCGTTTCGCCGAGAACGCGTGGTTCATCCATGAGCGAGAGCCGGGTCAGGGCGATCGGGACATCGCCGACATCGTGCGAGAGATCGCGTCACTCGCTGACGGGATGACCATGAGCGCGAAGAAGGACCCCTTCGGCAACATCGGTGGTTGGCTCGCGATGAACGACGACACACTGGCGGAGAGCTGTCGCAACATCCTCATCCTGACCGAGGGATTCCCCACCTACGGCGGACTCGCCGGGCGCGACCTTGAGGCGATAGCCCAGGGTCTCAAGGAGGCCGTCCACCCGGACTACCTGCGGTACCGGATTCGCTCGACCGCCTACCTCGGCGACGCGCTCGATGCCGCGGGCGTGCCCGTCGTCAAGCCCATTGGCGGGCACGCGGTCTACCTCGACGCGAGGGCCCTGCTCGGTCACGTCGCGCCGCTCGAGTATCCGGGCCAGTCGCTGGCGATCGCGCTCTACAAGGTCGGTGGCATTCGCAGTTGTGAGATCGGGACCGTGATGTTCGGCCGTCAACCCGACGGCAGCGAGAAGCCCGCAGCGATGGAACTGGTGCGCCTCGCGATACCGAGACGCACGTATACCCAAAGCCATATCGATTACGTCATCGAGGTCGTCACCGCGGTGGCGAGCGACGCGGCGTCGTTGTCGGGCTATCGGATGGTTCACGAGCCCGCCGCGCTTCGTCACTTCACCGCGCGCTACGAGCCCCTCTCGGCATGAGGTGACGACCCAGCGGTCGTGACGTCGGCGATCGATCGTGCACCTCAGGTAGTGCGCTTCGTCGGTGCAATGCTTAGAGTTTTCACAGCAACGGCTTTTCGCGACCGCGACTATTTCGATCCCACGGACGATCATGACGATAGATTCCGAAGAGCAGTCTGCGTCAAGCGGAGGGGGAGTCCAACATGACAGACCGGATCGACGTCAAAGCCGTGCCGTCGCACCACGGTCCAGCACCGGATCGACCAAAGATCCAGGTCGTGCCGCTGCGGGGCCTGCCGGTCGCCGCGCTCGCGGTGGTCTTCGTGGTCGTGGCGATCGCCGGCAACTGGAAGTGGGCCCTGATGTTCAGCCACGTCGTCGGCGGCGGACTCTGGACCGGGATCGACCTCTTCGTGGGCTTCATCGTCGGGCCGATCCTCGGGCGACTTTCGATACCCGCGCGGGCCGAGTTCTCGGCGCGTTTCATGCCCAAGATGGTGATCATCATGCCGACGGTCGTGATGATGACTCTCGCCACGGGATTCCAGATTGCGCGCAAGCTCGGCAATCTGGCGGTCGCCAGTCCGAACCACCCTTGGCTCATCTTCTCGTTCTGCGTGGTGGGCATCATGGCCGTCGTGGCGCTCGGCATCCTTGAGCCGGCCAACATCGCCGTGCTCTACGAGATGAACAAGCCAGTGCCCAATGGCGAGCGCATTGGACGTCTCATGAAGCGGTTCATCTACACGTCGGGTATCACTGGTCTCATGCAGATAGCGACGCTCGTCATCATGACACGGGTGGCGACCCAATGAGCGTCGAGACTCCTGCTACCTATTCCAACGAGGTGGACCGACCGTTTCCTCCCATTGCGTGGCTTAGCTCTGCGGCGCTCGGTGTCGTGATCGTCGGCGGCATCCTGATGGCGTCCTACGCACCACGCCGGGCACCGCTCGGGATCGCCGAAGGTCTGCTCGTCGCCGGCCTCGTCCTCTTGGGCGCCGCGGCGTTCCTGCTGTTTCGACTCCGCGACTTCGCGTGGCGAACCTTCACGACCGTCTTCAAATGGGCGCTGCTCGCGTACGTGATCACGGCCGGCATGATTGAGTTCGCGTTCGTTCGCGATCACACGCGCGGCACGTCGCTCGTGGTCGTCACCTTGATGCTCGTCGTCTTCGCGTTCAGCGTCCCACTCACCATCGGCTTTACCGTGGCGCGTTTCGCCCAGCCGGACTGAGCTACGCCCGCGTCCACCAGCCGTAGGCGTAGGGCGTCAGTACGAGGGCGACGACGAGCCCCAACACGAGGCTCGAAACGAGCAACCATTGACGCGGTGAGGCACCGCGTACCTGGCGGCGCGAGCGGGCCAGCCAGTCGCGAGGCGCCAATTGCGCCGTCTCGGCAACGTGACCCAGCACGTGCACGGCCGTCGCGGCGAACCAGAGGACGAAACTCGCCTTGTGGATCAACAACAGCTGTGACGAGTAGCGCAGGGGCAGAAAGACGAGCCCGACGCCGGAGGCGAACACGACGACCGTCAGGATGACCACGAAGGGACCGAGCAATCGCAGCAGCACCTGCGGGGGTCCCTTTTGGCGATACTCCGGATCGCCCGCGTAGTACTTGTAGAAGCGCCAAGTAGTGGAGGAGATCTTGACGAGCACGGGCGGGATGAGTAGCACGCCGATGAAGACGTGCGGACTTAGGAGACTCCCGATGCGCACGATGGTGAGACCCTCGAGCGCCAACAGGACGAAGATGACGACCGCGACGGCGCTCGTGAGTCGGGCGTTCCCCTCGACGCCTCCCTGCAGGACTGGCTGTCGCGGTAAGGCGTGTTGGGGAGTCTTTCGAGTCATGAGGTCCAAATTCTTCTGGTGCCGCTCTTCGCGATCGCCCATGACAATCATTACGCATTTTCTCGAACACGAAATTCCGCCGTACGTACGCACGGCGACGCACGCACTCGCACACTGCTGGACTTTGTGTCCTCGCCGTGGCGCCGAGGTCGCTCCGGTGCCTCTACGGAGGTATCTCCATGACTGGCACCGCAGCGGCGCCTCAAGCTTCGCCACACCATTGATCTGTTCAACGGCGATTGCCCGGGGCACGCACTTGACGACCTCGTTGGCGTGGCGTGCGAGGGGGTCTGGTGCTCTAGTCGAGGGTTACTTCGTAACTAGCTTCCACGTTCGCGAAAATGGTGATCACGTCAGGGTCTATGTCAACTCTCTCATCGCGTGACGCGGATGTCACCCGCGCCGACGCGGACATCCAGCCGGAGGACGCACGGCCAATGTTCTGCAACGTCGCCGCACCGAGGAGGCCAGGATCCGCGAGCGTGTTGAGCTTCCCTAAGGTCGCACCCAGAGCCATGGCAAAATCGTTGGCGGCATCTGCCGCGTCGGCCACCGCCAGACGCCGCACTGCACGTTGGGCGCGGGCCTCAGTGTCAGGGTCGAGGTGCCAACTGATGTGGGTGATCGATACCCCCACGTCATTCATGGCCGCGACAACCTCTGGGACGTCACCCGGCTCCACGAGCAACTCGCCCATTACCAGTGCGGTCCAGCCGGACTTCTCGCGGACGTGGTCGGGTCCCACGAAGTTGAACATCTCCTCCACGCGCAGAGATCGCACCTTCATCTCGCGCACGCCGCCTCCGGCGTGCGCGGCAGTGACGCGCAACTGAGCGACGACGGCGTTACCCTCGGCGAGAGCTTCGGATCGGGCCGGCGCGGTGAACTGGTGGGTAAAGTGCACGAAGGCGAAGTCAGCAGGGAACTCGTCGCTCGCGTTGCCTTTGACGGCGATGGTGGCGGTGGTCATAGCTCAGTGTCGCATGTTCGAAGGCGCTGAGTGACCCGCTGCCTTCAACAACGAGTGCCAGAAACAGACACCCCCTTTCATTTAACACGGACGTCACTTCCAGGCGATGGGTCTTGTGTAGTGTCGCCACATGATTCCTGACGCGACCTCGGAAGGCACGGTCGCCTTTCGCGACTGGAAGACGTGGTACCGGATCTCCGGCGACCTCTCAACGGGCGTCACGCCGTTGGTCGTCGCCCACGGCGGCCCCGGATGCACGCACGACTACGTGTTGTCGATCGCGGCACTGTCCGAACGCGGTCGCCCCGTCATTCATTACGACCAGTTGGGAGCGGGGAATTCGACGCACCTTCGAGAGAAGGGCGCCGACTTCTGGACCGTCCAGCTCTTTCTCGACGAGTTGGACAACCTGCTCGAGAAATTGGCGATCAAGGACAACTATCACCTGCTCGGTCAGTCGTGGGGCGGCATGCTCGGTGCCGAGCACGCTATTCGCCAGCCCGAGGGACTGCGGTCGCTCGTCATCAGTAACTCACCGGCCTCGATGACGTTGTGGGTCGCCGAGGCGAAGAAGTTGCGCGCCGCTATGCCCAAAGAGGAGCGTGACGCGCTCGATCGCCACGAGGCGGCGGGGACGACGGATGATCCGGAGTACCTGGCGGCGACCGCGGCCTTCTACGCTCGACACGTCTGTCGGGTCGTACCGAACCCGCCCGAAGTGCTTCGTACCGAAGAGCACCTCTTGAACGATCCGACGGTGTACCACGCGATGAACGGCCCCAACGAGTTCTTCGTGATCGGCACGCTGCGCGACTGGACGGTCGTCGACAAGGTTCAGCAGATTAGTGTGCCCACGCTGTTGGCGTCGGGTCGCTACGACGAGGCAACGCCGGCGACGGTGCAGCCCTACTTTGACGCCATTCCTGACGTGCGCTGGGAGATCTTCGAGGCGTCGAGCCACATGCCCTTCGTCGAGGAACCGGAGCGCTATCTCGAGGTGGTGGGCGCGTTCCTGGCGCAATTCGACGGGTGAGTTGCTACCTGCTCGGTACTGGGCAATAATCGCTCAATCGCTTATGAGAAGTGCAAATTCGGAAGTACCAATGACAAGGGAGAGTCTTGTGAGAAGGATCAAATCAATGAGGTGGGCGCGAGTACTGCTCGCCACCTCGGTCATGAGTTCGATCGGACTGGTGGCGGCGACGTCCTCGGGCGCGTCGAGCTCGGGATACCAGTCCGCGCACGCGGGTGGCACGCTGCACCTCTTGGCGTCGACCGCGGGCGGCACGCTCGACCCGCAGGTGAACTACACGCTGCAGTACTGGCAGTTGTACCAGGCGAGCTACGACGGGCTCGTGACGTTCCAGAAGGTCGGCGGCGCGGGATCATTCGACGTCGTGCCCGACCTCGCGACGTCGATGCCCAAGGTCTCCAACGGTGGCAAGACGTACACCTTCACGTTGCGCAAGGGCATCAAGTTCTCCAACGGTCAGACCGTGACCGTGAAGGACGTGCAGGCGTCGTTCCAGCG
>DAIOEY010000013.1:0-15708 GCA_036745995.1 Acidimicrobiales bacterium | reverse complement strand
AAGCCCCTGTCGGCCAACATCCAGTTCAGCTACATCCAGAACACCAAGAACAAGGTGCAGATCAGCGTGTCGCAGTGGTACCAGGACTACCCGGCGGCGTCGGACTTCTTGAAGGTCCTGCTCGGCTGCTCGAACTTCCACCCTGGCTCGGACAACAGCATCAACATCAGTGGCTACTGCGACAAGGCCATCAGCGCCAAGATGGACCAGGCGGACGCGCTCGAGATCACGAACCCGACCGCGGCCAACAAGATGTGGGGCCAGATCGACCAGCAGGTCATGACCACCGCAGCGCCGTGGGTGCCGCTGTTCAACCCGAAGTTGACCGACTTCATTAGCACCAAGGTCGGCAATTACACGTTCTCGCGTCAGTTCTACATGTACGTGGACCAGCTTTGGGTCAAGTAAGCAGTACTGACGCGTCGCAGGAGTCTGCGGCCGAGTCAAGTAGTACGCCGACGATTTCCAGGGGCTCGGAGAGCCCCTGGAAATCGTCGCTGCGTCAGTTACGAAGAAACAAGGCGTCGATGATCGCGCTGGTCGTCGTCATTCTCGTCGTCACGCTCTGTCTCTTGGCGCCGGTGTACTCCGGCGTCATCGCCCACACGAACCCTTTCGTCTCGAACCTTCAAGGCACCTTCCGCCTCAACGGCGAGACGGTCCAGGTCATGCAGGCCAACACCCAAGGATTGGGCCTCGGCGTGACCCCCATTGGTCCGACGTGGAACTTCTCGCACTACTTCCTGGGCGCCGACCAGCAGGGCCGCGACGTCTTCGCGCGCCTTCTGTACGGAGGTCGGGCCAGTCTCCTGATCGGCACCGTGTCGGCGATCATCTGTTGCGTGGTCGCTGCCGTTCTCGGCCTCTTGGCCGGCTACTTCGGAGGGGCCATCGACTGGGTGTTGTCGCGGATCTTGGACATCCTGTGGGCCTTCCCGGTCTACCTGCTCGCCATTTCGCTCTCCGTCATTCTCCTGACGAGCGGACTGAACGTCGGTTTCATCCACATCGGTGCCGGCTCGCTGCTCTTGCCGATCCTTATCATCGCCGCGGTCTTCGTTCCCTACGTGGCGAGGCCGTTGCGCGGCATCGTGTTGTCGCTGAAGGAACGAGAGTTCATCCAGGCGGCGATCGGGTCGGGCGCGTCGGACTGGCGCATCCTGACCCGCGAGATCTTTCCCAACGTCGCGCCGAGCATCATCGTCTTCTTCCCGTTGATGGTCGCCTTCAACATGTTGACCGAATCGGCGCTCTCCTTCCTCTCCATCGGCGTCCAGCCGCCGGCGGCGAGTTGGGGAACGATCATCAACGACGGCCTCGGTCTGCTCTACACGCGTCCGGCCGTGGCGATGGCGCCGGGCATTGCCATCGTCATCACCGCGGTTTCGCTCAACATTCTCGGTGACGGAGCTCGCGACGCCTTTGACCCCAAGGCCAAGCTGCGGGGATCCATCTAAATGCTCGCGTTCTCGATTCGGCGACTCATCTCTGCGGTCCTCGTCCTCTTTTCCATCAGCGTGCTGGTCTTTCTGATCTTCTTCGCGACCCCCGGCGTCGACCCCGCGGCGCGCATCGCGGGACGCAGCGCCACGCCACAGATCGTGGCCCAGGTTCGCCATGAGTTCGGGCTGGACCGACCACTGCCGGTGCGTTACGTACTGATGATGGAGCATCTCTTCATCAAGCACGACTTGACGTCGTACGAGAACCCGGGCGAGGCGGTGATACCTCAGGTACTGCTCGCGGCGCCGGTCACCCTGTCGCTGGTGCTCGGCGCGGCGGTGATCTGGGTGGTGGTGGGTGTGATGGGTGGCGTGATAGCAGCGGCGAACCGCGGGAGATTCATCGATCCCCTGATCATGTTCTTCGGCATTGCGGCGGTTTCGGTACCGGCCTACTGGTTGGGCGAGGTGGTGAACCTCATCACGCAGAGCAAGTTGCATTCGTCGGTGTTCTCCTGGGTGCCGGCGAGTGGCTACGTGTCGCCCGTTTCGAACCCGTTCGAATGGGCGCTGCACCTCTTGTTCCCCTGGTTGACGCTCGCGGCCCTCTACGCCGGCATCTACGCGCGCGTCCTTCGCGCCGAGTTGGTGAACGCGTTGAACGAGGACTACGTGCGCACCGCGCGCGCCAAGGGACTCTCGGAGCGTCGCATTCTGATGCGTCACGCCCTTCGCTGCTCGCTCATCTCGATCGTGTCGCTCTTCGGTTTGGACTTCGGGGCCCTGATCGGTGGCGCGGCGCTGTTGACCGAGGTGGTCTTCGGGCTGCCGGGCGTGGGATACCTCACGTACGTTTCGCTGCAGAGCCTCGACCTTCCGGTCATCATGGCCTGCGTGATGTACGGCGCATTCTTCGTCGTGCTCGCCAACGCCATCGTCGACATCCTCTACGCCTTTCTCGATCCGCGGGTGCGCCTTGCCAAGTGACCCCACGCCTCTGTCGGACGCGGTGCTGCGCGTCAGCGACCTGCGCGTGTCCTTCTCGACGCGCCAGGGAATCGTCCAAGCTGTCGATGGTCTCTCGCTCGACGTCGGTCGCAAGGAGGTCGTCGGCATCGTGGGTGAGTCGGGCTCGGGCAAGAGCGTCGCGATGTACTCAATGCTCGGCCTCGTTCGCGACGCCAACGTCACCATCACCGGTAGCGTGCTGTTCGAGGGCCGCGAGATTCTGGGGCTCTCGGACCGCGAGATGCAACCGGTGCGCGGAGGGGAGATCGGCATGATCTTCCAGGACCCGATGACGGCGCTGACGCCCGTCTACACCGTGGGCTGGCAGATCGTCGAACAGCTCCGCGCCCACACGGACATGACCAAGCAACAGGCCCGCACCCGCTCGGTCGAACTCCTCGCCGAAGTGGGGATCCCCGACCCCAAGAGCCGCGTGGACCGCTACCCCCACGAGTTCTCCGGCGGCATGCGCCAACGCGTCGTGATCGCCATGGCGCTTTCGTGCAACCCTCGACTGCTGATCGCCGACGAGCCCACGACCGCGCTCGACGTCACGACTCAAGCCCAGATCCTCGATCTCATGGAGAAACTGCAGGGCACGTACGGTTCGTCGATCGTGATCATCACCCACGATATGGGCGTCATCGCCGAGATGGCCGACCGCGTCGTCGTGATGTACGCCGGTCGACCGGCCGAGATCGGACCCGAACTCGACGTGGTGCGTCACCCCCGTCACCCCTATACCTGGGGCCTGCTCGGAGCGGTGCCGCGCGTGGACGCGAAGAGTCGTCGTCTCACAACCATTCCGGGCACCTCGATCTCCCCGCTCGACGTGCCGGTGGGCTGCGCCTTTGCGCCGCGCTGCGAGCACCGCATGGACGTGTGCTCACAACGTCCCCTGATGCGCGGTGACGGATCACACCAGGACGCCTGCTGGCTGAGCGACGAACAGAGAGTCGCGATCCGCACGAAGGCCACCGCACAGGAGGCGAGCTCGTGAGCGGCGAGGTGCTGTTGCGCGCGACGGACGTCGTCAAGAGTTTCTCCTCGCGCGGCACCAAGGTCGGCACGCGTTCGGTGTCGGTCGCCGTGAACGGCGTGTCGCTCGAAGTGAAGCGGGGCGAGACGCTCGGCATCGTGGGCGAGTCGGGCTGTGGCAAGTCGACCCTCGCGCGTTGCCTCGTCCAGTTGACGCCCGTCACGTCGGGAACCGTCGAGTTCAAGGGCGTGACGTTGACCGGACTGTCACGTCGCCGATTGCGTCCCCATCGCCGCGAGATGCAGTTGGTGTTCCAAGACCCCTACGCGTCGCTCAATCCCCGACGCACCGTGGGTGACATCGTCGCGGACCCGATGCGGATCCACAAGGTCGCCGGTGAGAATGAGATCGTCAAGCGCGTCGAGAACCTCTTTGTCACCGTGGGCCTCGACCCCTCGTACCTTCGTCGCTATCCCCACGAATTCTCGGGCGGCCAACGCCAACGCATCGGCATCGCGCGTGCGCTGGCGCTTAACCCGTCGTTGGTGGTCGCCGACGAACCGGTCTCGGCACTCGACGTCTCGGTCCAGGCGCAGGTGCTCAACCTGATGGCGGATCTGCAAGACGAGCTGGACCTCACCTACCTCTTCATCGCCCACGACCTGGGTGTCGTTCGTCACGTGTCGGACCGCGTGGGCGTGATGTACCTGGGTGAGATCGTCGAACTGGGCGACGCCGAGACGCTCTACGAGCGGCCGCTGCACCCCTACACCGAGGCACTCCTCTCGGTCGTGCCCGAGCTCAACGACACTGACGCGCCCAAGCGTGAACGTATCCTCATCAGCGGCGACGTTCCCGATCCGTCGGATCGTCCGACGGGTTGCTCGTTCCATCCGCGCTGTCCGATCGCGACCGAGCGGTGCACGGTGGAAAAGCCCGCGTTGGTCGAGATTGGCCCGGGTCGCTCCGTCGCGTGCCACTATCCGCGCAACACCGCCTGAACCTGCGGCGCCACGCTCGTTCACTTCGAGCGTGACGGATTCGGTCGGTAAGGTGAAATCCGTGAAGGCGCCGCGTCTGTTCAATCTGGACACCGTGATGATCGACGTCATGTTGAAGGTCGTGGCGTTGCCGGTTCGCGGCTCGGACACCCTCGCGTCGCAACATCTCATCACGACCGGTGGCGGCTACAACGTCATGAGTGCCGCGACGCGCCACGGACTCGGCGCGGTGTACGCGGGCCGGCTCGGCGAGGGACCGTTTTCCGACCTTGCTCGTGACGCCCTTCGTGGCGAGGAGATCGACACGCCGATCGAGGCCGACCCGCTGGGCGACATCGGATTCTGCCTGGTGCTGGTCGACGACCAGGGCGAGCGGACCTTCGTGACCTCCAAGGGCGTCGAACTGGGTCTGGTCGTGGCCGACCTCGAGACCCTGCACCCCGAAGCGGGGGACTACGTCTACCTCTCGGGCTACAACCTGGTGTACCCCGAGATCAGGCCGACGGTGACCGCGTGGATCGAGGGACTCGCGAACGACGTCGTCGTCGCGTTCGACCCCGGCGCACGCGTCATGGACATCGAACAGGGCGCGCTGCGCACGGTGCTCTCTCGCGGCGACTGGCTGTTGTGCAACGCGGCCGAGAGTCTCGCCCTGAGCGGCGAGAGTTCGGTGGAGCGGGCGATGGACGCACTGCTCGCGAGGACCGGGCGTCACGGCGTCGTCGTCCACGACGGCGCCGCGGGCTGTCTCGTCGCAACTCGCGAACTGCGACCGGTGCGCGTCGCGGGCTTTCGCACCGAGGTGATCGATACCAACGGCGCCGGTGACACGCACAACGGCGTGTTCCTCGCCGAGCTGGCACAGGGGACCGACGTCCTCGAAGCCGCGCGGCGCGCGAACGCCGCGGCGGCGATGGCGATCAGCGAGCTCGGTCCGGCGACCTGTCCGCGTCGTGACGAGGTGTCGGCGTGGTACGCCCAGTTCCCCTCGTGACCGGGCGCGTCGCGACGGCACTCGCGGTTCGCGGCGACCCACTCCTTCGCGTGACGGGTCGACCTAGCGTGAGGACCACGTCGAAGGGGAGTGATGGAGCAGTTCGAACCGTTTGAAGGTCGCGTCGGACGAACGCTCGCCGATTCGTCGCCGTGGTGGCCCACGCCCGTGCATCCCGGACCCGACGCGCCGAACGTCATCGTGATACTGATCGACGACCTGGGCTTCTCGCACTTCAACTGCTTCGGCTCGGATCTGTCGACACCCAACATCGACGCGTTGGCCGGGGGCGGTCTGCGGTACACGAATTTCCACGTCACCCCGCTCTGTTCGCCCACGCGCGCCGCGCTGTTGACGGGACGCAACCATCACAGCGTCGGCATGCGGGGCATCTCGAACTGGAGTTCGGGATTTCCGAGCATGCGCGGCCATGTTTCCAACCACGCCGCGACGATGGCTGAAGTGCTGCGCGAGGGTGGCTACACGACCTTCGCCGTCGGCAAGTGGCACCTCGTGTCGATGGAGAACTCCTCGTCGGCGGGTCCGTTCGACCAGTGGCCCCTGCAACGTGGCTTCGATCGCTACTACGGCTTCTTAGACGGCGAGACCGACCAGTTCGCGCCCGACCTCGTCTACGACAACCATCGGGTCGAACCGCCCAAGGGCGTCGCGCAGGGCTACCACCTGAGCGAGGACCTGGTCGAGCACGCGCTGGGCTTCATCCACGACACCAAGTCGATCCGTCCCGATCGACCTTTCTTCACCTACCTCGCCCTCGGCGCAACGCACGCGCCGCATCAGGCGCCGGCCGAATACCTCACCAAGCACCGTGGTCGTTACGACGAGGGCTGGGACGTGGCGCGTGATCGTTGGTTCGCGCGCCAACAGGCGATGGGGATCATCCCTCCCGGGACACAGCTCGCTCCGCGCAATCCGGGCGTCGAGCCCTGGGACGCACTGCCCGAGAACCAACGGCGCCTGGCCTGTCGACTGCAGGAGGGCTTCGGTGCCTTCCTCGAGCACACCGACGCCCAGATAGGTCGGCTGGTGGAGGGACTGCGGGCCATTGGTGAACTGGACAACACACTGATCCTGTTGATGAGTGACAACGGCGCGAGCCAGGAGGGCGGACCGTTCGGCGTCCTGCACGAGATGAAGTACTTCAACTTCATCCTCGAGAGTCCCGACGAAGCACTAGCGCGCCTCGACGACATCGGTGGACCCGCCAGTCACTCGAACTATCCGTGGGGTTGGGCCCAGGCCGGTAACACGCCCTTCAAGTGGTACAAGCAGAACACCCACGAGGGCGGCGTCCACGTACCGCTCATCGCGCACTGGCCGCGCGTCATCACGGCCCAGGGCGAGGTGCGCCGTCAGTTCCACTACGTCACCGACATCGCCCCGACGGTCTACGAGGCCGCGGGTGTTCGCGTGCCCGACGTCTACCGCGGCTACGAGCAGATGCCGATCGCCGGCGCCTCACTGGCGTACACGTTCGAGCACGCCGACGCGCCGGGCCGCAAGATCACCCAGTACTTCGAGATGGTTGGTCATCGCGCGATCTACCACGAGGGATGGAAGGCGGTCACTCGTCACGTCGCGGGCGTGTCATTTGACGACGATTCCTGGGAGCTCTACCGGGTCGACCTCGACGCGTCCGAGTGTCACGACCTCGCCTCGAGCGAGCCGAAGAAGCTCGCCGAGTTGGTCGAGCGGTGGTGGCGTGAAGCCGAGGAGTACGGCGTCCTGCCGCTCGACGATCGGGGGATCGAACTGTTCGCGGCGCGCTACCGCGAAAACTCACCCCACCCCCCGAGCCGTCACTACACGTACTGGCCGCCGGTGACGCCGATACCGCCCCAAGCGGCCGCGGGCATCGGAGGGCGCAGCTGGAACCTCGACGCACGGCTTCACCGTCCCCGTGGCGCCCAGGGCGTCGTCATGGCGACGGGCAACGAGAACGCGGGCGTGAGTCTCTTCATCCAGGATGATCGTCTGGTCTTTGACTACAACGTCTTCGGTGATCACCACGTGCTGGTCTCGAGCGACGAGGTCCCGACGGGTGACGTCACGGTCGGCGTGCGCTTTCGTCGGGGCAAGAGCGACGCCGACGTGGCGCTCGTCATCGCGGACGCTGTCGTGGGATCGATGCACCTGCCCCTCCTCATGCGCTTCATCTCGAGTATCGGGATGAGCATCGGTCACGATGGCGCCTCGTCGGTCTCGACGCGTTACGAAGGACGGTTCGCCTTCGAGGGTGTGCTCGAGCGCGTGGACATCCAGTTGGTCTCAGGTCGTGACGGCGGGTCGAACGAGGAACGCGAGGTCGCCGCGCGCGAGGGAATGGCCCGCCAGTAGGCGCTGTCAGTGAGTGACGAATCCGCGAGATAAGTTCGGCGGGGACGAACGAGATGAGGAGCGACGTGCAACGCCTGCGCACACCTGACGAACGGTTCTCGAACCTTCCGGGATTTCCTTTCAACCCGCGCTACGCCGCGGTCCTCGACCCGACGGGGGGCGAGCCGCTGCGCATCGCCTACCTGGACGAAGGCGGGGCCGAGGACGACGTGGTGCTCTTGCTCCACGGTGAGCCGAGTTGGTCCTATCTCTACCGATCGATGGTGCCGATCCTCGTCGCGCGAGGTCACCGGGTGGTCGCTCCCGACCTCATCGGCTTTGGCCGCTCCGACAAGCCGTCGTCGCGCGGGGACTACTCCTACGCGCGCCACGTGGAGTGGGTGCGCGAACTGCTCTTCGACCACCTGGACCTGCACGACGTCACGTTCTTCGGCCAGGACTGGGGCAGCCTGATCGGACTACGACTGGTGGGCGAGCACCCCGAGCGATTCGCGCGCGTCGCGATCGGCAACGGCGGACTGCCCACGGGCGAAGAGCGCCTCAATGACGCGCTGAAACTGTGGCGGGAGTACAGCCAGAAGGTCGAACTGCTGCACGTGGGCGGGATCGTGTCGGGCGGGTGCACGAACCGGCTGAGTCCCGAGATCGTCGCGGCCTACGACGCGCCCTTTCCCGACGAGTCCTTCAAGGAGGGTGCTCGCGTCTTTCCCGCGCTCATACCGACGTCGCGCGAGGACCCCGCGCACGACGCGAACGTGGCGGCGTGGAAAGTGCTCGAACGCTGGACCAAGCCCTTCCTCTGTTGCTACTCAGACGGTGACCCCATCACGCGCGGCGCTGAGCGCAAGTTCCTCGAGATGGTCCCCGGCACCAAGGGTCAGGCTCACGTCACCATTGAAGGTGGCGGACATTTCCTGCAAGAAGAGAAGGGCGTCGAACTCGCTGGCGTGCTCGACGACTTCATCGCGAGGAACTAGAAGTAGTCCTCGCCCAGCGCCTCGCTCCACGGGGCGACGCGCAACTCGCCACGCGGGACACTCCATCGAAAGACGGGTTTGATGTCGAGCACGGGCGTGCCGTCGATGCCGTCAAGTCCCTTGACGGTGAAGGAGCGCTCGGCCAACGACTCGATCGCGACCGTCGAGAGCAGGATCCGGTTCGGCCGGTCCTTGTTGCGCTGGGCGAAGACGCCGACGTCGGGCCACTCGGCGTTGCCGCGCGGACGACGGTGCCACGGACCGGGAGGCACCTCCTCGGCCCAGTCGGCGAAGAAGACGATCTCCACGTGCGAGAAATCGGCCAGTCCCCGTAGCGACTCGCTCGGGACGTCCTGGGCCAACTCGACCGTACTCACGACGTCGTCCCAGTTGTCGTCGAGGGCTTCGCTGCGTTCGTTGCGGATGAACGCAATGGCGCGAACGTTGTAGTTCATGTCCCCAATCTACCTAGATTGACACGGTCGAAGTCCTCCTCGAGCGAGCGGTATCGTGGGGCGTTCGCGAGACGACCAGAGGGATTGATGGCGGAACTGACCTTTACCTACGGAACCATGGCTTCGGGAAAATCGACGCTGGCCCTCCAACTGTGTTGGCAGTTACGAGAGGGTCGCAGTGACGTCGCACTGTGGACCTTCGGTGACCGCAGTGCCGACGGCATGGTGACGAGCCGGATCGGCATCGAAGCCCAGGCCGAGGCCGTCGCCCCCGAGAGCGACCTGGGTCCGCACGTGCGCAAGCTCCTGGACGAAGGAGTGAGGATCCTGGTGATCGACGAGGTCCAGTTCGCGGGTGTCGCCCAGGTGGACGCCCTGGCCCGCCTCGTGGACGACCACGACATCGAGGTCCACGCGTTCGGACTTTCGGCCGACTTCCTGCTCAACATCTTTCCCGGTTCCGCCCGGCTCTTCGCGATCGCCGACTGGGCGCACGAACTGCCGCTCACGTCGTCGTGCTGGTGCGGCCGTCGCGGCCGCTGCAACGCCCGCGTCGTGAACGGCGTCGTCGCGCGTCACGGTGACCAGTTCTTCTTCGGCGACGTGTCGAAGGGGGTCGTGCACTATCAGGTGCTGTGTCGCACGCACTACCGGCTCGGTCAACTCTGCGCCACGGACGAGTAGCCCGGATCGAGGACGGACCGCGAGGCGGTCTTAGAAGAAGACGGCGCAGAGGTCGTAGAGTTCGCGCGGCACTTGTCGTTGACCGGTCGCCACGGCGGCGAGCGGTGCGAGCTCCACCTCGCTACCACGCACGACCGGGATCATGCCAAATTTTCCCGCCGCCGCAGCGTCGTACGCGGCGGCGCCGACGCGCGTAGCCCAGATGCGGTCGTACGCCGTGGGGCTGCCGCCGCGCTGGAGGTGGCCCAGCACCGTCGTACGCACTTCGAAGCCTCCGTGTTCGTCGATCCGCGCGGCGAGGAACTGTCCGACGCCTCGCGTCGCGAGTCGGATACCTTCGACGCCCTCGGTAGTGAGTTCGTTCGTCTCCACGCCGCCGAGTGACTCGAGGTTGATGCCTTCGGCGATGACGACGATCGAGAAGGCGTTGCCGACGCTGCGGCGCTTGACGAGGTGGGCGATGATCTCGTCCATGGTGATCGGGAACTCGGGGATGATGATGAGGTCCGCGCCGCCGGCGAGACCACCCATCGCCGCGACCCAACCGGTCGAGCGGCCCATGGTCTCAACGACCATGACGCGGTGGTGCGAGGCGGCGGTCGTGTGGAGACGGTCGAGGGACTCGGCGACCAGGCTCACGGCGCTGTCAAAGCCAATGCAGTAGTCCGTGCCCACCAGGTCGTTGTCGAGCGTCTTGGGTACCCCGACGACGGGCGCGCCGCGTTCGGCGAGCCAGTGGGCGATGCGCTGGGTCCCGTCGCCGCCGATCGCGACGAGGGCGTCCAGGTGCTCTTCGACGGCCGCGAGGACGTGTTCGCGGCCCCCCACGGGGTTGTCGAGGTTGTAGCGCGCGGTGCCGAGCAGGGTGCCGCCGAGGCCCACGACGCCGGTGATGTCCGCCGGCGTGAGGTCGTGGCCGGCGAACTCGTGGGCCAGTCCCGCCCAACCGTTGGCGATACCGATCAGTTCGTGGCCGTCGCGAAAGGCCAACTGGCCAATGGCCCGGATCGCGGCGTTGAGTCCGGGTGCGTCGCCACCAGCGGTAAGTACCCCAATGCGCATCAATGCCCGCCTCGTCACTGTTTTCACCCATTACTTTAGGACACTTCTCGCACGAAACTCGAACGCCTCGACTATCACGCGCGAGCGTCTCGGCGCGAGCGACAATGAATTGATGGACGCAGTGAACGAAGCGGCTCGAGGTGCGCGCGAGCGCGACTGCATGAACCGCTTCGCCGTGTTCCACGAATGCCCCTTGTGCGGCTCGTCGCTGAGTCCCGAGCACGCGCACTTTCGCTGTACGACGTGCGGCTGGCGCGACAGTTGCTGCGACTAAAGCCCTAGAAACGACCGGGTTTTAAGTTTTCTTCCACAATTCACTTGCCGCGTTCCAAGCGTTCACCTCCCGTTTACCTGGGCTTCGTAGGTTCATCCGTGGCGAAGGGTTCACGAGCGGCACGTTGCCGTCCCTGACACTTGGCCTACGCGATTCACTTTCTTTAGGAGGAAAGTTCAGCATGAAGAAAACCTTTCGAGCCAGAGTGGGCGTCGCGATCGCGACACTCAGTCTGATCTCCACCGCGGCGGTCACTGCCGCCGGCGCTTCGGCGACACTCAATGGTGACTTGACGTTCTCGTCGTCCGACGCGGCCGCCAGCATCAACCCGGCGATGGGTGGTTCGAGTTTTGACGAACCGTTCTTCAACGCCGCGATTCCCGAGTTCATGTCCGCCGCCGCCAAGGTGTCGGGCTCGAGCGCGCCGACGAGCATGTCGCTCTACTCGCCGGTTGGTTCTTCCAGCGGCAAGAAGGGCGCTATCGCCGGCACCTACGCCGTCGGCGCGTCCGACGTGCCGATGGGTACGGTCGTCAACGGTGCCAACCTGGACTCGTCGCTGCTCACCAACGCTGACCCTGCGCACACCCTGAACTCGTACGTACAGGTTCCCGTGGTGCTCGGCGGCGTGGGGATGATGTACAACCTGCCGTCGCTTACCAAAAAGTTCGGCAAGTACCCGGTCGTTCTCAATTCGGCGGCCCTCGCCGGCGTCTACGACGGTGCGATCACGAAGTGGAACAACCCCGCGATCTGCAAGCTGAACCCGAAGATCGTCAACGTGAGGAACATCAGGAACAAGAAGCACAAGATCGTGCGCTCGATAAAGTCCTGCGCACTGCCCAACCTCGCGATCATTCCGGTCTACCGCGCGGACGGTTCGGGCACGACGTTCATCTTCATGGACTACCTGAACCAGACTCAGGGCGCGAATTTCAAGAACATCACGTCCGGCACGGAAGTCTTCCCGAACACGACGTTCAACCAAGGCCAAGTGCCCAACAGTGCGCTCGGTGGACAGAAGAACGCCGGCGTGGCCGGTGACGTCGAGCAGACTGTCGGGGCAATTGGGTACGTCGAGTACTCCTACATCCTGCTCCAGCACACGCTGCCCGCCGCGTTGATCGTCAACGCCAAGGGTCAGCGCGTCGCGCTTAGCCAGTCGAGTGTCGCCGCCGACGCGGCAGCCTTCTCGGCGACGCCGCCGAGTGAGACCACCGCTGGCGTCGTGTCGAACTTCTCTATCGTGAACGGCAAGAACTCGGGTGACTACCCGATCGCCGGTTACAGCTGGGCCATCGTGCGCCAGGACTGGAACGGTCTCGGTACGATCGGCGGCGCGACGGCCTCGCTCAACTCGGAGAAGTTGGTCGCCAAGTTCCTCGACTGGGCGGTGCAGAGCGGCGCCAACGGGGGCCAGAACGTCGCGAAGGAGCAGGGCTACGTGCCGCTGCCGTCCTACGTGGTGGCCGTCGCCCAGCAGCAGATCGGCTCGATGAAGTACAACGCCCAGCCGCTCGGTCTGAGCTAGACGACGGTACCGGGTCAAGCGAAGTTGTGAAGGATACATGAGAACTACGGAAACAGATTCCCAGGGATCCCCGTCCGAGGTGGCCGAGAGAATTCGTCTCTCGGCCACCTCGGACCGTCCGTATCAGTTCCTACTTCGCGGCACGGCGCTGTTCTTCGGGGCCGTGATCATCCTGTTCGTCTGGAGCGTCGTCTCGACCGCCTGGCCGGCGGTCCATACGTACACGTACCACCTCCTTACCGGAAAGTCGTGGGTGTCGGGCACCGGCCCGTACGGGGCTCTGCCACTCATCACCGACACGCTCCTGACCACACTGATTGCCCTGGCCATCGCCGTGCCGGTGGGTCTCGCGTCAGCACTGGCGCTCTTGTTCTTGATCCCGCGCAAACTCCGCGCAACCGGCACCGCCCTCATCGAGTTGCTCGCGGCCGTTCCTTCGGTCGTCTACGGACTCTGGGGTCTGTGGTACCTGATCCCGTGGCTGACCAAGACGCTGCAGCCATTCCTCGCCAGCCTGACGGGTAGTTCGTGGCCTTTCAGTGGACCCCACGAGGGATTCAGCGTCCTGCTCGCCGGCATCGTCCTCGCGATCATGATCCTGCCGACCATCGTCGCGATCTCTCGCGACGTCATCGCGGTCGTGCCGACCGACCTCATCGAGGGCGGTCTGTCGCTCGGAGCGACGCGCAGTCAAGTGCTCTTGAAAGTTGTGCTGCCGAGCGCTCGCACGGGCATCCTGGGCGCGATCGCGCTGGGCGCGGGTCGGGCCCTCGGTGAGACGATCGCCGTGGCTATGGTCATCGGCTCCAATCCCCAGATTCCCCACTCGCTCTTCTCAACCGGCGCGACACTGGCATCGACCATCGCTACCGAGTTCGGTAACGCGACGGGTAACACCGGCAGCGCGCTCGCCGCGCTGGCGCTGATCCTCATGATCATCACTGCGAGCGTCAACGCCGGTGCGCGTATCTTGACCAAGCGAGCGGGGGCGCACACGTGAGCGCGACGTTGACCGAACTGCCGCCGGATCCGATTCTCGAACGTCGCCAGGAGATCCAGAAGCGCGCCGCGCAGACCATCGGCCGTCGCACGCTCCTGTCGAAGATATTCCTCACCGTGCTGGTCGCCGCCTTCATTTTGGCACTGGTGCCGCTCGGATCGGTGATCTTCGCCCTACTCCAGAAGGGTCTTTCGTCGATCAGCTGGACGTTCCTGCACACGTTGCCGACCCAGCCCAGCCTCGTCGCCCAGAACGCGATCGGTGGTGTCGGCAACGCGATCGAGGGTTCGCTCATCATCGACGGACTCGCGGGCCTCATCGCCATCCCGATCGCCGTGCTGCTCGGCCTCTACCTCGCCGAATCGCCGTCGCGCGCGGCGAACTTCCTGCGAGCGATCATCGAGATCATGACGGGTCTGCCGTCGATCCTGCTCGGCGTGTTCGCCTACGAGTTCGTGGTCGTTCGCCTCAAGTCGTTCTCCGGCCTCGCCGGCATCATGGCGCTCGCGGTCTTGATGATCCCGGTCATCGCCAAGGCGAGCGAACTGGCCTTTCGCGGCGTTCCCGCGACGTTGCGCGAAGCGGGACTCGCCCTCGGCGCGCGCAGTTCGCGCGTCTCGCGGGGCGTCATCCTGCCCGCGGCGATGCCCGGCGTGATCACGGGCGTCTTGTTGTCACTAGCTCGAGCGATGGGCGAGACCGCACCGTTGCTGCTGGTGATCGGCGCGTCGAGTTCTTGGAACTGGAATCCACTGCACCAGATGGCGGCGTTGCCGCTGCTGACGTACAACTACTCCGGTTCGCAGTACCCGAGTCAGCGCGCCGCCGCGTGGGGCGTGGCCCTCACGTTGGTCGTCATCGTGATGATCCTGAGCCTCGGCAGTCGATTGATCGCAGCACGCATGAGAAGGGAAAGACACTAGATGGAGTCCGTGGAAATGAAAGACAACTATGTCGGTGGTGGGGCTGGAGCCGGAGGAACGTCGGTGCTCGCACCGACCAGGGTGGCGATGAGTCTCAACAACGTTGCCGTCTCCTTCAATGGTCGCACCGCGGTGCGTGACGCCACTTTTGACATCGCGGCCAACCGGGTCACGTCACTGATCGGTCCCTCCGGATCGGGCAAGACGACGTTGCTACGAGCGCTCAACCGTTTGCACGATCTGACCAAGGGCGCCGTCGTGACCGGGGACATCAAACTCGGCGACATTGACGTCTACCGCGGCAACCTGCCCACGACACTGCTGCGCAGTCGCATTGGCATGGTGTTCCAGCGTCCCAATCCCTTTCCCACCATGTCGATCTACGACAACGTGGTGTCGGGACTGCGCTTTAACGGCATCCGCAAGAAGTCGCTGCTCGACGAAGCGGCCGAGTCCGCGCTCGTCGCGTCGGCGCTCTGGGACAGCGTGTCCACTCGCATGAAGGCGCACGCGGTCACCCTCTCGGGCGGCGAACAGCAACGTCTCTGCATCGCGCGGGCGCTCGCCGTCGAGCCCGAGATGTTGCTGATGGACGAGCCCACGTCTTCGCTTGACCCGATCGCCACCCAGGCGATCGAGTCCCTGATGGGGGAGCTCAAGAACCGGGTGACGATCGTCATCGTCACCCACAACATGCAGCAGGCCCTTCGGGTCTCGGACGACTGCGCGTTCCTGCTGATGGGCGAGGACCGCGCCGGCGAATTGATCGAGTTCGGACCAACGACGAAGATCTTCAACGACCCCGAGGACGAGCGCACGCTCAACTACATCGAAGGTCGATTCGGCTGATCGACCCGTCGAGGCACCCGTGGACAACGTGACAAACTACCTCTAAGACAGCAACTGGAGGTAGTCCATGGGCAAGGAACTTTGGCAGGAATCGGCGTCGTCGTTGGCCGCGATGATCCACGCCGGCACCGTGACGTCACGAGAAGTCGTCGACGCGCACCTGGCGCGCAT
>DAIOEY010000012.1:0-22994 GCA_036745995.1 Acidimicrobiales bacterium | reverse complement strand
AGGTTCATCGGGGGCGTCGGTCGCTCCCCCGCGCGCCCGAGCGGCCAGAGCGCTCCCGACACGGCGATGTAGTTGATGTCGTGACCGGCGCGCTGGGCGAGAACACCCTCCTGCCCGTACCCGGTCATGCGTCCGTACACGAGTCGGGCGTTTCGCGAACGCACGTCGTCGGGCCCGAGGCCCAATCGTTCGGTGACGCCGGGACGGAATCCCTCGATCAGTACGTCGGCCTGTTCGCAGAGTTCGAGCACCAGGTCGCGGCCGGCCTCGCACTTCAGGTCGATCGCGACCGAGAGTCGCGATCGATTGAGCAGGTCCCACGACGTCGTCGCGTCCGCGTCCGCGTTTCCCCGCTCGAGACGCAGTACGTCCGCTCCGAGATCGGCGAGCAGCATGCACGCGTAGGGACCCGGTCCGATCCCCGCCAACTCCAGTACCTTCAGCCCCTCGAGCGGTCCACTCACGCTGTCAGTGTAGATTCGCGGCGTTGCGGCGAAGGCCTAGTCCCACCAGAGATCGTGTCCGAGCACGCCCTTGCCGATGAGGCCGAGTTGGACTTGACTCGTTCCTTCGACAATTGTCAACTGGCGCGCGTCTCGGTAGTACAACTCTGTCGGATGTTCCTCCATGTAGCCCGCCGCTCCCAGTAACTGGACGGCGAGCCCCGACGCTTTCACCGCGACCTCGGAGGCGTAGTACTTGCACATCGACAACATCGGCACGTACTCCTTGGTGTACTTGCCCTGGTCGGCGAGCCACGCGCCGCGGTACGTCAAGAGCCTCGCCGCTTCGATCTCGGTCGCGCACTTGGCGATCTCCCACTGGATACCTTGGAACTCAGAAATCGTCTTGCCAAACGCCGGGCGGTTCTTCACGTACTCGGTCGCGTACATGAGCGCCCCTTCGGCGAGGCCCAGGCCCCTCGCCGCCACGATCGGCCGCATTGCGTTGAGCGACTGCATCACGAGGAGGAATCCGCCACCGATCACCTGTTCGGGTCCGATATGAACGTCGTCAAAGACAATCTCAGCGGTGTCGATGCCCTTCACGCCCATCTTCTTGTCCACGCGGGGACGCGAGACGCCCGACGTCGTGGCGTCGACGATGAAACAACCGATGTTCGAATGAAGCCGCGACGACGGATCGCCGGTCTTGGCGAACACGCAGAACCAGTCGGCCTGCATCCCTCCGGAGATCCAACACTTCGTGCCGTTCAAAATAAAGCCCCCCTCGACGTCAGGGTCGGGCGTGGCGCGTGTCTGCATACCCGCGACGTCGGACCCCGCGCCCGGTTCAGAGAGACAGAACGCTGAACGATGTGTGCCGTTGGCGATGCCCGGCAGGTAGCGGAGCTTCTGCTCCTCGGTCCCGGCAATCATGATCGGGCCGGTCGGCAGACGAGTCAGAAGCAGCATCAATCCGAGCACGTTCGAGTACTTGGTGACCTCTTCGATGGCGACGGCGAGCCCCATGATGCCCGCGCCGGAGCCGCCATACTCCTCGGGGATGCACAGCCCCAGCAGGTCGGCCTTGCGGAACTCGTCGAACATGTCCTGGGGGTACTCACCCGAGGAATCGATTGAGCGAGCGCGCGGCTTTATCTTGTCCTGGGCCAGGCGGCGGACGACCTCACGAAGTCCACGCAGTTCATCGGAGAGTTCAAAGTCCATACCTTTCAAGTTACCCGAACGATGTGCCAACATTGCCCGGTGAACTCCTTCCAGCGACGCGACGCACGAACGGCCTTGGAAGCAACGACCTACGACGTAGTCGTGATCGGGGCCGGGATGACCGGAGCGGGTGTGGCACTGGACGCGGCGTCGCGCGGGCTGCACGTGGCGCTGATCGACGGCGGTGACATCGCCTCGGGGACGAGTTCGAAATCCTCAAAGATGGTCCACGGCGGACTGCGCTACCTCCAGCAAAAGGAGTTCCGTCTCGTCTACGAGAACCTGCGCGAACGCCAGCGACTGCTCGAGAACGCGCCGTTCCTGATCCGACCCCTTCCCTTCTTAATACCCCTGTTCGGCAGTCACGGCGTCGTGTCCAAGACCATGGTGAAGGGCTACGCGACGGCGCTGCGACTCTACGATCTGTCGGGAGGTTGGCGCATCGGCAAACGGTACCGCCGGGTGACCAAGGACGAGGCGTTGGCGCACCTGCCCTCACTCAACACCGATCGTCTCGTGGCCGGATTCCTCTACCAGGACGCTCGCGGCGACGACGCACGCGTCGCACTGACGCTGGCGCGCTCCGCGTCGCTCGACTTCAACGCGGACGTGGCGAATTACGTTCGCGCGGTGTCGATCACCCACGACCCGGCTGGGCGCGCGAACGCGGTCATCTGTCGCGACGAGTTGAACGGCACCAAGTTCAGCGTGTCGACGCGCACCGTCGTGAACGCGACTGGGGTGTGGGCTGACGACGTCTTCGCGATGGCCGAACACGAATCGTCGCGCCACGTCACGCCCGCCAAGGGCGTGCACCTGACGGTTCCGCGTAGTCGGTTGGCCGCCGACATCGCCGCGGTCCTCAACGTGCCCGGCGACCGGCGAAGCATCTTCGTCGTTCCCTTCGAAGACGCCCCGTACACGTTCGTCGGCACCACCGACACCGCCTACGACGGTCCCTTGGACCAGCCCGACTGCACACCCGAGGACGTCGCCTATCTCCTGAACGCCGTCAACGCGTCCACGTCGTCGAACCTGACCGTGAACGACGTCACCGGACTCTGGGCCGGACTGCGTCCGTTGCTCGTTCCCGCCAAGGGCAAGAAACTGAGCGAGCGCACGGCCGACCTCTCTCGGCGCCACGAGGTTCGTGACACGAAGGACGGCGTCATTCACGTCACCGGTGGCAAGTGGACCACGTATCGACAGATGGCTGAGGACACCGTTGACGCGCTCGGACCGTACGTCACCGGACTCGTGCGCGTACGAACCAAGAATCTTCGACTGCACGGCTCCGGGCCGTGGCGCCCGGCGTCGGCGCTCGAGACCCACCTCTACAACCGCTACGGCCAGGACGCCACGACGCTGCTCGCCATGATCAAGGAGAATCCGCCACTCGGTCGTGAGACGATCAGCGGGCAGTCCTACGTCGACGCGGAGTTCGTCTACGCCGCGCGCCACGAGATGGCGACGTCCCTGATTGATCTGGTGACCCGCCGCACGCGCGCGCATCTGCACGACGCGCGCGCGACGTTGCGCAGCGCCGACGCGATCACCGCACTGGTGGCGCCCGAACTCGGATGGGATGAAGAGGAGTGCCGGTCCCAGCTCGACGCCTACCGCCAATTGGCGAACCATGAGTTCACCGCGGCAGGCCTGATTCTCTAGAGTTCTGACGTGACGAAACCCACGATGCCCAACGAGTATCCACCGGGATCGCTGGAGCACGCGCCGCCCGCGTGGGCCGCGACGAAACTGCTCGACGACCTGAAGAGCGCCGGCGTGGCCTACGACACGTCCACGCGCGAACGCGCCGATCACGGACGCGATTGGTGGCCACTGACGATTCGCGACGTCGCCGAGGGTCGCGTACCGCAGTGGCCCGCCGTCGTCGTACGACCCGACACGACCGAGCAGGTGAGCGAGGTCCTGAAGGTCGCCAGTCGCCACCAGACTGCGGTGACGGCCCAGGGCGGCCGTTCGGGTGTCGTGGGCGGGGCGATCGCGCCCACGGGCGCGATCGCGCTCGATCTCACCGGCCTCAACCGCGTCCTCAGTATCGACACCGTTTCGGGGACGGTCAGCGTCGAAGCGGGCGTCTTTGGCCCGGAACTCGAACGTGCCGTACAGGACGAGGGATGGACCGTCGGCCACTTCCCCCAGTCGTTCGATATCGCCACGGTCGGTGGGTGGCTCGCGTGCCGAGGAGCGGGCCAGTACTCGAACCGGTACGGCAAGATCGAAGACATCGTGCGCGCGCTGACGGTGGTACTCGCCAACGGCGACGTCGTCGAGTTGGGGGGCCGCGGTCCGCGCCAAGCGGTCGGTCCCGATCTGATGCAACTCTTCGTGGGCTCCGAAGGCACGCTCGGCGTGATCACGCGCGCCACCCTCGTACTGCATCCCTTGGCCGAGTACGAGCAGCGCGCCGCGTACGGCTTCGCGTCCTTCGCCGAGGGTCTCGAGGCCTGTCGACGAATCCTCCAGCGCGACGCCCGCCCGGCGGTACTGCGTCTCTACGACGAAGCCGAATCGCGTCGCAACTTCAACGTGACCTCGTGCGCGATGATCGTTCTCGACGAGGGCGACCCCGCACTCGTGAAGGCGACCATGCAGATCGTCAAGAGTGAGTGCGCGGACGCCACCACGCTGGACGTTGCACTCGTGGAGCAATGGCTCGAACACCGCAACGACGTCAGTGCCCTCGCCGCCTTGTGGGAGAAGGGCATCGCGGTCGACACGATCGAAGTCGCCGGTCCGTGGGCGGTGCTCACCGCGATGCACGAGCGCGTCGTGGCCGCGATGTCGGCGTTGACGGACACCCTGGTCGTGTCGGTGCACCAGTCCCACGCGTACCTCGACGGGGCGTGTCTCTACTTCACGTTCGCCGGACGACCCGACGGTGATCCGACGCCGTACTACCGAAGCGCGTGGGACGCGGCCACGCGCGAAGTATTGGCGAGCGGCGGGGCCCTGAGTCACCACCACGGCGTCGGCCGAAACCGCGCGCGCTTTGTCGCTGACGCGCTGGGCAGTGGCTTTCACGTCCTCACTTCGCTCAAGGCGACGTTGGATCCGCTCGGCATCATGAATCCCGGCGCGCTCGGGTTGGGGTCGCCACCGTGGTGAAGGCTCTGTCGATCGACGTCGGAACGTCCTCAGTGCGCACGGCACTCGTGGACGACCACGGCGAGGTGACCCACATCCACCAGCAGCGCCTGAGCGTGCGCACCCCCCAGCCCGGCGAAGTCGAGCTCGACGCCGTTGAGATCGCGCGATTGGTCGTCGAACTGGCGTGTCGCACGCTGGCCGATGGCGGTCCGTGCGACGTGGTCGGCATCACCAACCAACGTGCGACGACCATCGTGTTCGATCCGCTCACCCACGAACCGGTCGGTCCGGCACTTGGTTGGCAGGATCTTCGCACCGTCATCGACTGTCTGGTGCTCCAGGGCGAAGGACTGCGACTCGCGCCGAATCAATCGGCCACGAAGGCCAAGTGGCTGGTTGCACAGTCGGGACGTCGTGCCTCGGAATTGCGCTTTGCGACAATCGAAACGTGGGTGACGTGGATCTTGACCGAGGGCCGTTCCCACGTGACCGATCGCTCCAACGCCGGCGTCAACGGGCTGGTCGCCCTCGACGTCGATACTTGGGACGAACGAATCCTGTCGCTGCTGGAACTCGACATGGCCATGATGCCCAGCATCGTCGACACGATGGGCACGCACGGGATCGCCAGCGCGTTACCGGGCGCGCCACCGATCACCGCACTGGTCGGCGATCAGCCGGCGTCGCTCTTCGGTCAGTCGTGCGTCAGCGCAGGGGCCAAGATCACATTCGGCACTGGCGCGATGCTCGACATGGTCCGCGGCGAGGCACGACCATCAGCCATGACCCGATTCGACTCGGGCTGCTTTCCGGTTGTTCTGCGCAGTGACGATGCGGTGCTCACGTGGGGCATTGAAGGGATCGTCCTGGCCGCCGGTTCGTGCATCGAGTGGTTGCGTGACGACCTTGGTCTCATTGGAGACGCGGCCGAGTGCGAAGCGCTGGCCACGTCGGTGGCGACGAGCGACGGAGTCTCCTTTGTCCCGGCACTGTCCGGACTCGGCACGCCACTCTGGGACTTCGGCGCACGCGGTGGCTTCTTCGGACTCACGCGCGGCTCGACGAAGGCCCACCTGGTCCGCGCCATGCTCGAGGGCATCGCCCAGCGCGGCGCCGACCTCGTCGAAGCGGCGCAGGTCGAAACGGGTGTGGCTCTTCGCGAGATCCGCGTCGATGGCGGCATGACGGCAAATCACTTCTTCGTCCAGTGCCTAGCGGATTTCACGGGGTGTTCCGTTGCGGTGTCGACCGAACGCGAGGCCACCACTCGTGGGGCGGGGCTGATGGCGTTGGTGAGCGCGGGACATCTGACACTGGACGACGTCGAACTGCTCTGGACGCCGAGAGAAGTGCTCGAGCCGCGACTCAACGGGGACGAACGCGCGTCGGTGCGCGCCCTCTGGCGCGAGACGGTGCGTCGAGTCGAGAGGACCATTCCCGAACTGAGTTCCGTCGCCTTCTAAGTCGCCCACGGAGCGCCCGCGAGCGCCTCGTCGAGTTGCGTCGGCGTCTCGAGGAAATGCTTGGACAGCATGAGACCGCGCGGTTGACTGAGCGTGACGACGCCGGTCACCAGGCCGTCACGACTGTAAAGGGCGACCCACTTGGCGTCATCGACCGACCCGGCGACCATCGTGACGTCGTCACCAGGACGAGGGTGGCCCAGCAATTGGATCTTCTTCGCGTACTGGTCCGACCAGAAGTACGGCACCAAGAGTTTGGCCTGGACCACGCCACTGGTCCAGTAGCGCGCCAACGATCCGGCGTGATCGTTGGCGATCTGCCAGTGTTCGATTCGCGTCAGTTCGCTGCCCGCGACGTTCATCCACTCGAAGCGCGCGACGTCGCCGATCGCCGCGACGCGCTCAGTGGCGAACAGGTGCTCGTCCACGACCACGCCGTTTTCGATCGAGAGTCCGGACGTGGCGAGCCACTCGACGTTCGGCACGGCGCCCGCGCCCACGACCACCGCACGGGCTGCGAGCGAACGCCCCTCGGTGAAGAGGACGTGAAAATCACCGTCGGATCCTTCTACGTCGACAATCGCCTGACGCGTGCGAAGTTCGATGCCCGCCGCGGCGGGCAGACCTTCGAGCCAGGACGACACCTCGGGTCCGAGCACGTTGATCAGCGGGCGTTCGGCCGCTTCCAGGATCACCGGACGAAGGCCACGCGTTCGAAGCGCCGTCGCCACTTCGGCCCCGATGAACCCTCCCCCGATTACCGCGACCACGCTCTCGGGCTCGAGCGGCGCCAGATCGACGTTCAGGCGGACCACGTCGTCGATGCTGCGCACCGTGTGCAGATGACGGCCCGCGCTGAAGGGCAGGAGTCGAGCCCTCGAACCCGTCGCGATCACGACGTGGGTTCCGGCCACCGCCGTGTCGTCGGCGAGGTGCACCGTCGTCGTCGCGACGTCGAGCCCCGTCGCGGGTGTGCCGAGGAGCAAATGAACGGCGGCGCCAGCGAGCTCGTCGTCACTCGCGAGCATCGCATGCTCAACCGTCCACTTGCCGACCAACACCTGTTTGGACAGTGGTGGGCGATCGTACGGTAGGTGGGACTCGTCGCCGATGAGTGTCAGCGCGCCCGCGTAACCCTCGCGTCGCAGGGCCTCGATGAATCGCCAGCCCGCGAGGCCGGCGCCCACCACGACGACGTGGTCAGTGTCGACCAGTACGTTCATCGTGCGAACGTGGCGAGCCACTGCTCAGCCGTTGCCGGGGCCAGGACGTAGTTCATCCCGCGTACGTCGCCCATGGACGCGCTCGGATCACGAGAGTAGAAATGACCCGGGAACAACACCGTGTCGTCGCTGATCTGGGAGAGTCGCTCGGTCAACGTGCGGTACATCTCCTCTGGATCCGAGCCCGGCAGATCCGTTCGTCCACAACCCTCGAGAAAGAGGGTGTCGCCACTGATGAGTCGACCGTCGACGAGAAAGCACTGGCTGCCGGGCGTGTGGCCGGGCGTGTGGATCAAGGTGACGTCCAGTTCGCCGGCGCGCACGTGGTCGCCCGAGACGTGGCTCACCAACGCGTCGGCGCCGACGCCGGTTCGCCGGATCACCCAGTCGACTTCATCGGCCTGCACGTGCACGGGCACGTCGATCGTCTCGAGCAGTTCGACGATGCCGGCGATCTCATTGCCCGCGAGGTCGCCGCCGACGTGATCGGGGTGGTAGTGGGTCGCGAGCACGCCCGTGACCTTCATCCCGTCGGCTTCGACCAGCGCGACGAGCTCACTGGGACGGTACGCGGGATCAACCAGCAGCGCCTCACCACTCTCTCTGTCTCCCATGGCGTAGACGAAGTTGACCATCGCCGTCGCGACCGCGTCGTCGCGCGCGAAGTCGCGCCCGGCGAGCAATTGGCGAAAGTAGAAACGGTCGCTCATTGCCCGTCAACCACCCGGGCGATGCGCGGGGCGAGTTCTTCCACCTTGGCCTTCGTGGCGTCCAAGCGCGCTTCGAGCGCCTCGATGATGGCGGTGGCGCGTTCGAGCTTGACGAACAGTTCGTCGACCGACACCTCGCCCTCGTCGAAGGATTCCACGATGGCGTTCAGTTCCGTCGCCGCCTCGTTCCAGTCACCGATTGTGCTCATCACGTCGCTCCATTCTTCTCCTTGACACCTGCGTCAAACGACCCGTCGCTCACGCGCACGCGCACGACCTCACCGATCGCCAGATCGCCGATCGAACGCACGACCGATCCGTCGGCGCCGGTGACGATGGACCAACCCTGCGCCAGACGTCTGGTCGGATCGTAGGCGCTCAGCAGTTGTCGATTGCTCGTGAGCAGCTGACCCGCGCTCGAGAGCACGTGCTGGCTTTGGATCATCAAACGATCGCGCGTCGAGGAGAGGTGACGCCGCTCGCCACGCAGCCGGTCACGCACCGCGAAGATCATGGTGCGACGCCGTTCGGCGAGGTACTCCGTCGCTTCGTCCATCAGCGCCTCGGTAGCGCTCAGGACCTTCTTCGCGTTCGCGCGAACGTTGCGCTCATGCCACTGGGCGACCAGCGCGACGATCTCCTCGCCCAGTTTCGTGGGCGTGATCGCGCGCGTGTGAGCGACGAGGTCGGCGATGGATTCGTCGCCGGTGTGACCGATGCCGGTGAAGACCGGTGTCGTCGACGCCGCGATCGCCCGGGCGACGCGCTCGTCGTCAAAGGCCGCGAGGTCGCCTTTGGACCCCCCGCCGCGCACGAGACAGATGACGTCGACCTTCCCGGCGTCGAGCTGTTCGATCGCGTTGACGATCTGCGCCGGCGCCGCGTCACCCTGGACCGAGGTCGTGACGAGCACCACGTCAAAGCCGTACCCCGAGTGCAGGAGTTGACCGGTGAAGTCGTTGAAGCCCTCGGTCTGGGGACTCGCCACCAGACCGACGCGCAGCGGCACGGGCGTGAGGACCAGTCGCTTGTTGGCTTCGAGCAGGCCCTCACCCTGCAGTCGGGCGATGAGTTCCTGGCGTCGTCGCGCCACGTCGCCCAGCAGACCGGCCACGTCGATCTCGGTGACCGTGAAACCGATCCGACCCTGAGGGGCGTAGACGTCGACGTAGCCGAAGAAGTTGACCACGGTGCCGGGTTGCAGCGTCACGCCGTCGCTCGCCAACTTGCGCTTGAGGGGGTTCCACTGCGAGGCCCAGCAGTGCGCGTTGAGGACCGGCCGCTTGGTGTCGGACGCGGACGACCCGGCGTCGACGAGGTCGACGTAGAGGTGCGTCTTCTCGTAGACCTTGGCGACTTCGCCGCGGACCCAACAAGGGTGGCGCCGTCCGTAGGCCGATTCGAGTTGCGCCGTGAGGAGTTGGTAGAACTCGCCTACTTCGAGGATGGGGTCGTCGTTGGACGCCGGATCAAGAACCACGACGAGAGGCTATCGCCCGCCCTAACCGGCCGACGACTCTTGCCCGGCGCACCCGCCTGTGTAAGACTGATGACGGATGGTGAGTCGACTGGGCGGCCGCACTGACTGGCAACAGGCAGTGAGGAAAGTCGGGGCTCCACAGGGCAGGGTGCTCGCGAAACGTGAGTCGCGGTGACGTGCAGGACAGTGCCACAGAGAACAGACCGCCGATGGCCTGGGTGACCAGGAACAGGTAAGGGTGAAACGGTGCGGTAAAAGCGCACCAGCATCTTGAGTGATCAAGGTGGCTTGGTAAACCCCACCCGGAGCAAGATCAAACGTGGGAGTACGCGGCCCGCGTGTCTCGGAAACGAGGCACTCCCAAGGTAGATCGCTGAGATGGATGGCCGCCCATCCTTCCGCAAGGAAGGTGGACAGAACCCCGCTTACAGGTCGACTCATCATCCACATAACTAATTGGGGGAACGAGAAGTGTTACACCTGCCGTACCACGAACTCCCCCACGCCGATCCCGGCACGCCCGATCGACGTTCGCCCAGGCGTTACCTGACGTGGCTCGCCCGTCAACAGTTGGGACTCCTGACGCTCAACGGCCTCTTCGGGATCGGCTGGATGCTCAGCCAGGCGCTGCTCTGGACCGCGGTCGGCGCCGCCATTGACCACGGCGTCGCACGCCACAGCGCGAGCGAGCTGTTCAAGTGGGTCGGCGTCGTCGTGCTCCTCGGCCTCTTCCAGGCTCTCTGTGGCGCCTTGCGCCACCAATTGGCAGTGACGAACTGGATGAACGCGACGTACCGCACCATCCAGCTGATCGGTCGCCACGTCTCAACGACCGGCACCGCGCTGACCGATGAGATACCCGCGGGCGACATCGTGAACACGGTCGCGGCGGACGCGATGCGCATCGGTGGGGCGTTCGACGTCCTCGCTCGCTTCGTCGGCGCCGTTATCGCGTGGATCGTCGTCTCGTTCATCTTGCTCTCAACGTCGATGGAACTCGGTCTCATCGTCTTGTTAGGGGTCCCGATCCTCGCGTCGCTGACGACGCCGCTGATGCGACCGCTGCACGCGGCCCAGGCGGCCCAACGTGAGGCGGCGGGACGTCTAGCAGCGTTGGGTTCGGACACGGTGGCGGGACTGCGCATCCTTCGCGGCGTCGGCGGCGAGGACGTGTTCCTCTCCAACTACAAACGACAGAGCGACCTGGTACGCCGTTCGGGCAACCGCATCGCCTCGCCCCAGGCGGGACTCGAGTCCGGTCAGGTACTGCTGCCCGCGGTGCTGACCGGCATCGTCACGTTCCTCGGCGCGCGCGACGTCATGCGCGGCACGCTGCAGCCCGGTCAGCTCGTTGCGTTCTACGGCTACGCCACCTTCCTCACGACGCCGTTGCGCACCGCCATCGAGTACGTCATCGCCACGACCCGCGCCTACGTCGGCGCCGGTCGGGTGCTGCGCATCTTGAACGTCACCCCGCTCATTGAAGAGCCACCCTCGCCACGACCGTGGCCATCGTCCATCGAGACCTTTGAGGACCTGCGCAGCGGCATCCTCCTGCGGCGCGGCCAGCTGGTCGCCGTCGTCACCGCCACGCCCGCCGAGGCGTCCGAACTCTGCGACCGCCTCGGTCGCTTCGTTCCCGACGTTGATCAGGTCCTCGTGAACGGTACGCCGTTGAGCGAGTTCTCGGTCGCCGACACCCGCCGCAACGTCGTCGTGAGCGACGTCGAACCGCGCCTCTTCTCCGGCGAACTGCGCTTCGAGCTCTTCCCGCACGGAACGTTAAGCGACGAACGGATTCTTGACGCACTGGAGGCCTGCAGCGCACTCGACATCCTCGACGCCCTCGACGCCGGACTTTCGTCCCAGGTCGAAGAACGCGGTCGCAGTTTCTCGGGCGGCCAACGACAGCGCCTGAGTCTCGCCCGGGCCGTGCTCAGCGACGCCGACCTGTTGATCCTGGTCGAGCCCACGTCCGCCGTCGACACGCACACCGAAGGTCGCATCGCCCAACGCCTCCGCGCGATTCGCTCCTCGCACACGACGTTGATCGCGACGACCAGTCCCCTCTTGCTCGAAACGATGGACCTGGTCTTCGTCGTGCTCGACGGACACGTCGTCGATCGCGGCACGCACCAGGACCTGCTGCGTCGCTCGTCGACCTACCGTCACGTCGTGCTGCGAGAGGAGGCGTCGTGAGTCAGCTTCCCATCGCCGACAGCGCCGTCGTGCGCGCCCACGCCCGGGTTCTGATCCGCCAGCACCGTGGCGCGCTCGTTCGCATGCTGTCGCTCTACGGCCTCGCCGCCGTGATGGCGCTGATTCCCGCCTGGATCATCGGCAACATCACGAATCTCGCGGTCGAACACCACCTGACCTCATCGAAGATCTCGTGGTACGTCGGAGGTCTCTTCGCGTCCTCGATCGGCTACGCCGGGCTCTCGTTTCTCGCCCGACGTCGCAGCTACATTCTGGGCGAAAGGGTCTTCGCCCAACTGCGTGAGGAGTTCCTCGCGAGCGTCCTGGCCCTGCCACTCATCGACGTCGAGCGCGCCGGCACGGGCGACCTCTTGAGCCGAACGACCAACGACATCGAGGCGCTCTCGCGCACGGTGCGCTTCGCCCTGCCCGAGTGGCTCGTCGCGTTGGTCCAGGCCGGTCTGACGTTGGTCGCCATGATGCTCGTGAGTCCTCTGGCGGCGGTCGCGAGTCTCGTGTCGTTACCGTTTCTCTATTTTTCCACCAAGCACTATCTCCATTTCGCGAAGCCTGGCTACATGCGTGAACGGATGAGTTACGCCGCACTTTCGGGCACCGTCGCCGAGACGGCCGAAGGGGCACGAACCATTGACGCGCACCGGCTCGGTCCGCGCCAGCGTCACCGCGTCGACGCCAACATTCGTGAGTCCTTCTATTCCGAGCTGTACACCCTCTTGATGCGGATGGTCTGGTTCCCGACCATCGAGACGGCATTCGCGATTGCGGTGGCGACGACACTGGGGTGGAGCGGATGGTTGGCGCTGCACCACCACATCACGATCGCCGCCGCCACGACGGTGACGCTCTACGTCGTCCAGATCAACGATCCCATAGACCGCGTGGTCTCATGGCTCGACGAACTGCAGATCGGCCAAACGTCACTCGCCCGCCTCGTGGGGGTCTCCGTTGTCCACGACGATCGACCCACCGAGGGCGTGGAGCCGACGAGCGAGGTCATCTCGGTGGACAACGTCTACTACGCGTACCGCGCCGGTCACGACGTCTTGCGCGGCGTGTCGCTCACCGTGCGACCAGGTGAACGTCTCGCGATCGTTGGACCGACCGGTGCCGGAAAGTCCACGCTCGGGCGACTGCTCGCCGGTATCGACGCGCCGCGAAGCGGCTCGGTGACGGTGGGCGACGTGCCGCTCGCGAAGATGCCACTGGAGATGTTGCGCCGTCACGTGGCGCTCGTGACCCAGGAGCACCACATCTTCATCGGATCGGTCCGTGAGAACCTCGCCCTCGCGAAGCCGCTCGCGACCGATGACGAGATCGAACGCGCGCTCGAGGCCGTCGACGCGATCGACTGGGTGCGCGCGCTGCCCGAGGGGCTCGCGACCGAACTCGGCACGACGGGTTTCGCGGTCACACCCGGGCAGGCCCAGCAACTCGCTCTCGCGCGCCTCGTCCTGACCGATCCCCACACCCTGGTGCTCGACGAGGCCACCGCGCTGTTGGACCCGCGTGCCGCGCGTCATCTCGAACGCTCCCTCAGTGCCGTTCTCGACGGACGCACCGTCATCGCCATCGCGCACCGACTCCACACCGCCCACGACGCCGACCGCGTCTGCGTGGTCATCGACGGCGAGATCGCGGAATTGGGAACGCACGACGAGTTGGTCGCACGGAACGGCGAGTACGCGTCGCTCTGGCAGAGCTGGCGTAATGAGGGGACACTGGCGTCGTAGGCTCTGCAGCGTGGCGACTCCTTTGCGCGGTGACGAAATCATCGCCTGCGTTCACCGAGTGGCCCTGAGTCGAGGCACGCCGTTCCCCTTCCAACGACCCCCGACGAGTCCCGAAATCGATCGACGACGTCGCGACGCCGAGAACCACCGGCGCGACACGCTCGAGGAGTTGCGCGTCTTGCACCCAGGGGCGGCGTGGCCGACGAGCCCCGAGGAAACGGCCACGCTGATGGACGCCGGCGCGGAACTGATCTTTCAACCGCGTCTGGCGACCGATCGCGAAGGCCAACGTCGAACCACGGTGCAGTGCCTCGTGCGCGTGGGGCGCGTCGACCAAGCCTACGTCTACGCGCCCGTCATCATCAAGAACAACGAGGTCACGGAGTCGGCGACCACGCGGCGAACGCTCGAGGGGTCGCTCAAGGGTCTCACGCCCGGCGACGCGGTCTACACCGACGGTGTCGGCGCACGCTCGACGCTCACGGTGACGCGCAACGGCATCATCCTGGCCCACGCCACGCGCGTCTTGCTCGCCCTCGGTCACGCCGATCCAGGCGGACGCGTCGCGATGATCGACCGTCACCGCCAGGTGTGGTGGTTCGATCTGGCCGGCGACAACTATCCGCGTTTCAACCTCGCGACCTACGATCAGCTCTACGCCCAGCGTCTCGCCGTCGTGGACGCTCACGACGAGTGGCTCGCGTCGCACGGCGACTTCCCCACCTCGCCCTACTGGCACCGCGAATGTCTCGAGTGCCCGTTTGGCGCGCACTGCGAGGAGCAACTCGAAGCGATCGATGACGTCTCGCTGACCCGGTTCACCAGTCTCGAGCAACAGCTCCTGTTGCGCGAGCACGGTATCGTCACGAGGGACCAACTCGCTCGGCTCGATCCGGTGCGCGCCCATATGGCGAGGAACAAGGTCGTCACGCCGCACGTCGATTTCGAGCGCGAGGACCACCTCGGCCGCCATATCGAGAGACTCGACGATCTCATCTACCGGGCGCGCGCCCACGTTCGCGGTAGTTCGCTTCGTGCGGTCAACGTCGACGAGGTCGGCTGTCCTACCGCCGACGTCGAAGTCGACGTCGACATGGAGAGCTACGGTGAGGCGACCTACCTGTGGGGCGCGTACGTGACGCTCAATACGGTGGTCGAGGGCATCGAACCGGGCTACCGCTCCTTCGTCGAATGGGGTGAACTCGACGCACACGCCGAGGCGACGATCTTCGCCGATTTCTGGTCGTGGTTGCGAGATCTGCGGGCACGTTGTGACGCGCAGGGTCGTAGCGTCGCCGCGTACTGCTTCTGGGCCCAGGCCGAGGACGGCGCGATGAACCGGGCGGTCGCGACGCCACTCGACGACGGACCATCGATGGCCGATCTCGAGGAGTTCCGTCGCACGTCGCCGTCACAGTGGATTGACCTGCACGAAGTTGCCAAGCGTCAGGTGCAGACCGAGGGCCCGCTCGGACTGAAGCAACTGGCCGGCGCGGCGGGCTTTCGGTGGCGCGACGTCAACCCCAGCGGCGAGGCTTCGATGATCTGGTACGAGGAGGCGATCGACGACGGTATCCTCGCCGAGGCCGCGCGCCAGCGCATCCTCGAGTACAACGAGGACGACTGTCGGGCTACCAAGGCACTGCGTGACTGGCTCAATGGACCCGCTCGCCACTTGGCGCACCGCGATGACCCCTTGTAGCGCTCGACGTCCTCGTTAGCATCAAGAGGTGTCCTCGGTAACGTCTCCACCCTTGACGGTCCACACGTACCGCATGACCACCCGATTGCTCGGCGCGTTCAACGCCCTCGTGGGTCTGGGGCTCTCGGTCGTCACCGCGTTCGCCCTCAGCGATCTCGCGCACCGTCGAATCGGCGCCGGACTGTGGCAGTTGGTCGGTGTCCTCGCGGTCCGATGGACCGCGAACTTCCTCGGCGACGAATGGACCGACCGCGCGGCCCGGGTCATCCGCACACAGTGGCGAAGTCAGTTCGTCGACCACTTTCGCCAGCCCCAGCGAGAGGGGGCCCGAGGGCGAGGTGACCTCGCCCTCGCGGTCGAACGTGCGTCATTGGCGCCGGCGCTCAGCGTCCTCGAGACCAGCGCCCGGGTCTCGATGCTCGGACTGGTGGTCGTCTTCTGGGCGGCGGGCTGGCTCAGCACGCTCATCATCGTCGTGCTCTTGGCGCTCGCGGTGCCCTTCTACCAACGTGCGGGCACGCGCAGCGCCGCGCTCGAAGACGAGTACCAACAGCGTCGCGCGTTGCTCGAGTCGCGCCAGCTCGAACTACTCCATCACGCACCCGAACTGCGGGCGCTCGGCGCGGTCGCCTACGGCGCGAACGAGATCGGCGCGATCAGTGACTCCGAACACGCCATCGCGCTTCGCGCGATCCGCGTCGCACTCGAATCATCGCTCGTGACCGAGTTCCTGAGCGGCGTCAGCATCGGGCTCGTCGCGATGGTGGTCGGATTCGCGTTGCTCGGTGGGCGGATCACCCTCACGCACGCGCTCATCGCGGTGTTGGCGACGAGCGAACTCTTCACGTTCGTTCGCCGCTACGGATCCGAATTCCATCGTCGCGAGGACGCCGCCTCGTCGTTGGACCTGTTGAGCGCAGTCCGAGCGTCGAAGGCAGCGTCGACGAGCGACAGTCTGGTGCGAGCAATCGATCTCAAGACAACGACCAGCGCCACGCCGCTGAATCTGGACCTTCGCCCCACGAGCCGGACGCTGGTGACCGGTCCTTCAGGCAGCGGCAAGACGACGCTGTTGGACACGTTGCTCGGATGGCGAGAGCCGCTCGCGGGCACCGTCGCGCGGACGTCGTCGAGAGTCGGTCACGTCAGCGCCGAGAGCGAACTGTTCGCGGGGTCCCTCTGGGACAACGTCACCCTCGGCACCGACCTCGACGAACATCGCGTGCGTCAACTGCTCGCTGACCTCGGCCTCTCGGGCGCGAGGTTCGAGGACCTCACGGCGCCGTTGCTCGCCGACGGGCGGGGGCTGAGCAGCGGCGAGCGCGTGCGTCTCGTCCTGGCGCGCTGTCTCCTGGCCGATCCCGTCCTCTTGGTGATCGACGACGTCGCCGGCGTCCTCGACGGGTCCGCACGTGATGCCGTTACCCACGTGCTCGATCGTCACCCGCAGTTGGCGATCATTGAGGCGACCGTCGACACGCCGCTGCTGCACGACACCCTCTCGCGCATCGAGATCCACCCGTGAACGACGACCTTCGACGCCTGTTGCGCTGGCTGGGCCGTTCCCAACCGCCGCGCGGCGCGTTGCTGCGCGCCCTCCTCTCGGGTCTCCTCGCGTCGTTGACCTCGGTCGGACTCTTCGTCGGCGCGGTGGCGCTGTTGGTCGTCAGCGCCACGCGACCCGGCCTTCGCGCGGTCGCGGGCGTGCTCATCGTGATCGAGCTCTTCGCGTTCCTGCGCTCGCCGATCCGATTCAACGAGCGACTCAGCGCGCACCGACTGGGATTCCGGGCGGTTACTCGCTGGCGCAAGTGGCTCGTCGCGTCGATCGGCCTCTGGGACTTCCGACGGTGGCGGACCTTCGCGTCGGGCGACCTGCTGGAGCGATCGCTGCGCGACACCGATGAACTGCAAGACCTGTGGTTGCGTTGCGTGCTGCCGGGGATCAGTTCCCTCGCGACCGCGCTGGTCGCGGACGTCGTGATCGGACTCTTGCCGCCACACGGGCAGTGGTGGACGTACGCGGGGATCCTCGCCCTTCTCGAGGTGTTGGGCGTCGCGGGACTGCTGGCCAACTTCGGTCCGCTCGTGCGCGCCGACCGCTCACTGCGTCGGGCTCGCGGCGCCTATCAGGCGACCCTCGTTGAGCTGAGCGCGGTGGCACCGGAACTTTCGTTGCTCGACGCGGACGAGTTCGTGCAACGTCGGTCGCGGAAAAGTCGCGACGCACTGCACGAGGCCGAACAGACGCTCCGTCAACAGCGGCGCGCGTCGAACGGCGTCGCGTTCGTCGTCGGTGGTGCGAGTCTCGCCGCCCTCGCCGCTCGACACCCCGCCACCTCGCCCACCTGGATCGTCGTCGTGGCCCTGCTCGCGCTCTCGTCGTTCGAAACGCTGTCAAGTGTGCGCCACGCCCTCGACACCGCCGTGTCGGTCAGCGCCGCCGCCGATCGACTCGAAGACCTCGAGGCCGCGCCGCGACAGGGGAGCGCGCCGTGGCCGAGTGATACCACGCTGCACGCGACGGGTCTCACACTGCGTGAGGACGAGCGCGAGATCCTCAGCGGCGTGACCTTCTCGATCGCTCCCGGTCGCCGGGTCGCGCTCACCGGGCCGTCGGGTTCGGGCAAGTCCACGCTGCTGCGCGCCCTCGCGGCACTCGATTCGCCCGACGAGGGCGTGCTCCACGTCGGACCGACGCCCTTGATGGACGTCGACGAGGACGTCCTGCGACGTCACCTCATCTATCTGGCGAGCGAGCCGGGTCTCACGCGGGGTTTCGCCCACGACGTCGTGCTGCTCGGTCGAACACCCCGTCGCGACGTGGTCAACGACCTTAGTCGACTCGGCATCGACGCCTCAGCGAGCACCCGATGGGACGAACTCTCGAGGGGAGAACGACAGCGCGTCGCCCTGGCGCGCGCGATGGCGACGAGTCCGTCGATCTATCTTCTCGACGAACCCACCAGCGGCCTCGGGCGCGACGAAACCCTCGCGGTCCTTTCACTGCTCGAAGAGACGGGCGCCACCGTGATCGTCGCCACGCACGACGCGGACGTCATGGACTGGTGCGACGAGGTGCTCGAACTGCGCGAACGGACGCTCGGGGTACTCAGGCGTTGAGGTTCTTCATCCCGGCGGCCTGATAACGGTCACCCGCAACCGATCCCCGCGGAACCGCCGCCTCCAGTGCCGCCACTTCGTCGGCGCTGAGTGAGATCTCGCTCGCTTCGATGTTCTCGCGCAGCCACTTGCGGCGCTTGGTACCCGGAATCGGCACCACGTCCGCGCCGCGTGACAACACCCACGCCAGGGCCATCTGGGCGACCGTGACGCCTTTCGCGGTCGCCAACGACTCGAGGTTCGTCACCAGCTGCAGGTTGGCCTCGTAGTTCTCACCCGAGAACCGCGGGTGGTTCTTTCGGTAGTCGCGCTCGCCGGTGCCCTCTCGATTGCTCGCCTCGTTGGTCAGGAAGCCTCGACCCAGAGGGCTGTAGGCGACGAAGCCGATCCCGAGTCGCCGACAGGTGTCCAGTACGCCGTCCTCGGGGTCCCTCGTCCACAGCGAATACTCACTCTGCAACGCGGCGACCGGGTGGACCGCGTGGGCCTTTTCCAGCGTCGCCGACGAGGCCTCCGAGATGCCGAGGAAACGCACCTTTCCGGCCTCGACCAGCGACTTCATGGCACCCCAGGTATCTTCAATGGGTACCGAGCGGTCGACGCGGTGCTGGTAGTACAGGTCGATGACGTCCACACCGAGGCGCGACAGCGAGTCGTCACAGGCGGCGCGCACGTACTCGGGCGTGCCGTTGATGCGAATGAATGAACCGTCCTCGCCACGCTGGTTCCCGAACTTCGTCGCGAGCACGACCTCGCCGCGCCGGTCCTTGATGGCCCGCCCGACGAGTCGCTCGTTGGTGAACGGGCCGTACATGTCAGCGGTGTCGAGGAGGTTCACCCCGCGGTCGAGCGCCTCGTGAATCGTGGCGATTGACTCGTCGTCGTCGCCCACGCCGTAGAACTCGCTCATCCCCATGCAGCCGAGTCCCTGTTCGGAGACCTCGAGGCCCTGGCCTAATGTGCGACGTTTCAAGAGAACCCCTTCATGTGAAATTGCTCACAACCCTTTGTTTATGGGCATACTGCGACACTGTAGTGGTTGTCCGGAGGCTAATTTCTTCACTATTGGCTGGGGGGGCCAAACTTCGAGAGCCCGCTTGCACTGATTCGTCGGCGCGAGCGGGCTTCGTCGTTTCACTGCGGCCACGCCAAAGTGTTGTTCGCTCGGCGAACGTAGGGTGGAGGCGTGAAGAACACGGTGCCCGACGCCAGCGTGATCAGCGCGCAGTTGAAGCCACTGATGCGCGGTTGGCTCCATTTGTACGGTGCCGTTGTCCTGCTCGCCTGCTCGCCGATCCTGCTCGTGCGCGCGCACACCTGGCCCCAGGTGGCCTGGGTCCTCTGTTACGTGGTGGGCGTCGGATCGATGATGATCACCAGTGCGCTGTTCCACCGCGTCAACTGGTCACCCTCGAAGCGCCGAGCCTGGAAGCGTGCCGACCATTCGACGATCTTCCTCGCGATAACGGGTAGTTACTTGGCGATTTCGGGCCTGACGATGCACGGCACCATCCGTGTCGTGCTGATCATCGTCATCAGTGGCGGCGCGGCCGTGGGTATCGCGATCCGCCAGTTGGCCCTCGACACGCCCAAATGGGTCAACACCCTGCCCTACCTGGTCGTCGGATGGGCGGCGGTCACGGTCATGCCCCAGATCTACCGCGGCGGCGGCCCCCTGGTCTTCTCCCTGATCGTCGCCGGCGGGCTCGCCTACTCGGTCGGCGCGGTCTTCTACGGGGCCAAGCGCCCGCGCCTCTCGCCGCGGGTCTTTGGCTACCACGAGCTCTTTCACGCCTGCACGTTGCTCGGCGCGGGACTGCACTTCGTGGCGATCGCCGTGGCCCTGCGCTGATCAGTCGAGTGGAGGGACCAGGTTGAAGTGAACGAGCGCCGGCGTGACGCCGCGCACGGCGATGGTGGTGAGCGATCCGTTGTCCAGTCGCGTGCGCCAGGCGACCGAACCCGCCACGCCGAGCGCCCAGGTCGTGGCCGACTTGATCGGTGACACGTGGCTCACGATCGCCAGGTGATGGTGGTTGTCGTAGAGGAGACTCGTCTCGTCGCCGAGCAGCGCGTCAAGTTCGGCGTGTACCCGTTCGTCAACCGACGCCAGCGACTCGCCCCCGCCCAAGGCGTGTCGGTGGTCGGTCTCGAAGATCTGCCACTGTTCGTACGTCACCGCCGACAGCGGTTGGCCGTCGAGGTCCCCGTAGTCGACCTCGATGAAGGACTCCTTCACCGTCGGCTCCAGGTGCGGAAGGGCGATCGAGGCCGTCACGAGCGCGCGCTGCAGCGGCGAGGACCAGACTTCGGTCACGTCGGCCAGCAGCGGCCGCAGGACCTGGGCCTGGCGTTGACCGAGGGGCGTCAACTCGGGGTCGCTTCTTCCGACGAGGAGACGCTTCGCGTTGGTGACGGTCTGGCCGTGGCGAACGAGGATGATCACGGCAGCAACAGGCGTCCACACTCGGGACAGTTCATCAACGAGCCCTCGGCTTGACCCTTCCAACGGTCAAGATCCAGCGGCGACAAGGCAATACGACAACCGTCGCAACGTCCGGCGTCCACTTGGGCCGCCCCCGAGGTCCCCACCCTCGCGAAGGCCACGTCGTAGCGAGCGAGCAGCTCAGGCGAGACCGCGTTCGCCAGTTCCACCCGCGACACGCGAAGCGACGCCAGTTCTTCCAGGAGCGACGCCTGCAGTTGGGTGATCTCGCCCTGGAGCGCGAGGCGTCGTTGGGCGCTCGGCTGGGCGCGGGCCTTGATGGCGGCCACCAGTTCGTCGAGCGGCTCCGCGGCGACGAGAAGATCCAGCTCGGCGTCGTCGGCGCGTTCGAGCAGTTCGCGCACGTGCTCGAGTTCGCGCTGCAGTGCCGTCAGTTCACGGGCGTTCGCCGTCGACGCCGAGAGCGTCGTCGCGAGGTCGTTCGCGCGTTTGCGCAACCGTTCGGCCTCTCTCATCGCGTCCTCGTAGGCGGTGCGGATCGGTTCTTGCGTGGCCTGAGCCTCGTGGAGAGCCTTCGCGAGTCCGCGAAGCTCGTCTTCGACGGTCGTCAGTTCGGCGATCTCGGGCAGGTGGGTGCGCTGTGCGCCCACCCGGTCGATCCATCGGTCAGCCTCCATGAGGGCGCGAAGGGCGCCGACGTCACTCACGAAGCGAGTCTTACACGTTCCATTCGCTCGACGCCCGCTGGAGCTTCTCGAGCGCCGGGACCAACGAGGGCTCGCACCGCTTGATCGCCTCGGCGAAGTCGAACCAGAACACGTCGGCACTCTCGCCCTCGAGGGGCGTCGGGTCATCGGGCCGCGCGACGAGGACGTAGCGAAGGTCGTAGTGCGTGTGGCCACGCGGGCCTGCGTGCACGTCGACGTGGAAGAGCTCGACGGGATCGAGGTGGTGCACGACCAGTCCGGTCTCCTCATTCGTCTCGCGTAGTGCGGCCGCCTCGATCGACTCGCCCGGGTCGACGTGACCGCCCGGCTGGACCCAGATGCCGAGGCGCCGGTGTCGATGCAGGACGACCCCTCGCGAGGAGACGACGAAGGCCGACGCCGTGAGGTGGTGATCACTGGCCTCTTCGTCGAAGGGGTTCTCGGGCCAATCCAGTCGATCCAGCGTTTGGGCGATGGCCGCACGTTCTCGTTCGTCGACGGGAACGATCAGCTCGATCTGACGGCGGAGCCCTTCGACGGCGCTCACGAGGTCTCCTTCGTCAGTCGCAGGACCGACGCCGGGACCTCGATCGTCCCGCTCGCCATCGCGCCGTCGCTCGAAGGGATCGGCGGATCGAACGCCAGGCGTGCGGGCACCGTGCCCGACCAGATCGACAGCTCGACGTCGTCGGCGTCGTCATCGGTGGGACCCGCCGACACCTTGGCGGACGCCTCGTCGACGTGCACGCGAACGACCATCGTGAGGCGCAGTTCCTGATCGGTCATCGCCCGGACTTCGGCCGCCCGACCCGGAAGGGTGGCGTCAACGAAGAGATCGAGCACTCGGCGCTTCTCGGTCTCGTCGAGCACGACGTCGGCCGACCCGAAGACGACCACCGACCGGTAGGCGATCGACGACTCGAAGCCGCTGCGCGCGAGACGGAGTCCGTCGTAGAGGACGACCGAGAGGCAGACTTCTCCGGTCTCGACGACGGCCTTCATCAACGCGTTGGACTGACTGCCGTGCAGGTAGATGGTGCGGCCCTCGCGCGCGTGCAGGGTCGGCAGCGTGAGGGCCCGTCCTTCGACGATGGCGGCGACGTGGCAGAATCGCGCCTCGTCGAGTATCGCCTCCACCGTGGCGCTGTCGTACGCCGCCTTCGTGGGTAGGCGACGAACGCGAGTACGAGGCCCGGGGCCGAGAACACGGTCACTCATGCGCGCAGGTCGCCGCCAAAGAAGGTGCGTGCCATGCCGGCGACCTCGACGTTGCGCTCGAAGAGACGCGCGTACATGATTCCGCCTCGAGGCGACGCCTGGTACACGGCGACCGTCGGCGAACCGGCCCTCGCCACCCACCACGGCGACACGGCGCACATCGCGCTGCCCGAGACGTGGTCCTCGGCGAG
>DAIOEY010000011.1:11562-23060 GCA_036745995.1 Acidimicrobiales bacterium | reverse complement strand
TTGATCGGCGACTTCATGCTGCGCTGGACGCGCAACGAGCATCGCCAGGGCGAGACCGGAGGATCGTTGCTGCCGGCCGTACACGGTCGCGGCTTCGCCACCGAGGTCTACGCGGAACTGCTCGTCCTTGGCTTCACGCTGTTCAATCTGCATCGTGTCTTTGCCAACTGCGACGGTCGCAACCACGCGTCAATCCGCTCCCTGGAGAAGGCGGGTCTCCAGCGCGAAGCTCACCTCGTCGAGAACGAATTCGTCAAGGGTGAATGGACCGACGAAGTCATCCTGGCGATTCGTCGTGACGAGTGGGAACGTCAACGCGCGCAGATGAGTTCTGATCCGACGCGATTTCGTCGCGCCTAGCATCGCTCTATGAATCATCTCGCCGGGGCGTCCAGCGCCTACCTGCGCCAGCACGCCGAAAATCCGGTGGACTGGCGTCCGTGGGGACGCGAGGCGCTCGATCTGGCCCAACGTCTCGACCGGCCGATTTTTCTCTCGATCGGTTACGCCGCCTGTCACTGGTGCCACGTGATGGCCCACGAGTCCTTCGAGAATCCCGAGATCGCCCAGTTGGTGAACGACGCGTTCGTCGCGATCAAGGTCGATCGCGAGGAGCGCCCCGATGTCGACGCCCTCTACATGGCGGCGACACAACTGATGAGTGGCCACGGCGGCTGGCCCATGTCGGTCTTCCTGTTGCCCGACGGGCGACCCTTCATGGCGGGCACCTACTATCCCCCGTCGGACCGGCACGGTCAGGTCGGGTTTCCTCGCCTCCTCGCCGCGGTGGCGAGCGCGTGGAACGATCAACGAGAGGCCGTGATCGAGCAGGCCAACGAGTTGCGCCAGGCGCTCGAGCGCGAGATCTGCTTCGTCGACCACCTGTCGCCGCTCACCGAGAGGCTCGACGTCACGGCGGCACGGCGGCTCCTGCGCGGCGAGCTTGTCAGTCGCTTCGACGCCGACGGTGGATTTGGCGACGCGCCGAAGTTCCCCCGACCGAGTTACGTCGAAGCTCTCCTCGAATTTGACGACGCCGAAGCCGTCACGGCGGTGACGTCCACGCTCGAGGCGATGTCACGACGAGGCCTCTACGACCACGTCCGGGGCGGCTTCGCCCGTTACAGCGTCGACGCGCAGTGGCACGTTCCCCATTTCGAGAAGATGCTGAGCGATCAGGCGTTGCTCGCGCGCGCCTACTCTCGTGCCGCGCGCCGTTTCCCCACCGAGCCCCAGTGGCGCGCGGTCGCGCGCGACACGCTGCGTTTCGTGCTCAGCGATCTGAAGGTCGACGGCGGCTACGCGTCGTCCCTCGACGCCGACGCCGGCGGTGTCGAGGGCTCGCACGTCACCTGGACCGTCGACGAGGTGCGCGCCGCGCTCGCCGACGCCGGACTCGAGGGAGAACTCACTCGCGTTCTCGGCCGATGGCGCGTGGAGTCGCCCGGCCTTTTCGAAGGCCGCAGCATCCCCCGCCTCAACGACGGCGAGCCCTTCGAGACCCCCGAAGGTCTTCTCGGCGCGCTCGAAGCGCTGCGAGCGGCGCGTGCTCGAAGGGTCCAGCCGGGACGCGACGAGAAGATCATCCTCGAATGGAACGCGATGCTGGCGTCGGCCCTGCTCGTGAGTGGCGAAGCAGAGTTCGTCGCTCCCGGCCTCGAACTTCTCGACACGCTGGCGAACAGCCACTTCAGTGACGCGACGTGGTGGCGCACCGAGCAGCGACAAGCCCACGCGACCGCCAGCGACGTCGCGTGGACGCTCGACGCGAACCTCGACGCCTTCGAGTTGACCGGCGACGACTACTGGTTGGAGGCTGCGAACGATCTGGCGCACTACCTGCTGGCCCACTTCTGGGACGGCGAGATCCCAACGCCACTCGCCGCGCGCGTGGGGGGTGGACTGTTCGCCCAGAGCGACCAAGTCAACGACCTGATCGCGCGACCCAAGGAGATATTCGACGGTGCGACACCGTCGAGCCACGCCGTTGCCTGTCGGGCGCTCGCCCGCCTCGCCCTCTGTGGCGGCGATTCGAGTCCTCTGAGCGTGGCCCAGCGCCTCGTAGATTTGGGCGCTTCGTTGATCGACGGACATCCGAGCGCCGTGGTGGACCTCGTGGCGGCGACCGGCTGGGCACTCGAAGGCGTCGAGGTCGTGGTGCCGGGAGCGGCCAGTCCGCTCGCGGACCACGTACGATCATTGGACATGCCACGCACCGTCCTCGTCACCGGCTCGGGCGCGTCACCTCTCCTGGTGGGGCGATCGACCGCCGCCGCGTACGTCTGTCGCGGCGGCGTCTGCCAACTTCCGGTCACCACGCTCGAGGATCTCGACGAACAGCTTGCGCAGGTGCGCGGCTGATGGCCCTGTTCAACCGCGATCCAACGGCGAGGGCCAGCAAGCGACTCGTCGAACGCACGCCCCAGCGCCCGACCGTCGACCTCACGCCGGGTTGCACGATGTTCGGCTTGGTGCTCGGTTCGACGAACGAGACCACGACGGTGGTCGATCTCGCCTCCCAGACGATCGTGCGCTGGCGCATACCCTGGCCCCAAGGGTTCGAGACCGACCTGGCGGCCTTTGACGTCGTCGAGGGACAACTCGCCGACGACATCGAACGCGACGATCTCGCCCAGCCCGAGGCGGTGACGCTCGCCGACCTTCCGCGACGTCTCGGGACCTACCGCGGGCGACGGGTGCGCAAGTGGCTCGAACAGCTCGCGACGCCCGCCGACGGACCCCTGTTCGGTTTTCGCGGCCCGAGCGCACCGTACTGGGAGTTCCGCGGCGAGCGTCCGAGCGTCGCGTTGATCGCCGCGGACCGCGGACCGCAGTTGCTGCGCCGCCACGAGGACGGTTCGACCTGGGTGCGCTTTGGCTGGTTCGGTGACGACGTGTGGCTGGTCTGTGAGGACGCGTACGCCGTTCGCACGATCGAAGCGACGCGTCGTACCTCGCTCGCGGGCAAGGACCTGGCGACGTCGCTGGGCTTTCGCCCTGCCTACGTGCTCACGACGCTCTCCCAGCCCATCGACGGGCACTGCTACAAGAGTTGCACGGGCCTGCTGCCGCGAGGCTAGGGACTACTTCGGAAGTTTCGACGACGCCAGCGACTCGGCCATGGCCCAGCCGAAGACCACCAGACGCTGGCCCTTGTCGGCATCGAGCCCGACAAAGAACTCCTGCACGCCTTCGGGAATCACGGCTTTGGCGACCACGTAGTCGAGCCCGCCGACCGGTCCGGGGCTGACGCTCATCACGAAGGTCTTGTCGTCGATCGCCTTCTCGGCGCCGAAGCGCTTGGCCAGGCGACGGCCCCACGCGCGGTCCTCACCGGTGGGCTTGTAGCCCTGGCGCGGCACCACGTCCTCGAGACCGGCGAAGGCACGAAAGCCGTCGGGCGAGGTGAGGCGCGAACCCAACAGCACGTCCTCGTCGGGAAAGGCCAACAGCGCCCGGCGGAACTGGTCGTGCAGGATGGCCTTCAGGGTCTGATCGGACTTGGCGTTACGGTCCACGAGCAAGAGACCCACGAGCAGCGACGGCGTGCCGCCGATGCGCTCGAGCGTGCTGAACGAATAGCCGCGCAACTTCGTCCCCTCGCGCGCGTGGGTCACGAGGACCCACTCCTCGCGTTGCTTGGAGAGGAAGCCAATGTCGAAATTGGGCTCCCGATCGACGCAGAGATCGGCCATCTCGGCGAGTTCTGCGTCGCTGAGGGCGGTGGTGTCCTTCGTGGTGACGGTCATTGCCATAAGTATCTATTCTACGGGAGTTCGCCGCCCCGCGAAACTCGCCTAGGCCTTTATGATGTTTCGACCGAATTCCGAGCGAAGATCGCCCACCACGCTGGCGATATTCACGTTGAAATCGGGGCCCAGCTTGAAGATCTTGCCCGTCGCGCCGGTTTCGACGATGACGGGTGATTTACCGGGGTAACGAGAGAGAATCTCGCGCAACGTCGCGATCGACGTGGACGTGAGGTCCTCGGGTCCGAGCGCCAGGCGAAGTTCGCCGTCGCCGCGCTCGAGTTTCAAGAGCGAGACGTCGAGGGCACTGAAGCGGATCTCGTCGTCACGGTTGTCGAGGCGCCCCTTGATGAGCACGATGTTGTCCTTGGCGAGGAAGCCACTGCACTCTTCGAACTTGCGCGCCGAGAAGTTGATCTCCATCGAACCGCCCAGGTCCTCGAGCACGACGCGCGCGTACTGCTGTCCGGCCTTCGTGGTGCGAATCTGCACCTCGGCGAGGATGCCCCCGACCGTGATCGGCCGACCGGCCTTGGCGAGTTCGTCGCCGCGCTCGCGCACCGAGATGACCGAACCGTCGGTCTTGGCGACGAGGGCCGCCTCGACCTCGTAGAGGGGGTGGTCCGAGATGTAGGTGCCGAGCATCTCGCGCTCGAAGTCCAGTTTCACGGACTTGTCGAACTCGATGTCGCCGATCGCGACGTCGGTGCCCTCCCAGTCGTCGCGGTCCCCGTCGGCGTCGAGCGCGGCGAAGAGCGTGCTGATGCCGAGCGAGAGATCCTTTCGACGACTGAGCGTCACGTCGATGATCTCGTCGATCTTGAGTAACAGTCCCAGTCGCGGTAGGCCCAGTCCGTCGAACGCTCCGGCCTTGATGAGTGACTCCATCGAACGGCGATTGAGAACGGCGGGGTCGACACGGCGAACGAAGTCGTAAACCGACGTGAATGGACCGCCCGCGTCGCGCTCGCTGACGATCTTCTCCACGAGCGCCTCGCCGACGTTGCGCACCGCGGCCATGCCGAACAGGATCGTGAGGTTCTGCGTGCGACTGGGCGCGTACTCGGCGAATGACTCGTTCACGTCGGGCACGCCGACGGTGATGCCCATCTGACGCGCCTCGTTCAAGTACACCGACGCCTTGTCCTTGTCGTCGCGAAACGACGTCAACAGCGCCGCCATGTACTCGACCGGGTAGTTCGCTTTCAACCACGCGTTCTGGTACGCGATCAAGGCGTAGCCGTAGGCGTGGCTCTTATTGAAGGCGTAGTCGGCGAACGGCTCGATCTTGTTGAAGATCGTCTCGCCGAGTTTGCGACCGTACCCTTCGCGTTCGGCACCGTCGACGAACTTCGCGCGCTGGGCCTGGATCATCTCGCGGATCTTCTTCGAACAGGCCTTGCGCAGGTCGTCGGCCTCGGCCATCGAGAACCCGGCGATCTTGGTGGCGACGCGCATGATGTCTTCCTGGTAGATCATCAGTCCGTAGGTCTCACCCAGGATCTCTTCGAGGTCGACGTGATCGAAACTGACGTCCTGGCGATGGTTCTTTCGGTCGGCGTAGTCATTGTGGACGTTCTCGCTCAAGGGACCCGGCCGGTAGAGCGCCACGAGGGCCGCGATGTCGTCAAAGCTGGTCGGCGCGAGTCGGCGCATGAGCTGGCGCATCTTGTCGCCCTCGAGCTGAAAGATGCCGATTGAGTTGCCGAGTTTGAGCATGTCAAAGACCTTGACGTCGTCGAGCGGCACGTGGTCGATGTCGACGTCCACGCCGTGACGGCGCCGCACGTGCTCGAGGGCGCGCTCGATGATCGCGAGATTGCGCAGTCCGAGGAAGTCCATCTTCAACAGGCCGAGCTTCTCGATCGCCGTCGCCTCGTACTGGGTCACGATGGGCGCGTCGTCGATCGATCCGTTGGGACCGGACTTGCGCTGGACCGGGACGTAGTCGAGCACGGGCGCCTTGGTGATCACCACGGCGGCGGCGTGGATGCCGTCCTGACGTCGCTTGTCGACAAAGCCCTTGGCGACGTCGACGGCGTGCTTCACCTCGGGGTCGCTGTCGTAGAGCGCACGCAACTCGCTCGCCTCGGCGTAACGACCTTCGTAGCCCGCCATCGGCGTGAAACAGGCCTGCAGGGGCAGGTCCTGTCCCATGACGAGCGGGGGCATGGCCTTGGCGATCTTGTCCCCGAGCTGGGGCGGGTAGCCCAGCACGCGCGCGGCGTCGCGCACTGCCGCGCGGGCCTTGATCGTGGAGAACGTGACGATCTGAGCGACGTGGTCCGAGCCGTAGCGCTCGGCGGCGTAACGGATCATGTCGCCGCGGTAGCGCTCGTCGAAGTCCATGTCGATGTCGGGCATCTGCTTGCGGCCCGGGTTGAGGAACCGCTCGAAGATGAGTCCGTAGCGAATCGGGTCGAGGTCGACGATGCGCAGGCTGTAGGCGATGCAGCAGCCCGCGGCCGAACCTCTACCGGGTCCCACGCGAATCCCCTTCTCGCGAGCGTGGCGGATGAGGTCCCAGACGACGAGGAAGTAGTCCGAGAATCCCATGTCCGCGACGACGCTCAACTCGTAGTCGAGGCGTTCGCGCACCTCGCTACTCAGCGCGTCACCGTAACGATCACGCGCTCCCTGGTAGGTCAGTTCGCGCAAGAGGCGGTTGGCGCCCTCCTTGTGCGTGGCGCCCTTGAACTCGTCGGGTATCGGAAACTGCGGCAAGGCGTCGTTGTCGAACTCGATCGTGACGTCGGCGCGCTCGGCGATCGCGAGCGTGTTGTCGCACGCGTCGGGCAGGTCGCGAAAGAGGTAGCGCATCTCGGCAGCGGACTTGAGGTAGTGCTGATCGCTGTGGAAGCGGAAACGGTTCGGGTCCGCGACGAGCGAACCGGTGCCGATGCACAACAGCGCGTCGTGCATCTCGGCGTCGGCGTGATGGACGTAGTGCAGGTCGTTGGTGGCGAGCAGCGGTGCGTTCAAGTCCTTGGCGAGTTGGAGCAACTGGGGGTTCGTGCGGACCTGTTCGGGAATGCCGTGGTCCTGCATCTCGACGAAGAAGTTCTCGGGGCCAAAGATCGTCTGGAGTCGGCCCGCCAACTCGACGGCCTTGGCGTAATTGTCCTGCAGCAATGCCTGGAGCACGACGCCACCGAGGCAGCTCGACGTGGCGATGAGCCCCTTGTTGTAGCGCTCGAGCAACTCCCAGTCGAGACGAGGCTTGTAGTAGTACCCCTCGAGGAAGGCCATCGACGAGAGTTCGCGAAGGTTACGGTACCCCTCGTTGGAGACGGCGAGCAGGGTCAGGTGGTGGTAGAGCTTCTGACCGCCTTCGGTGTCGCCACCGGTGTCGTCGATCTTGCCGCGACGCGTGGGACGGTCGAACCGCGAGTTGGCCGCCATGTAGGCCTCGAGCCCGATGATGGGGGTGACGCCGTGGGTCCGACACGCCTCGTAGAAGTCGATGACGCCGTACAGGTTGCCGTGGTCGGTGATCCCGATCGCGCGCTGACCGTCGGCCTTGGCCGCGAGCACCAACTCTTCCACCCGGGCCGCCCCGTCGAGCATCGAGTACTCGGTGTGATTGTGGAGATGGACGAAACCTTCAGCCATTAGCTGAACAAACCCTTTCGCGCGAGGCGCAAACTACACGTATGGAATTTGAACGTTAGTACCACCCCGTGACGCCGTGTCGGCTTCACCTAGAGGTAGGTTCCCGACCGCGGTTCGTTCGCGCCCGGGTTGAGCGGTCGTTCGCGCATCTTCTCCAGCTGCGCCGCCGCGGCGGCCTGCTGGGCGAAGAGCGAGGCCTGGATGCCGTGGAACAGTCCCTCGAGCCAACCGACCAACTGCGCCTGGGCGATGCGCAGTTCGGACTCGCTCGGGACCTCGGCGGAGAAGGGCATCGCCATGCGCGCCAACTCGCCGCCCAGGTCGGGGGACAGCGCGCTCGCGAGCTCGCTGACCGAAAGCTCGTAGATCTCCTTCAACCGAGATCTTCCCGCCTCGTCGAGGGGGGCGCTGCGCGCCTCTTCGAGCAGCGACTTGACCATCGAACCAATGCGCATGACCTTGGCCGGCTGACTGATGAAATCGGAGTTCTCGTCGCTCCCGGCGTCCCCTTCGGGCAATCCAGGGGGCAGGACCTCATCGGGTCCCACGGCGACGTTCTGAATCTGCTCATCTTCCACCATCACAGTTTGCCAGACGGCCGGGCCCGTCCGAGCGCCCCACCTTGGAGCGGGCCGGCATCAAAGTAGACTTGGTCCATGAGGGTATCGACGCGAGGTGACTACGCCAGCCGGGCCCTGTTGAGCCTGGCGTTGCGCGACAATCTGACGACACCGACCTCGGTGCGCGACCTCGCCGAACGAACCGGACTGCCCCAGCCCTATTTGGAGCAGATTCTCCTTAGTTTGAAGGGCGTAGGGCTCGTTCGCTCCAAGCGTGGTGTGGGCGGTGGTTACGTGCTCGCTCGCCCCGCCGAATCAATCACGCTGGCCGAGGTCGTCGCCGCGGTCGACGGTCCGATCGTCGCGGGCGATTTTGGTGAGCCGCACAAGGACGGGGCCTGCGACCACGAGGGCCAGTGTGTCCTGCTCGGGGTCTGGGCTGACGTTGGTAACCACATGCGCGAGCACCTAGCGAGCTTCACGCTCGCGGACATGGTGCTCCAGGCTCGTGGCCTCCAGCCAGCACGCCGCACCCACAGCGCGTAACAATTACCCGCCGTTTATGGGGATTTTAAAGGCTTGAACAATGATTTACTACGTGGTAAAATATTCAGGTTCCGGTAGGAGAAATACGTAAAAGCCGGTAGGAACGGTTTTGCAGCAACGACGAGGAGATTCCATGAACACCACTGTCCGCCGATCAGCGGTAAACACCAACGACATGTTGGGACTGCTCATGCGCGACCTCGACCGCTACCCGATGCCCAACTACGACGAGCAGGTCGAGTTGGCCAAGCGCGTCACCGCGGGTGACGAAGAGGCGAAGAAGCAGATGGTCGCCGCCAACCTGCGCCTCGTGTTGCACTGGGCGCGCCGCTACCAGGACCGCGGCGTCGAGATGACCGACCTCGTCCAAGAGGGAACGTTCGGTCTGTTGCGCGCGGTTGAGAAGTTCGACTGGGAACGAGGGTTCAAGTTTTCGACCTACGCGACCTGGTGGATCCGCCAGGCGCTCCAGCGCGCGGTCCAGCAGCACGGTCGCACCATCCGCATCCCCCTTGAAGTCGGCGAACAGTTGCAGCGTCTCGAGGCGACGACGGCTGAGTTGACGTCCATTTTCGGGCGCAAGCCCACCGACGATGAACTCACCGAGGCGACGGGCATGTCCAAGGCGGTCCGTCAGGGCCTGCGCGGCCTGGCGGGCGTCACCGCGAGTCTCGACCAGCCCGCGTCCTCGGATTCGGCGACGACGTTGGGCGACCTCGTCGCGCCCAGTCAGCACGACTGGGTCGGCGAGATCGAACAGACGATGATGGACGACGAGTTGCACTCGGCGCTCGAGAAGTTGACCGACCTCCAGCGCGAGGTGCTCAACCTGCGTTTCGGGCTGAACGGTACGACTCCCCTGTCACTCCAGGCGACCGCCACCGCGATGGACATCGGTGTTCGTCGCGTTCGGCGCGCCGAAGAAGAGGCCCTGTCGATCCTTCGAAGCGACAACACCGTCATCGCCGCACGAGAGAACGCCTAAAGTTCAACGTCCTTCGGGACCAGGGGTCGTAGGTCGTCGGGCAGCGGCACGCTCGTCGTGATCCACTCACCACTCCTGGGATGCGCGAACGCGAGCGTCGTCGAGTGCAGGAAGAAGCGGTCCTCAACGAGGCGCTTCTCGCGACGGTGTCCGTAGCGCGGATCGTTCACGACCGGATGGCCGATGGTCGCCAGGTGCACACGAATCTGGTGCGTACGTCCGGTGTCGAGTTGTAGTCGCAGCAAGGTCATCGCGTGCGGCTTGTCAATGCGCGCCAATACCTCGTACCCCGTCCGAGCGGAACGCCCGTCCGAGCGCACCGCCATCAGCGTCGGTGTTCGCGTCGAGCGCCCGATCGGCGCGTCGACGACGCCGCGGTTCTCGGCGACGTGACCCTCGACCATGCCGAGGTAGGTCCGTTCCATCACCCGTTCGGCGAGTTGGTTGGTCAGGTTGAGGTACCCCTCGGGGGTCTTCGCCACCACGAGGACCCCCGACGTCCCCTTGTCGAGGCGGTGCACGATGCCCGGGCGCAACGGATCACACAGTCCCTCGGTACTGAGTTCTTGCATCTGGGGGTAGAGCGCGAGCAGACCGGCGACGAGGGTGCCCTGTCGTTGGCCAGCACCAGGGTGCACGACTTGACCCGGCGCCTTGTTCACGACCGCGAAGTCGGGGTCGTCGACCACCACGTCGACCTGAACCGTGGGATCGGGTTCGACGACGCCACTGTCGGGAACCGGCAACACCGCGACCAGGTGTTGACCCTCCTCGAGCGAGGTCGAGGACTTGACGACCACCTTGTCGTTGATCATGACGCCGCCACTGGAGAGGATGGCGCTCGTTTCGGAACGAGAGAGACCCGTGAGCATCGAGAGCACACGGTCGACGCGGATCTCGTGCAGCGAGTGAGGAACAACGAGGTCGAGCACCTCACCGTCATAGGGATCGATCGTCGTGTCGTCACTCACCGGGTCAACAGCCTTTCACCGCGCAACACGGCCACCATCAAGACGACGAAGCCGGCGGTGATCGAGGCGTCGGCCAGATTGAACACCGGAAAGTTGCCGAGCGCGACGTAGTCGGTCACCCGATGCGGGTTCGCCGAGAGGCGGTCGATCACGTTGGCCAGTCCCCCGCCGATCAGGAGGCCGAACCCGACGGCCGACACGCCCGGGCGCGCGCGAAGCCCGAGCACGAGCACCGCGAGCGCGATCAGCACGGTCAGAATCGTCGTGAGCAACGGGCCGGACTGATTGAACGAGAACGAGACGCCCGAGTTGTACTGGAGTCGCAGCCAAATGGAACCGGCTACGTGCACGGCATGGGTCGCCAGCGCGTGGCGGGCCCACGCCTTGATGACGGCGTCGAGGGCGGTGATAACGAGGGCCACCACCACGACGGTGGTGTTGACGCGAAGGGCTAGACGATCGCTCGGCACGAGACACACGTGAAGACCGGCAACTGCGCCAAGAGCCGGGCTTTGGATATCGACTCGTAGCACTCGTCGCAGCGGCCGTAACTTCCGTCGTCGATTCGTGACAGCGCCACGTCGATCTCGTCGACCTTCAGGCGCAGCGCCGCGGCGAAGTCCTTCAACTGGTCGCGCTGAATGTCCGACGCGACACTGCTGCCATCCTCGTCGTCGTACTCAAGCCGCTCGCGGTCGACGAGCATTTCGTTCGCCTCGGACTCGCTGATCGCGATCTGCTTGTCGGTGGCTTCGCGCGTCTCAAGGAGCAGGACCCGCAACTCCTCGAGGAACGCGAGGTCGTTTCCGTACGGCTTGGAGTGCATCTTGCGCTCGAGCGCCTCGAGTCGGCGGCGCTCTTCGGCTTCGCGACGTTGCTGACGCTTGAGTTCCTCTTGGTTGCGGCGCTCGATCTCGCGCAACTTTCGGAGCTTGTCGGCCTCGATGGCCTTGCGTTTGGCGTCGATCTCGCGCTGCTTCTTCGCCTCGGCCGCGGCCTTCTCCCGGGCCTTTCGCTGATGCTCGTGCTCTTTCGCCGCGGCCTTGGCCTTGGCTTCGCGCTCCTTGAGGGCCTT
>DAIOEY010000011.1:4547-11462 GCA_036745995.1 Acidimicrobiales bacterium | reverse complement strand
CCATGGCGATCATCGCGGTCACCTGCTCGGGGCCCGTACCGGCCGTCACGAGACGTGGTGGTGTCGGTGCGGCGGAGGGCGGTGCTGCGGACGGCGGTGCGGCGGACGGCGGTGCGGCGGACGGCGCGGGCGCGGGTGCCGGTCCTCGTCCACTTTCGAGTTGATTGATCCGCTCGGCGGCCTGGCGAAGTTGTTGGCGCTGCTGTTGGAGTTGGTCCTTCAGCTGTCGCGTCTCGACCGAAAGGCGCTCGAGGAACTCATCGACCTCGTCGACGTTGTACCCCTTGAGACCGACCTTGAAGGCCACGGTGTCAATGGCGTCGAGGGCCGAAAGTGCGTTGTCCGAACTATCCATGCAGCCACCCTACCGCCCCACTTCGACTGAAAAGTGAATTCGCCACTAGATGAAGTTGTTGATGATGCCGAGCAGAAGTATCGCGACGATCGGTGAGAAGTCGACGCTCACGCCGCCCATGTTCGGTCGCGGCACGATCTGGCGCAGTGGACGCAACACCGGCTCGGTGATGGTGCGCAGCACGCGTTGGGTCGTGGCGAGTCCACTCGAGCTCGTCGAGGCGGGGAACCAACTCAACAGCGCACTGGCGACGATCACCAAGATGTACAGCTGAATCAAGGTGTGCAGCAGGTTCATGCGTTATCGAGCGAACGAAAATTCGACGCTCGAAGTCGATCCTTCGTTTCGGATCCAACGTGGGTGCCCTGGGGCAGCACCAGATAGACGCCCTGGGCCAAACGCTCGATCTTCGCGTTGAGCGCGTAGATCGTACCCGACGCGAAGTCGACGACCCGACGCCCTGTTTCGGCGTCGAGGTCGCTCACGTTGAGTACGACCGCTCTATTGCTGCGCAGCAGGTCGGTCAGGCGTCGCGATTCGTTGTACTCGGTGGGAAAGAACAGGGCGACCTCCTGATCGTGCGACTGCGGCGCGAGGGTACGGATCCGGTTGCTCGGCATCGGGCGCATCCGCGCCGGCTGGTTCTGGCCGTCGATCACCGAAATCGGCGCGGGCCGCTGAGGCAGGGGCGCCGAGGGTCGGACCGGTCCGGTCGCCGAGGTCGTCGTCGGGAACGGGCGCGCGCCGCTGCTCGTGGGCGGAGGTGACCACTCGGGCTCGTCGTCGTACTCGGGCTGGTCCGTGAACGGACGGGTCGGCACGCTGGTGGCGTACTCGCCGTACTCGTCCTCGATGAGGCCCAGGAATCCGAGTGCCTTGCGCATTCGTTCTTTCATCAAAGTCTCCTCGCGGCTCTAGCGCTCTGGACCATGTTACTCAGGCCCGTCATCGGGCTTCCCGGGGCCCGAACAGCGCGCGGCCGAGGCGAATTTCGGTCGACCCGCACTCGAGTGCGGCCTCGAGGTCGTCGCTCATGCCCATCGAGCGCTCGAGGAGCCCCAAATCGTCCGCGAGGGCCGTCGTCGCGGCAAAGGCGCGTCGGGCGGCACCGGGATCGGTGGGCGCCACCGTCATCAGGCCGCGCACGTCCAGTTCGAGTTCGCGACCTCGACGTACGAGTGCCTCGACCTCTCGGGGCGCGGCGCCGTTCCTCTGCGTCTCGCCGGTGTGGTCGACTTCGACGTAGATCGCCATGCCCGGGCGGTGCGCAGCGATCCGCTCGAGTTCCTTCTGCCTCGACACGCCACAGACCACGTCACTGGCCGCGACGATCCGGGCGATCTTGTTGGTCTGCAAGGCGCCGAGGTAGTGCCAGCGAAGAGCGAGGTCCTGCGTCGCGCGGCTCTTCTCTTCGAGTTCGTCGACGTAATTCTCCCCCACGGTGTTCAGTCCCACCGCCGCCGCGGCGCGCACGACCGACGAAGGGAAGGTCTTGGTCACCGCGACGAGGCGCACGCTCTCGAGCACGCGACCGGTGGCCATTACGCGACGTCGAGCCTCGGCCAGGTTCGCCGCGACGCGCTGGGCCAGTTCGTCGCTAGCGAAGGAAGCTGGGGAGGTCGTCATCGCCACCGACGTCAAAGAAGTCGTCGTTGGTGGGGCTGGCAAATATGTCGCTGCGCGGTCCTTCGGTCATCACCGGTGTCGCGACGGTCGTCGGCGCGTTCTTCGGTCGTGGGTCGCTACTGAAGCCCGCCGCGATGACGGTGACGCGTACCGCCTCGCCAATCGAGTCGTCGATGACGCTGCCGAAGATGATGTTGGCGTCGGGATGGGCGACCGAGTGGATGATGTTGGCGGCGTCGGTGACCTCGGTGAGTGTCACGCCGGACCCGCCGACGATGTTCATCAGGATCCCGCGAGCCCCGTCGATGGACGCCTCGAGCAGCGGCGACGTGATCGCGGCTCGCGCGGCGTTCACCGCTCGTCCTTCGCCCGTCGACTGGCCGACCCCCATGATGGCGGTGCCGGCGTTGCGCATGATGGTGTTCACGTCGGCGAAGTCGGTGTTGATGAGACCGGGCACCGTGATGAGGTCGGTCACGCCGCGTACCGCCGAGAGCAGGACGTCGTCGGCGATCTTGAACGCCTCGAGCATCGACGTGTCGGCCGCGGTCACCGAGAGCAGGCGGTCGTTGGGAATCACGATGAGCGTGTCGACCTTGCCGCGCAGTGCCTCGATGCCCTTTTCGGCCTGGGTCGCGCGACGCTTGCCCTCGAAGGAAAACGGGCGCGTGACGACGCCGATGGTGAGTATGCCCATGGACCGGGCGATGTCGGCGACGACCGGGGCGGCGCCGGTGCCCGTACCGCCGCCCTCACCCGCGGTGATGAAGACCATGTCGGTGTCCTTTAACGCCTCTTCGATCTCCGCGCGGTGATCCTCCGCCGCCTGACGGCCGATCTCGGGGTCGCTGCCCGCGCCCAGACCGCGCGTCAATTGGCGTCCGATGTCGAGTTTGAGGTCCGCTTCGCTCAAAAGTAACGCCTGGGCGTCGGTGTTGGCCGCAATGAATTCGATATTGCGAAGACCCGAGGTGATCATCCGGTTCACCGCGTTGACACCGCCACCACCCACACCGATAACTTTTATAACGGCGTGATAGTTACCTTGGCTCAGACTCATGAACTCCCCTTGGGTTGACTCTTCTATTGTGTCCCACCGCCAGCGGGGGTCACGATTCTTGCGATCAAAATGTCACTGAAGGCTAGTCACCCCCTAGTTAATGGTCAAATGGCACGGCTCACTTGAGGGCGGGACCCGTCACCGCCAGCGCGCCGGGCACCGAAACATCCACGACGTCACCGGCCTGCAACGTGCTGTGGGCGATCACCGACGCGATCGAGACGAACTTGGCCCGAAGATCGGTCGGCGGGCCGAGGACGAAGCTGACCGGCGTCGTGAGGCGCAGTGACACGACGCCCGCGGCGTTCTCACTGATCACGCTGACCTGGGAGGAAAAGGCCCGCGGCAGTTGGCTCGCGACGAAGGCGGTGGAGCGTCCCGCGCGCAGGAAGGGCCACGACTTGTTGGTCGCGCTCGCGTAGACGAGCGTGGGAAGATTCGCGCCGAGCGGCGCCACGCCGAGGTCGTGACCCGTCACGTCGACGTAGTGCAGTTGGTGCTTCGCGTCAAAGGCGACCGCCACCGGCGTTCGCTCGCGCACCGTCAGCACGACCGAGCTGGGCCAGTGTTTGGTGACGGTGACGCTCTTGATCCACACGAACGACGAAAGTCTTTGCTCGATCAACGCGGAGTTCAAGTCGAACATCGCGGGGTGACTCGCGAGCTGCGACGCGGCGAGCACGCTCGGCGCGTTCTCGTGACGCAGCCCGATCACCCGGACGTGTTGGACCGAGAGGAACGGCTGGTGCAGCGCCCACTCACCCGCGAGTCCGACCGTGGTCCCGAGTATCCCCACGACCACGACGACCTTGGCGAAAGGGCCGAGCAGGCGCCGCTTCGAACGGGCCTTCGCCGGCGGCGCCGGCCGGTCACGTTTCGACGGCGCGGACGTCGTTTGAGCGCTCGGCGCCGGTCGCGTCGTCGTCGCACGGGCCTTCCTCGGCGCGTCGTTCACCGGACGGCGGCGACTCACGGATCGACTCCGAAGCCAATGAGATGGTGCTCGAGCACCAACTCGACCCCCGAGGACGTCAACACGCGTTCTCGAACGGTCCGCAGTAAGTCGTACACGTCCTGGGCGCGACCACCGGGGTCGGCGATGATGAAGTTCGCGTGCTTCTCGGACACGACGGCGCTGCCCACGCGCAGACCCTTGGCGCCCGCGACCTCGATGAGGCGCGCCGCGTGGTCGCCGTGGGGGTTTCGAAAGACGCTGCCCGCGTTGGCGCCACCGGGTTGGTGCTCGCGGCGCCAGCGGACGATCTCGCTCAGTTGCTCACGTGCGGCGGTCGGGTCACCCCGCGTGAGTGTCAACGTGACACCGGTCACCAGTTCGCCCCGGGGCAGCGCGCTCGTGCGGTATCCGTAGTCCAGGTCGTGCAAGTGCCAGTTGCGCGACGCGCCGGCGCGCCACGTGCGTACCTGCACGACGCTGGCGGCCATGTTCGATCCGTGGCCGCCCGCGTTCATCACCGCCGCGCCGCCAAAGGTGCCCGGCACGCCGACCGCCCACTCGAAGCCCACGATGCCCTCGCCCGCGAGTCGCCGCGCGGCGACGGGGAGATCGAGTCCGGCGCCCGCGCTGACGAGTACCTCGTCACCCTCGTCACGCCACGACAGTTCGGCGAAGTCGCCAATGAGCCGCACCACGACGACGTCGAGAGCACCGTCGGCGACGAGCAGGTTCGAGCCGTTGCCGAGCACCACGACCGGAAGCCCGCTCGCCTCGACGAGCGGTCCCAACTCGTTGAGGTCCTTCGTGTTGGCCAGTGTCACCACCGCCCGCGCCGTTCCTCCGACTCGGTAGGTCGTGCGCGCACCGAACGGCGCGTGCTGTTCGACGCGACCCGCGCCCGCGGCGATCAGCGCGTCGAGGGTCATGGTCGCACTCCCCCGCTGAGTCGCGAGGCAACGGAGGCGACGTCGCCGGCGCCGAGCAGGACCACGACGTCGCTCTCGCCGTGCAGTGCTTCGAGCGAGGCCGCGACCTCTTCGAACGTCGCAGCGTAGACGACGTGACGCGCCGGATCGGCGTCGCGAAGGGCGTCGGCCACCACCGCACCCGTGACGTGGGTGGGATTCGCCTCACCGGCGCGGTAGATGTCGGTGACCACCACGTTCGTCGCGTCGCCGAAGGACGTCGCGAAACTCGCCACCAGACCAAGAGTGCGCGTCACGCGGTGAGGCTGGAACACGGCCGTGACGCGTTCGTAACCCACGGCTCGCAGCGTTTCGAGCGTGGCGCTGATCTCGCCGGGCAGGTGGGCGTAGTCCTCGTAGACGTCGACGCCTCGCCACTGACCGAGCAATTCGAAGCGCCGTGGGACGCCGGCGAAACGAGCGAGACCCGAGGCGACGTCGGAGGCGGCGACGTCGAGTTCGAGCGCGAGGACCGCGACGACGGCGGCGTTGGCGACGTTGTGGGCGCCCGTGACGGCCAGTACCAGCTCGAGGTCACCGTCGGGACCTCGCAGCGTGAACGAACTGCGCGCCCGATCGGTGCGCTGATTGAGCACGCGCCACGGACCGTGATCGCCTCGGCCCACCAGGACGACGTCGTGCTCGGACCTCGCCGCGACGCGCGCCGCGCCCTCGTCGTCGGCCCAGGCGACGACCGGACCCGTGGTCCGCTCGATGAGACCCACGAATGCCCCTTCGAGCGCGTCGAGAGTCCGGTAATGGTCGAGATGATCGGCCTCGACGTTCAAGAGTCCGAGGGCGCTCGGGACGAGCAGGGCGAACGAACCGTAGCTCTCGTCGACCTCGAGTATCAGCGACTCGCGACCCCAGTGTCCGTTGGCGCCGACGCCACGCACCGGCGCACCGAGGAGACGCGAATCGTCGCGCTGCGCGGCCGCCAGGACGTTGACCATCATCGAGGTCGCCGTGGTCTTGCCGTGCGTGCCGGTGAGACCGATGACGGGCTGGCGACGAGCGAGCTCCGCCAACAGTTCGGCGCGAGCCATCATGGTCGCGCCACCTTCTCGCGCGCGAACCAGTTCAACGTTGTCGGGGTCGATCGCCGGCGACCAGAGCACGATCTCGGCGTCCATGACGTGGGACGCGTCGTGGCCGATGAACACGTGAACGCCCGCGTCACGCAGTTCACCCAGCACCGGCGACTCGTGCTCGTCACTGCCACTCACCGAACACCCCATCTCGACGAGCAGGCGCGCCACGCCGCTCATGCCGGCGCCGGCGACCCCCACGACGTGCACACGCGCGCGCGGCGCGAGGACCTTCACGACAGCCCCGCGACGTCGCAAACCTCACGCGCGATCGCGGCCGCCGCGTCGCGCCGTCCGAGCGACGCCGCCGCCGTGGACATCGACGCGAGCGTATCGCCCTGGAACATTTCATCCAGCTGCGCGGCGAGGGTGGGCGCGTGACATTCGTCGTCGCGAACCAGACGTGCGCCGCCCGCCGCGACGACCGTGCGCGCGTTCAAGGTCTGGTGGTCACCCGGCGCACCGGGCAGCGGTACCAGTATCGCGGGAATGCCCAGCGCGCAGAGTTCGGCGAGCGTGGTCGCGCCCGCGCGACAGAGCGCCACGTCGCAGAGAGCCCAGAGCGTCGCCATATCGCCGAAGGCCTCGACGCGGTAGTCGAGACCGGTCGTCGTCGGTCGCGACGAGAACACCCGATCGAAGTCGCGTCGACCCGTCACGTGCACCAGCGTCACGTCGCGTCGGTCCGACCAGAGTCGAGCCAACTCCGTGACGGCGCGATTGACACTCCGCGCGCCGAGTGAGCCGGTCATCACGACGACCACGTGACGCGACGCCTCGATGGGGGGGCGTTGGTCCGCGCGCATCGCGACGCGCGCCGTGGGCGACCGGTCGAGCTCGACGATCACGTCGCGCAGGGGCGCCCC
>DAIOEY010000011.1:0-4447 GCA_036745995.1 Acidimicrobiales bacterium | reverse complement strand
GAGCAACTGCTCGGCGATGGCCTGCATCGGAAAGACGTGACCACCCGTGCCCCCGCCGGTGATGACGATGGGGCCCGTCACTAGTACCCCTGGCGGCTATCGCGGGACCGTCGGCTCGAACTGCGCGGGGACCTCGGAGGTGGTCGTCGAGTGATCAGCGTGCGCGACGCGGTTGCCGCGTGGGCGCGAATCGTGACGTCGCCCGCTCGCGAGGTGTCGTGGGCGATGTTGTAGAGCAATCCGACGGCGGCGAGTTCGGTGATGAGCGCGGTACCCCCGTAGGAGAAGAACGGCAGTGGGATGCCAGTAACCGCCCAACCCCCGACCACCGAGGCGATGTTGATCACCGCTTCGAGCACGATCCACGTCGTGATACCCACGGCGATGAGGCGGTAGACGTCGTTGGTGCACTGCTGGGCCACGCGCGTGGCGGCGAAGAGGAACCAGACGAAGAGTCCGAGCACCGTGAGTGTCCCGATGAGTCCCATCTCCTCGCCAATGATCGTGAAGATGAAGTCGGTGTGGGGATTAGGAAGAAAACCCCATTTCTCTCGACTGTGTCCCAGGCCCAGTCCCGTCAATCCGCCCGCTCCGAGTCCGATCTTGGACTGCAGCAACTGGTAGCCACTGCCGAGCAGGTTCTGGTTCGGATGGAGAAACGAGAAGAATCGTCGCGCCGAGTAGGGCTTGTAGAGCATGTAGGCACCGAAGGCCGCCAAACCGAGGAACACCGAGCGGTTGAGGAGTTTTCGCGAAAGACCCGCCACGGCCAACATGACGAACGCCACCGCCAAGACGACCGACGACGTGCCGATGTCCGGCTCGATCACGATCAACAGGCCGCCGACGGATATCGGCAACGTCCACACCGCCAAGTGCTTCCAATTGTCGAGGTCGTTGTGGTGGTGCTGGACGAGCCACGCGATGAAGACCACGGTCGCGAGCTTGAACAGTTCCGAGGGCTGGAGGAAGATCACGTGGAGGTTGAGCCAGCGCTTGCCGCCGTTGGTGGTGACGCCGATGGCCTTCACGCTGAGCAAGAGTGCGAGGCCCACGCCGATCAGCAACGGCGCGCTGGCGACCAGTCGATCGAGGCGTACGCGCGCGACGACGTACAGGGCGAAGAGCCCGAAGCCGAGGTAGACGACGTCGTGGATCACGATGCTCCACGTCGAGCCACCGTTCGCCGCCGCCTGACCTTCACTGGCGCTCGCGACCGCGACCGTGCCGAACGCCACCATCAGGGTGGTCACGAGCAAGACCATGCGTCCGGCGAAATTGCCACGCGGCAAAGGCTGGAGGACCCCTTGAAGTCGACGGGGGTTCTCCGTTGTCCGACGATCGTCTCGATCCAACATCAGTCGATTGGGGTTCGCCATCGCTAGACCACTTTCGCGATCTTCAAGAAGTCACCGTAGAAGATGCCCAGGCCGAGTGCCGCGAGCAGCCCCGCCAGGATCCAGAATCGGATGATCACGGTCGTCTCGGGCCAACCGCGCAGTTCGAAGTGGTGGTGGAAGGGCGCCATGCGGAAGATTCGTCGGCCGAAGAGACGAAAACTCAGCACCTGCAGAATGACCGACGCCGTCTCGGCAACGAACAGTCCCCCGAGTACCGGCAGCAAGAGGTCGAGATTCATCAGCAGGCACAGCGCGCCGAGCCCCGTACCGACCGCGAGTGAACCGGTGTCGCCCATGATGATCTTCGCCGGCGCCGCGTTCCACCACAGGAATCCGAGGCAGCCGCCAACGAGTGCCACGGCGACGAGTCCGAGGTCCAGGGACGACTGGAGGTGGTAGATCGAAAAATGGCGGAACTGCCAGTAGCCGATGATCGACAGCACGCCGAAGCAGAATGTGGAGGCGCCCGCCGCGAGCCCGTCCAGACCGTCGGTCAGGTTGACGGCGTTGGACGTCGCGACGATGACGACGATCGCGAGCAACATCCAACCCGCGACCGTGAGGTTCCAGCCCGGCAGGGAGAAGCGGGTGAACGACAGATTGGTTGACGTGTGCACCCAGTAGATCGAGAGCGTCGCGAAGATTGCGGCGATGAGCAGTTGCCCGGCGAACTTTCCGCGCTTGTTGAGGCCGAGATTACGGGTGTTGCGGATCGCGAGGTAATCGTCGAGCAGTCCCAGGAGTCCCGAGGCGAGTGTCACGAGGATCGCCAGCACCCCGGCTCGCGTGAAGTCAATCGAGGTGCCGACGTGACCCATGAGGTAACCCAACACCGCCGAGAGGATGATGACGACGCCGCCCATGGTGGGCGTGCCGGCCTTGGCGTGGTGTGTCGAGGGCCCGTCCTCTCGTATCAACTGTCCGAGGGAACGCTGGCGCAGGAATCGTATCCAAAGGGGCGTAAGGAGCAGCGCGCAGAGAAAGCCAACGCCGCCGGACTCCATCAGACTCAACATCTCGTCACCTCAACAACTCCAACGCTACGACGCGGTCATCGAATTCGGTGACCACGTCACCGATCGTCTGGGTGGTCTCGTGACCCTTGCCGGCGATCACCACGACGTCACCGGGCGACGCGGACGCGATCGCCGCGCCGATCGCGCGACGGCGATCGGCCTCTCTTCTAACGACGGCACCCGACACGACTCCCGACATGATTGCATCAATGATGGCATCCGGAATCTCGGAACGCGGGTTATCCGAGGTGACGATCGTGAGATCCGAGAGAGAAGTGACCACGGAGCCCATCTCGGGGCGCTTGGCCCGATCGCGATCACCGCCCGCGCCAAAGACGGTCAGGATCCGGCCGTGTGGCGTCAGTCGGCGCACGTCACTCAAGAGGCGACGAAGCCCTTCCGGGGTGTGGGCGTAGTCGACGATCACCACGACGTCGCCGCTCGCCACGACCTCGAACCGTCCCGGCACGCCCACCACGCGCGACATCGCCGCGGCGATCTGATCGTCGCCGGCGCCGAGCGTGCTGACGATGGCCATCGCCACGAGGGCGTTGTCGACGTTGTAGTCACCCACGAGCGAGGTCACGACCACGTGGTCGCGCCACGTGAACGTCGTGCCCGTCAACGTCGTCGCGACGTCACTCGCGTCGTCGCGACGCACCGTGGACGACGGCAGCGTGGTCGTGGCCGCGAGGCGCTCGCCGTAGGGGTCGTCCACCCAGATGACCGCGCGACGAGCGTGTTCGGGGCCGAAGAGCCGGGCCTTGGCGTTGAAGTACTCCTCCATCGAACCGTGGTAATCAAGGTGATCGTGGCTGAGATTGGTGAAGGCCGCCACCGCGAAGTCCAAGCCCTCGACTCGGCGTTGGGCCAGCGCGTGGCTCGACACCTCGAGCGCGATCACCGATCGGGCGAGTCGTTCGTCGAAGTCACCGACGATCTGGGCCATCGTTCGAAAGAGCTCCGGCGCCGCCGGCGTCGTGCGCTCGTTGGTCAGGGTGCCGACGCTGGCCCCGTTCCAGTGCAGGGCCTGGGCGAGCTCGCTGACCATCGTCGTCACACTGGTCTTGCCATTCGTGCCCGTCACGCCGACGAGTTCGGTGCCGACCTCGGGATGGCCGACGATCGCGGCACTGACGTGACCGACGAGTGCGTCGAGTTGCGAAGCGGGTACGACCACGACCGGCACGTCGAGCACGAGGGCGCTCGTCGCGACGACCGCGACCGCGCCACGCGCCACGGCGTCGCGCGCGAACGCGGATCCGTCGACGTTCGCGCCGGGTACGGCGAAGAAGAGCGAACCCGGGCCGCACTCGCGCGAATCGATCTGCACGTCGAGGACCTCGATGCGGCACGCGCGCATGTCGAGAGCGACGTCGTCGAGCAGGTCGCCGAGTTGCATCAGGTCACGTCCGACGCGATGCTGGCGCCCGCGCCCTTCAAGGGCTTCACGACGGTGCCGTTGGAGGGGATGCCGTAGTGGTGCAGGGCATAGGACATCACCTCTTGGAAGACCGGTGCCGCCACGGCGCCACCGTAGATGGTCGTCTGGGGACGCTCTACCACCACGATCATCGACAGTACCGGCGCGTTCGCCGGGGCGAAGCCGACGAAGCTCGCGTTGAAGTCACCGGTGAGCAGTTGGGGCTTGCCGGGATAGGGCATGGACGCCGTGCCGGTCTTTCCCGCGACGCTGTAGCCGGGGATGATCGCGTTCGTGCCGGTGCCGGCGAGCACGACCTGTTCGAGCATCTTGACCATCGTCGCGTCGACGCTGGGCGAGATCGCCTCGCGTGTGGGACTGGCGGGCAGTGCCTTGGTGGCGCCGCTGGCGTACACGTACCCACGAACGAGTTTCGGGTCAACGAAGACGCCGCCGTTGGCGATCGCGTTGTAGGCATCGAGGACCTGGATCGGCGGTACCGCGTCGACCTGGCCGATCGGCAGGGCGACCTGGTCGCTGTCGTGCCAGCGCGCCGCGTTGACGAGTAGTCCGCCGGTCTCACCAGGAAAGTCGACCGGCGTCGTCTG
>DAIOEY010000010.1:21650-23653 GCA_036745995.1 Acidimicrobiales bacterium | reverse complement strand
CCGCGAGGTCGACGGGCGTACCGGCCGCTGGAAAGTGACAGTCGTCGAGCAGCAGACGCGCGTCGAGGTTCACGCCTTTAGGTTACGCAATGGCCCGCCGCGCTTGACGGGTGCGCCGTGAGTTGTTAAGTCGAGCGAGCAGGTAACCCGACGACGCGAGGGCCGTGATCCAGAAACTGACCGGGCCGCCGATCCACACGCCGAGGAAGAGCCCGAACCAGGCGCTCAAGAGGGCGAGGCACGTCGACCAGAGCACGGCCTCGAGTGGTCGGTTGGTGATCATCTCGGCGGCGGCCGCCGGCGCGACGAGCAGCGAGAAGACGAGCAACACCCCGACCACCTGGATCGCGACGACGGTCGTGACGGCGAGCAGGGTCATGAAGAGCAGCGACATCGCCCGCGTCGAAAGTCCCCGAGCTTCAGCCGACTGGGCGTCCACCGAGACAAAGAGGAGAGGCCGATACGCGTAGGACACGACGGCGAGAACGCCGAGTGACAGCGACGCGACGACGGCGACGTCGCTCGACGAGACGCCGAGGATCTGGCCGAAGAGGATGGAGTAGGTCGCGTTGGCGTAGCCGCTGTAGAGCGAGATGAACAGGACGCCGAGTCCCAACGCGGCGGTGAGCGTCACGCCCACGACCGCGTCGCGGTCGTCAAGGGTCGCTCCCCCGACACCGATCAGCAGTCCCGCGCCGAGACAGAAGACCAGCAGTCCGAAGATGGGAGAGAGTCCCAGTAGCACCGCTCCCGCCGCGCCGGCGAATCCGACGTGCCCGATGGCGTGCGCCGCAAAGGCCTGACGGCGAACCACGACGAAATAGCCGACCGGTCCTGCCGCGAGAGCAACGGCGGTCACGGCGTAGAACGCGTGCTGGACGAAAGAGAGAGCGAGCAGTTGGCCGAGGCTCACGTCGACTCCTCGTGGTAGAGATCGGCCAGGTGCTCGTGGACGTCCTCGTGGGAGTGGTCGTGGCCGTGCGGGTGCGGGTGGGCGAACTCCTCTTCGAGACCGACGATCACGCGCCGGCCCCGAGGGGTCACCACGATCTCGATGGGGTGACCGTACAGTTCGCTCAAGACGTTCTCGTTCACGACGTCATCGACGGACCCGCAGCGAACCTGACGTCGCGCGATCCAGAGCACCTGGTCGACGATGGGCGCGAGTGGATTGAGATCGTGGGCGACGACGATTACGGCTGCGCCCGTCGTGTCCCTGATCAGGTTGATCAGGTCGACGATCTCGGCTTGGGCCGCGAGGTCGAGTCCTGCGAGGGGCTCGTCGAGCAGTAACAACTCGGGCTTGAACACGGTTGCCTGCGCCAGCGCGACGCGCTGTCGCTGACCGCCCGAGAGAGTGCTGAGTGGCCGGTCCGCGAACGACGTCGTCCCGGTGAGCGCGAGTGCCCGCTGCACCACCTCGCGCTTGGCGCGGTCGTGGCCCCACCCGAAACGTGGCCCGTCGAAACCGAGCCCCACGTAGTCGCGTCCCGTCACGCTCGCCATTTCGTCGGCGCGGCGCGACTGCGCGAGGTACCCCACGCGTCGATTGCCGCGCTCCGGCGGCGCCCCGAAGACCTCGAGCGACCCTTGCGAGAGTTGGACCAGTCCGAGGATCGCCTTTAACAGCGTCGACTTACCAGCACCGTTCGGACCGAGTACGGCCGTGATGGTGCCGGCGTCGAGTGTGAAGTTGGCGTTGCGCCAAATGGTACGACCGCCCAACGCGACGACGCCGTCGCGCAGCTCCAACGTGTTCACGAGAGACAACCTTCGTGCACCAGGGCCGCACGGATCCGGGTGACGACACCGTTCATCCACTGAACGTAGTTGGTGCCCTTCATGGTCTCGGTTACGTCGATGACCGTGACGTGCGACGTCTTGGCGACGCGCACCATCTCGTTCGTGAGTGGCGTCGCGGTTTGTACGTTGTTCACAAGGAAGGCCGGACGAGCGCGAATCTGGTTCAGCGCGAGCGCAAGACCCTGCACCGACGGATCGAC
>DAIOEY010000010.1:14774-21550 GCA_036745995.1 Acidimicrobiales bacterium | reverse complement strand
GACGAGGCGCGTGGCCGCCGAGAGATCGTAGAAGAGGTGTGGATTCGAGCCGTCGGTGACGTTCATCAGCGTGGCGACGTCGATGACACGCGGAGGTGACGTCCGTGCTTGGACCAACTTGGAAAGCCACGTGTCGTATCCGGCGCCGTTCTCTATGACGACGCTCGCCGCGGCGACGTGGGCCGCGTCACTGGTCGTCGCTTCGTGATCATGCGGATCGGCATTGGGATCGCTCAACAGTGAAACCACCGTCGCGTCGGGACCGGCGATCTGGGTCGCGAGCGCCGCCCATTGGGTGACCCCGGAAACGATGACCGGACGAACGGGGGACGTACTCGGCGAGACCGTGGCGAACGTGACGAGCACAGAGGTTCCGAGGGCGACGACGAAGAGTGCCATCAAGAATACGGGCTTCCTCAGAATCATTCCAACTACTATAATTAGAATGATTCCAAGAAGCAAGTTGAGAACGGGTACGCTGCGAGGGTGACGGTCACGCGAAACACGGCCCAACGCCGAGAGGTCATCCGTCTCCTCGGTCGAGTCCAGGGATTCGTCAGTGCCCAGGAACTCCACGGACTCATCGTTCGTGACGGCGGACGCATTGCTCTGGCGACGGTCTACACGCAACTGAAGAAACTCGTCGAGAGCGGCGAGGTCGACGTGGTCATGACCGACCGTGGCGAAAGCCTCTTTCGCCGGTGCGTCGTCGACGCCCACCATCACCATCTGGCCTGTCGCAACTGCGGCGCGATCGTCGAAGTGGACACGCCCGAACTCGAGACGTGGTCTCGCGACATCGCCGGACGCTACGGCTACCAGGACGTGCACCACGTGCTGGAACTCAACGGAATCTGTCCCGAGTGCCAAGGCAAGTAACGCTCTCGACGGTGACGCGCGGACCACTTCGCGTCTATCCGATCGACGTCGTCGAACCACTCGGCGTCGATGCCTTCTTCACGGACCGGTTTGGTGGCATTAGCGCGGCACCCTATGACGAACTCAACCTGGCCCTTCACGTGGGTGACGACCTCGAACACGTCGCTGAGAACCGCCGACGTGTCGGCGCAGCGATCGGCGTCTCGGATAACGAGCTCGTGACCGTTCGTCAAGTGCACGGCAACAAGATCGTTGAAGCCTCCCCCTTTTCCGCAAAAGACGACGCCGACGGTTTGGTCAGTTCCTCACGCTCGCTCGCCCTCGCGATACTCGTGGCCGATTGTGTGCCGATCCTGCTCGTCGACGAAGCGTCCGAACGCTTCGCGGTGGTGCACGCCGGGTGGCGTGGACTGGCCAACGGCGTCCTCGCCAGTGCCGTTTCCTGCTTCGACGCGCCACGCGCCGTGCACGCGTTCATCGGTCCGTCGATCTCGGTCGAGGGCTATCAGGTGGGGCCGGAGGTCGCGGTGCACTTCGAAAGGATTCCCGGCGCCCTGGTACACGACGCCGGCGACCGTTCGCTTCTCGACGTGCGGGCCGTGAGTTCGCATCAACTGCTCGCCCTCGGTCTCAAGGACGCGAACGTGAGCGCCAGCACACAGGTGACCGACGGCGGAGAGCAGTTCTACAGCGACCGCGCGGCTCGTCCCTGTGGCCGTTTCGCTCTCGTCGCGAAACGGGCGTCGTAACATGAGACCGTCATGAGACGAGACTTCGCGTGACGACGCGCGCCCAGCTCTTTCGCTACACCGGACTCGAAATCGACGACGACGCCTTGACCGGGCACTTCGATCTCGACGGACGAACCTTCAAAGAATCAGTCGTGTTCGAGGGCGTGGGTTCGCTCTTGACGCCGGCCGTTCGGGCCGTCGCCGAGCTCTGGTATCTGGTCGCCGGACTCTCGTATTACAAGATGGGCGCGGCGCGTCGAATTGACCTCGCGGCGACACCGGTGGGGACGAAGGGTCGTGCGCTTCTTGACGCCGCCCTGCGCGACGGACTCGCCGAGTTCTCCTACCGCAACGATCTGCCGCTCGACGACGTGGTCGTCCAAGGCGGGGTCGACGTCGTGACCTACGCTCCCACCCTCGACCCTGGTCGCGTGCTGACGCCCTTTGGTGGCGGCATCGATTCCGTCGTGACCGCCACACGATTGCTCGACCACGTTGACCAGTCACTCTTCATCGTGAGCCCACCGAGTGGGCGATTCGAACCGCTCGAGGCCACAGCCGCGGTCACCGGACTCGGAATCGTTCGCGCGATTCGCTCACTCGATCGCCAAGTTCTCGAGAGTGATGAGGCGTTCTTTCGCGGGCACGTGCCAGTCACCGCGATGATCGCCCTGCTCGCCGCGGTCGCCGCAGTGGCGTCGGGCCGCGGAGGCGTGGCGATGAGCAACGAGCACTCGGCCTCGTCACCCAACCTTCGTTGGCGCGATCAGGACGTCAATCACCAGTGGAGCAAGTCCTGGATCGCCGAGGAACTGATCAGTGACGCGCTCGACGAAGTGGTCGGACCGGATTTGGTGGTCGCGAGCTACTTGCGTGACCGCAGCGAACTGTGGGTCGCCCAACAGTTCGCACGCCAGACCTCGTTTCACCACGTCTTTCGAAGTTGCAATCGCGCCTTCGCACAACGCAGCGCCGCACGCGCCGCCTCGTGGTGCGGCGAGTGCGACAAGTGCCTCTTCATCGACTTGATCCTCGCGCCCTTCCTGTCGCGGGCCGCGTTGCGTGAGATCTTCGCCGGCGAACCGCTCAGTCGTCCGGACCTCGTAGGTCCACTTCGCTCGTTGGTGGGCGTCGGACTCGACCACAAGCCCTTCGAGTGCGTGGGCGACCCCGACGAGAGCGCCGTGGCGCTGATGAAGGTGAGCACCCTTGACGAATGGGCCGACGTCGGTGCTCTTCGCGAACTGGCGCTGCTCGTGCGACCCGAACGTGACTTCGATGAACTGCTCTCCCCGTTAGGACCCTCGCGTGTACCGGCCCACTGGCTTCGCTGACCTCGCGGACAAACGCGTGGGGATCTTCGGCGTGGGCGTCGAAGGCCGCGCCAGCGTCGCTCGACTCTCCGGCGTCGCCGGTTCGCTCGTCCTCGTCGACGACGCCGACGATCGCGGTCCCGACGTCCTCGTGAGCGATCTCGGTGGACACGAGGCGTTGTTGGGCTGTGACGTCGTGCTGAAGAGTCCGGGCATCGCGCGCCGGCGTGGCGACGTCGCCGATCTCGAGTCGCACGGTGTCATCGTCACGTCCTCGCTCAACCTCTGGCTGCACGACGTCGATCGCAGTCGCGTGGTCGCGATCACCGGCACGAAGGGCAAGTCCACGACGACCGCGCTCGTCACCTTCTTCCTGCACTGTCTCGGCGAAAGCGCCCAAAGCCTCGGGAACATCGGTCAACCACCGTACGACCCCTCGATCGACACGTCGTCGGGCTGGTTGGTGCTCGAGGTGTCGAGTTTTCAGTGCGTCGACATCGAGGTGGCGCCCGCGCTCGTCGTCGTGACGTCGCTCGGCGCCGATCATCTCGACTGGCACGGATCGCTCGATCAGTACGTGAACGACAAGCTCTCACTCACGAGAGCGAGTGGGGAACACCGCACGCTGGTGCCCGACAGCGTGACCTTCCACGACGTGATCGCACGACTCGGTGGCGAGGTCTCCTTCGTCGAGCCCGAGTCCCTCGGGCTCTCGCCGCGACTCGGACTGCTGGGCGCCCACAGCGAGAGCAACGTCGCCCTGGCGCTGGAGGTCACGTCACTGCTCGTCGGTCGCGACGTGGACGAGATTCGCTCAATCGTTGCGGACAAGGCCGAGACGTTCGTGCCGCTCAAGGGTCGACTCACGTTGGTGTCGAGCGAGGCACGTGACGGCAACGTCGTGCGCTACGTCGACGACGGACTCGCCACCGCACCGCTGCCGACGGTCGCCGCGCTCGAGGTCTTCGAGCACGAACGGGTGGCACTCATCGCCGGTGGATTCGATCGGGGTGTCGACTACTCCTCGCTCGCCGAGGAGCTCGCGAACCGAGCGACGACGACGTTCCTGATCACGATCGGTGCGGCCGGGACACGCCTCGGCGCGTCGCTCGACGTTCTGGCGCCCACGATTCCACAGAGCCACGTCGACAACATGGACGACGCCGTTGGTCAAGCGCGCGACTTCCTCGCGGGCGGCGGTGTCGTACTGTTCTCGCCCGCGGCGCCGAGCTTCGACCGGTACCGCAACTGGGAGGAGCGATCCGACGACTTCACCCGAGCGGTGCGCGTCGCCACGTCTGGGTGACGCCACCATGGAGCCTGGGAGGAGATTCGAACTCCTGACCTACGCATTACGAATGCGTTGCTCTACCGACTGAGCTACCCAGGCGCAAGGAGAAAGACTACCCGATTGAGGCTCATCAGCCAATCGATCGGACCCCTAGTACTCCATCAGCGACAGCATCAGGTCATTCAACAGCAACGTCTCGTCGACGTTGAGTGACAATCGCCGACTCGTCTCGGCGACGGCGTCAAGGGCTCGCAGCGACGCGCCGACCCGGTGCTCATTCTTCGCGTCACCGCCTTCGACGTCACCGAGGTTGGCGGTCATCCGTTCGCGGTAGACCGACGTCAGCGCACTCAGCCCGAAGCGAAGCTCGTCAATGCGAAAGCGTCGTTGTTCGCGCTTGAACTGCGCCTCGATCTCGCGTCGATTCGCTACGGATCGCTGACCGAATTCGCGCGCGTCGAACACCAGTCGGGCGAGCTCCTCCTCTTGCATCTGCACCAACGGCGCGACGGCCTGATCGAGTGACGTCGAGATCGCGCTGGCGACCGCGGCCGAGGAAGCGGGCGTTCCCTTCAACTGCTCGGGCACGGCGCGCCACTGCGCGATGCGTTCGCCGAGGGCCGCGTCGCGCGCCAAGACCCGGGCTCGGCGCAGATTCCCGTTCGCCGCGTTCGCCACGACCCGCGCGTCGACGACCGACACGCCTTCGCCCACGAGGATCTCCTCGAGGTCGTTCGCACTGAGTCCCTTGAGTTTCACTTCGACGCAGCGAGAGACGATGGTGTCGAGGCCCTCGGGCACGTCCTCGGCACTCAGGAGAAAGATCGTGCGCGACGGCGGCTCTTCGAGTGACTTGAGCAGCGCCGGCGCACTGGGCGACGTTCCGGTCGTCGTCAGCTCGATGTTCTCGAGCACCACGATCTGGCGGGCGGTCCCGATCGGCCGACGTCGCGCGACGCGCTCGGCCGTGCGCAACTCGTCGATGCGCCACGAGACGCCCGAGCGCTCGATGAAGGTGACGTCCGGGTCGTTGCCACTCAACACCAACCGACAGGTCTCACACGTTGCGCAACCGTGCGCGTCGCACTGCAGCGCCGCCGCGAACGCGATCAGGGCGTCGTGCAGGCTCGACCCGACGGGACCGGTGAAGAGATAGGCGTGCACCGGATTGCGGACGTACTGGCGCATCGCGGCGACGGCCCGGTCCTGGCCGACGAGACGGTCGAAGACGTCAGTCATCGAGTCGGGCGAGCGTCGCGATGACGGCGTCGATTCGCGCGGCGACCTCGTCTTCGGACGCGGATCCGTCGATGACGACCCAGCGATCCTCGCCCTCGACGGCGAGTTCGAGGTAACCCTGGCGAACCCGTTCGTGAAAGGCCAGATCAGCCGATTCGAAACGGTCCTCGTGGTTGCGCACGCGTCGTTCGTCGGCGACCTCCAACGTGACGTCGATGAGAATAGTGAGGTCGGGCAGGCACGATCCGATCGCCAACGCCGTCGCCGTACGCAGTTCGGCGAGGTCGACGCCACGTCCGTAGCCCTGGTAGGCCAGCGTCGACGCGTAGTACCGGTCACTCACGACGCTGCGGCCACTGGCGAGCGCTGGTTCGATGACGGTGGTGACGTGGTGCGAGCGGTCGGCCAACATGAGCAGCGACTCGGTGGTGGGCGTCATGCGCGTCGCCGCGTCGAGCACCCATCGACGCAGTTCGGCGCCCATCGGGGTGTCACCCGGCTCGAAGGCGAAGAGCGCGTCGCGCTCCGCCGCGACCCGGCGCGCCTGCGTGCTCTTGCCGCTCGCGTCGATCCCTTCGAAGACGAGGAAGAGCCCCCGACCCATTACTCGTCGTCCGTGTGCTGGGCCTTCGCCGCGAGCGCGGCGTTCGCTTTCGAACCCTTCGCCACCGCGGCCCGCTTGGTGGCGCCGACGGACTTCTTCGCAACGGCCTTCTTCGCTGACGTCTTCTTCGCGGGAGCTTTCTTCGACGCCTTCTTCACGGCCTTTCGCACGCGCGTCGAGGGTTCAGCGTTTCGTCGCTCCGCGAGCAGTTCGCACGCGCGGTCCAGCGAGATCGTCTCGGGCGTGTCGCCGAGTCGCAACGTCGCGTTGGTCTCACCGTCGGTGACGTACAGTCCGAAGCGACCGCTGCGAATAACCACCTCTCGCTTGGTGACGGGATCCTCACCGAGTTCCTTGAGTGGACCGGCCGCGGCGCGACGACCACGCTGCTTGGGCTGGGCCAGCAGGGCGAGGGCTGCGGGCAGGTCGATGGTGAAGATCTGGTCCTCGCTCTCGAGTGAGCGCGTCTCCTTGCCCCAGGTGAGGTACGGACCGTAGCGACCGTTCTGGGCGAGGATCGGTCCGCCGTCCTCTGGGTGGTCGCCGACGGTGCGCGGCAACGAAAGCAGTTGCTTCGCCTCGTCGAGCGTGATGCTCTCGGGCGCCATGGTCGAGAACAGCGACGCGGTCCGGGGCTTGTCCTTGGGGTTCAGCAACTCACCGACCTGGACGTAGGGACCGTAGCGGCCGGCCTTCAGGAAGATCGGCTGACCGGTCAA
>DAIOEY010000010.1:11464-14674 GCA_036745995.1 Acidimicrobiales bacterium | reverse complement strand
GGGTCGCCGAAGTAGAACTTGTTCAACCACGGCTCGAGGTCCTGCTTGCCCTGGGCGATGTCGTCGAGCTGGTCCTCCATCTCGGCGGTGAACTGGTAGTCGACGAGGTCCGAGAAGTACAGCTGCATGAGGTTGACGACCGCGAAGGCGCGAAACGCCGGCACCAACGACTTGCCCTTCTTCCACACGTAACCGCGACGGTCGATCGTCTTCATCACCGAGGCGTACGTCGACGGCCGGCCGATGCCGAGGTCCTCGAGCTTCTTGATGAGCGTCGCCTCCGAGTAGCGGTCGGGTGGCTGGGTGTCGTGGCCCTTCGCCTCGGCGCCCTGCACCGGGACGGTCTCTCCCTCGCTCAGCGCGGGCAGGATTCGCTCCTGATCAGCGAGCTCGGCTTCGGGATCGTCGGTGCCCTCGACGTAAGCGCGACGGAACCCGGGGAATTCGATGCGCAGTCCCGTCGCACTGAGTCCCGCTTCGACGTCGCCGTCGTAGCCCTCCACACCGCGCAGCGTGGTCGTCAGACGCACCTTGTCCTGGGTCAAGCGGGCGTCCACCATCTGCGAGGCGATCGTGCGCTTCCAGATGAGGTCGTAGACGGCGAGTTCATCGCCGCCGAGTTGCCCGTGCGCCTCATCCAGCGAGCGAAACGTCTCGCCCGCGGGTCGGATCGCCTCGTGGGCCTCCTGGGCGTTCTTCACCTTGCGGTCGTAGCGACGAGGCGCGTCCGCCACGTAGTCGTCGCCGAACATCGAACGCGCCATCGAACGCGCGGCGTTGATCGCCTCGTTGGACAACGTCGTTGAGTCGGTACGCATGTAGGTGATCCAACCCTGTTCGTAGAGGCGTTGGGCCGCGCGCATCGTGCGCTCGGGGTCGAACCTGAGTTTGCGACTTGCTTCGATCTGCAGTGACGAGGTCATGAACGGCGGTTGGGGACGCTGGGTGCGCGGTGTCGAGACGATCGACGTGATGCGCACGTCGGCGCCGACGAGCTTCGCGGCGATGGCCTTGGCCGAAGGTTCACTCAGTACCTGTACCGACGCCTTAGGGTCGAGGTTGCCCGAGGCGTCGAAATTCTTCCCCGTCGCCAACGACGAACCGTTGATCGTCTCCACGGTCGCGTCGAAGGCCGCGCTCTTGGCACTCAGTACCGCGATCACGTCGAACCACTGCGCCGACGTGAAGGCCATACGTTCGCGCTCCCTTTCGCAGACGAGACGGATCGCCACGGACTGGACGCGACCGGCCGACCGGGCCTTGTCGACGGCGCGCCACAACACCGGCGACACCTCATAACCCACGAGGCGGTCGAGGAACCGCCGACCCTCTTGGGCGTCGACCAGGCGCAGGTCGAGCTCCCGGGTCTCACTGACGGCCTTGGCGATCGCGCTCGGCGTGATCTCGTGAAAGACCATCCGCTTCACCGGGATCTTCGGATTCAGGACCTCCTGAAGGTGCCACGCGATGGCTTCACCCTCGCGGTCCTCGTCGGTGGCGAGGTAGAGCTCGTCAACCTGCTTGAGCGCCGCCTTCAGTTCCGCCACGATCTTCTTGCGATCACTCGACACCACGTACACGGGCTTGAAGTGGTCGTTGACGTTGATGCCGAGGCGCGCCCACTTCTCACCCTTCACCGAGACCGGAATATCCGCGGCACTCTGGGGCAGGTCGCGAATATGGCCGATGGAGGGCTTGACGATGTAGTCAGGGCCCAACATGCTCTGGATGCGTGTCGCTTTCGCGATGGATTCAACTATCACCAGGGCCCGGGCCATTTTCACCACCTCTCATCGTTCGTGGCGTCACCACATCGGTCGGGGAACTATCGCTCTACAAGATAGACAGGTCTGACCCCCCACCGGGCACACTGTCGACGACGCGATCACCACGAGTGCGCCAATCGCTAGTGCGCTACTGCTAAATCACACGCGAAAGAAACTACTCGTCGCCCGACGAACCGGCGACGATTTCGTACTGCGGATTGAGAATCACCGCTTCGCGACGAAGTGACGTGATCGTGCCGCGCACCAACAAACGAGTCCCGCGTTCGATGCCGGGGACCTTGGCGCGACCCTGGAAGACGAGCGTCACCGAACCGGTGTTGTCGGCGATAACGCACCGGAGTTCCTGGGCACCGTGCTCGTGACCGATGGACATCGAACGAACGCGACCGGCGATCTCGGCGAACTGGCGCTCCAGGAGCCCGCCGATCGGCGCGGCGTCGGACGAACGCTGCGCGAGTTTCAGGTCAGCTGCCAAGTGGGCGTCCTCGCGAAGTCCCCCGCGCTGCACCTCGTCACTCATCGTCTCTTCGGCGAGGTCGCCCTCGGCGAGTCGGGTTCGGCCCATTCGGTAGGGAACGATCGTCGCGGCGGTCCTCGGGATGTGCATCACGGCTTCGGCGATGTTGTCGGCAGTGCGGTCATGCAGGAGGCGCTGGAGCTGGGAGGAGAATCCTCGCCGCGGCAGGATGACCATGCAGAACACGTCGGGGTCGCGCACGACGTCGGCCACCAGTTCGAGCGCCGCGCGGTCGACGCGGCGGTCCTCGCACTCAACGATCTCGAGGCTGATCCCCGCCGACGCTGTATTTGGCGCACCCCACGCATCCTCCAGGCGCTTGGTGACCATCGGGTCAATGTCGAAATGGACGGCCCGGATGGAATAGGGATTGAGCGAGTTGCAGTACTGCAGGGCGCGTTCGGTCACGAGGTCGTAGGTGTCGACGAACACCACGACGCGGTTCATCCGGATGTGCATTTCTCCGCGTGCCGAACTGGCGGCGAACGCCGCGTCCTCTCGTTCATACTGGCGATTGAAGCGGATCAGGCCCCAGTACATCAGCGGCCCGACGATCACGATGATCCACGCACCCTCGGTGAACTTGGCCAGAACGAAGACCAGGACGACGACGGAGGTGACCGAAGCCGACGTGGCGTTCACGACGACGCCGAAGCGCCATTTCCCGGTGCGCTCTCGCAAGTGGCGCTTCACCATGCCGGCTCCAGCCAGGGTGAATCCCGTGAAGACCCCGATGGCGTAAAGAGAGATGAGACCGTTGACCTGAGCCTTGAAGACGATAACCAGAGTGATGGAGACAATGCCGAGCACGATGATGCCGTTGGAGAACGCCAAGCGGTGGCCGCGCTTGGTCAGCTGGCGCGGCAGGTACTTGTCGCCCGCAACGTAGTTGGCGAGGAACGGAAA
>DAIOEY010000010.1:7300-11364 GCA_036745995.1 Acidimicrobiales bacterium | reverse complement strand
ATCGCCTCGAGACCCGTCAACGACGAACCGCCGTTGGCGTAGGCGCGCAGCAACGTCAGAAACGCGAGACCCATCAGGATCCCGGTGCCCTTGTGGCCGAGTTGACCCTTCACCATGAGGTGCACCGCGGGCTGAGCAATGTGGTGGAGCGAACCGTTGAACTTCTTTATGTAGCCGACGATGACCGTCGCCCCCATCATGGTGACGAAGAAATAGGTGGGGAAGGCGAAGTAACTACCGGCCTCGCGGATGCCTCGCAGATTTCCGTAGATGAGGATGACGACGATACCGACCGTGATCGGAACGACGTTGCCAATCGCGGGAAAGGCACTGTCCAATGCGGCAGTGCCGGCCGAACACTGGACGGCCACCGTGACGATGTAGTCGATCAGCAGCGCGACGGCCGCGATCTGGGCGATCTTCGGTCCGAAGTTGTCGCGCGCCACGACGTACGAACCACCGGCGGTCGTGTAGTACTTGATGACGTCGAGGTACGACGTCGTGACGAAGAAGAGGACGCCCAGGATGACGAACATGATCGGTACGACGAGAGCGAACGCGGCGAGACCGATATAGGGCGTCAACTGCGTCAGGATCTCTTCAGTTCCGTACGCCGAGGACGAGATGCAGTCCGGGGCCAACACGCCGAGCGCGGTGAGCCGTCCCAGTCGCTCGTTACTCAATTGTTCGGTGACGTACGGTTTTCCGAGCAGTATCCGCTTCAGGCGGTACCCCGGCGACTCGGGGTACACCTTGGCCAGGTTGGCGTGCGACGTCAGTACCGGAGTGCTTCTCGATATCTGATTGTCGGCTTCTGACACGGTGTTCACACTAAGCGACCGCCCCCAGGGGCGCCCGTTTAGTTGCACCTTTGTTGGAAAGTGTGGTCATATGAGGTGTGCACATAGTCGTTGTCGGTTGCGGCCGCGTGGGGTCAGAACTCGCCATGCAGCTCTCGGAAGAGGGACACTCGGTCGTCATCGTCGACAAGAATCGTGACGCCTTCCGGCGCCTCACGCGCTTCCACGGAAAGACCCTGTTGGGGTCCGGTTTCGATCGCGACGTTCTGTTCAAGGCCGACGCCAACCAGGCCGACGCGTTGGCCGCGGTCACCAGCGGTGACAACACCAACATTCTCTGCGCCCGAATCGCGCGCGACAACTACCGCATCAAGAACGTCGTGGCGCGCATCTACGACCCTCAGCGTGCCGACATCTACATGAAACTCGGCATTCCGACCGTGGCCACGTCGTTGTGGACCACCCAGCAGGTGAAGCGCTGGATGCTGCCCTCGGACGACTCGATTGAGTGGACCGACGGGGCGAGCACCGTGCACCTCGTCGAGCGGATCGTTCCTGACGAATTAGCGGGCCGTCCCCTCACGCACTTCAACATCGGTGACGACGTTCGAGTCGTCGGCCTCATCCGAGGCGGACAAGGTCGCGTCAACGTCGAGGGGCTCTTCGCCCAGGAGGACGACACGCTGGAATTCATGGTCACCCACCAGGGTCTCGACGACTTGAAGGCCCTGCTCGACGGCGGTGCGACATGAGGGTCGTCGTCGCCGGCGGCGGATCGGTGGGGACCGCGATCGCGATCGACTTGATCGACCGTCACCACGACGTCACACTGATGGAGCAGCGTAGCGAGATCGCCGACAAGCTGCGGTCCGTCTTGCCGGGTGTCACCGTGCTCGCGGCGGACGCCTGCGAGTACGCCTCGCTGTCCGCCGCCGACGTTCGCAACGCGGACGTCGTCATCGCCGCGACCGGTGACGACGAAGACAATCTCGTCGTCAGTTGGCTCTCCAAGCAGGAGTTCGGCGTGCCGCGCGTGATCGCGCGCATCAACAACTCGCGCAACGAGTGGCTCTTCAACGAGACGTGGGGTGTCGACGTCTCGGTGTCGACGCCGGCGTTGATCACGTCACTCGTCGACGAGGCCGTGGAAGTGGGTTCGATCATCAACCTGATGGATCTCGCGAACGGCAAGATGCGGCTCATCGAAGTGACACTCGCCTCGAACGCACCCGCCGTCGCACGCAAGTTGACGCTCGACGAACTACGTCTCGCCGACTCGGTGCGCGTCGTCGCGGTCGTTCGCAGCGACCAGCCCTTGATTCCCTCGCCGACGATGCGATTCTTGGAACACGATCACGTGATCCTCATGGCTCGAGGCGACGCCTCCCAGGAGTGCGCCGCGGCCTTTGTCGCATAGCCGCTTTCATTCGTCGACCAGTTCTCAATCCGTAACGGACCTAGCATTGGCACGTGCGTGCCGCGTTCTTCGACCTCGACAAGACAGTGATCGCCAAGTCCTCGTTGGTCGCCCTCGGACCGGAGTTCCACGCGCGCGGACTCCTCCACCGCAGAACGCTCGTCTGGGCGGTGATCAGTCAGATGTTTTTCCTGCGCTTTGGCGCTGACGAGGAGAAACTCTCCAGAATCCGCGAATCCGTGCTCAAGGTCACCAAGGGCTGGGACCGCACCGAAGTGCGTGCACTCGTCGCCGAGACGATCAACGAGGTGATCGAACCGCTGATCTACGACGAGGCACTCGAGTTGATCGAACACCACCGTGAGCAGGGCGACGAGGTCTGGCTCGTCAGCATGGCGCCCGAGGAGATCGTCGAGCCCTTCGCCGAACTGCTCGGCATCACCGGCGCGATCGCGTCACGAGCGACGATCGACGAGAACGGCAAGTTCACCGGCGCGATGGACTTCTTCGCCCAGGGCGAGAACAAGGCGGTCGCCATTCGCGAGCTCGCCGCCAAACGCGACATCGACCTCGCCACTTCCTTCGCCTACTCTGATTCCGAAACCGACATTCCCATGCTCCTGACCGTCGGCCACGCCTACGCGGTGAATCCCGACAAGACGCTCACCAGGATGGCGCACGAGCGCGAGTGGCCGATCCTGAGCTTCACGCACCCGGTGCGCGCGCACGACCGTTCCAAATCCCACACGCCGTTCCTCGTGAGTGCCGTCGTCATCGGCATCGCGGCCGTCCTCGGACGGTCGCAGTTGTACCGACGCTAGAGCGTCAACAGGTCGCGGGCACCCGTGTCCGACGAGGGGTGACGCAGTTTGCTCATCGCGCGCGCCTCGATCTGGCGAATCCGCTCTCGCGTCAGGTTCATCTCCGCGCCGACGTCTTCGAGAGTACGAATCTCGCCGGCGCCGTCGAGTCCGAACCGCATGCGAAGGATCTTCTGCTCGCGCTCGTCGAGCGGCTGGAGCAGCTTCTCGATCGCGGCGGGCATCATCTTCACCGCGGCCACGTCGAAGGGCGACTCCGCGGAACGGTCCTCGACGACGTCGCCGAGTTCGGCGTCGCCGTCTTCACGCAACGGCTCGGAGAGTGAAATCGGCTCAGAACGGAATCGAAGGGCCTCGATCAACTTGTCCTCGGGCATCTCGCACTCTTCACAGAGTTCCTTGATGGTCGGCGGGCGTCCGAACTTCAGTTCCAGGCGTGACTGCGCCTTCTGGACGCGCGCGAGCGTGTCGCCGGCGTGGACCGGAAGGCGGATGGTGCGACCGGTGTTCGCGATGCCCCGCGTGATGGCCTGACGGATCCACCACGTGGCGTAGGTCGAGAACTTGAATCCCTTGCGCCAGTCGAACTTCTCGACGGCGTGCATCAGTCCGAGGTTGCCCTCTTGAATGAGGTCGAGCAGCGGGAGACCCGACGCCTGGTACTTCTTGGCGATCGACACGACGAGTCGCAGGTTGGACTGGACGAAGTCACGCTCGGCCTGGTCACCGCGGTGCACTGCGCGGCGCAGCGCCTGCTTCTTGGTCGGCGTGACCTTCACCTTCTTGTCGGTCTCGGCGGCGTCCAGCTCGGCCTTGGCCTCGCGGCCCTCTTCAATGGTCTGAGCGAGACGGACCTCATCGTCCTTGGTCAGCAGGGTGTACTGACCAATATCGGACAGGTACAGACGTACGAGGTCCTCGTCATCTCGGTCAACGCGGTCTTTTGCCATGGTGCTCCCTAACTGCCCCCCGACGCGGGGAATCTGGTACTACTAGTTATACGGAGGTCGGCAACCTAGGCGAAAA
>DAIOEY010000010.1:0-7200 GCA_036745995.1 Acidimicrobiales bacterium | reverse complement strand
CCGAAGGCCCGCGACAACTCGTGGGCGCGCACCACGAAGTCGTCGTTGCTGAGCGTCGGGGCCGCTTCACCGAAGACCTCGTAGATCGCGGCACAACTTGCCTGCATGTGCGCGGCGACGTCGCGGGGCGTCATCAGAGCGACTCGGGACGAAACGCGTTCGTGATCGGCATTCGCCGGTCACGCCCGAACGCCTTCTTCGATATCCGCACCCCGGGCGGCATCTGACGACGCTTGTACTCACTACTGTCCACCAGACGCGTGATCCGCAACACCAGCGCCGGATCGTGTCCACGCGCGATCAACTCCTCGGCCGTGGCGTCACCTTCGACGTACAACTCGAGGAGCGGATCGAGTTCGTCGTAGGGCGGGAGCGACTGGTCGTCGCGCTGATCGGGTCGCAACTCCGCTGACGGCGCCTTGATGAGGACGTTGAGCGGAATCGGTTCGGGGTCGCCGTCGGCGACGGCGAGCTCGTTGCGGTAGCGACAGAGTTCGTAGACGAGGGTCTTGGGCACGTCCTTGATGACCGCGAATCCCCCGGCCGAGTCGCCGTACAGCGTCGAGTAGCCCGTCGCGATCTCAGACTTGTTGCCCGTCGTGAGCACGATGGCGCCGGTGGCGTTGGAGATCCCCATCAACAAGACGCCACGGATTCGCGACTGCAGGTTCTCGTCGGTCAGTCCCGTCGGTCCGCCCTCGAGCACGTCGGAGAGTATCTCGCCAAAGGCGTGATGCGCGGGCTCGATCGCGAGGGTCGTGATCTCGATGTCGAGGCGCCGCGCGAGTTCCTGGGCGTCTGAGACCGAGTGGTCCGACGAATAGCGGCTCGGCATCGCGAAGCCCCGCACCGCACGCGCGCCCACCGCGTCGACGGCGATCGTCGCGACGAGTGATGAGTCGATGCCACCCGACAAGGCGATGATCGCGGTGCGAAAGCCGTTCTTGCGCAGGTAGTCACGCGTGCCCATCACGAGCGCGTCGTAGATCTCTTCGATCTCGCTCGGCGGTTCGGCGACGTGATTGTCGTGCAGCGCGATCGTCGCCTCTTCGTTGCGTGCGTAGAGCGAATCGACCACGACGCCCACGGACGACGGGCGCGCGTCGATCTCGGCGACCAGGAGCTCCTCGCGAAACGCGCTCGCGCGCGCGATGACGTCACCGTTCGCGTCGACGACGGTGCTCTGGCCGTCAAAGACGAGTTCGTCCTGACCACCGACCAGGTTCACGTAGGCGATAGGACAGTTGGTCTCGAGGGCGCGTTCTCGCAACATCGCCTCTCGTTCGTCGCGCCGTCCGCGCGCGAAGGGTGAAGCGTTGGCGACGACCAGCATCGTCGCGCCCTGGGCGGCGAGCTCGGCCGCCGGCCCGTGCTCGGTCCACACGTCCTCACAGATCATGAGACCCACCGCCACGCCCTGCACGTTGATGATGGTGTGGGGCCCGAGACCCCGGTGGAAGTAGCGCAGTTCGTCAAAGACGTCGTAGTTCGGCAGTAACCGTTTGGTCGCCGTCGCCACGACCCCTTCGTCGGTGACCGCGACGAGGGCGTTGGCGATATGGGGCTGTCTCGGCTCGTCGAACAGCAGGTTGGTGACGTCGCGTCCGTCGCCCGACGGTGCCAAACGGATGTCGGGCGCCTCGCTCACCACGGTACCGACGAGGATCGGCGGGAGATCGAGGAATCGCGACAGGTCGTCGAGCGCCACACCGGCCGACGCGATGAATCCCTCCTTTAAGAGCAGATCCTCGGGCGGATAGCCGGTCAGTGACAGTTCCGGGGTCAGCACCAGGTCGGCACCCACGGCCCCGGCCTGGGTGCGAAATCGGGCCAAAGTCTCGACGTTCTGGGCGAGTCCGCCGACGACCGCGTTCATCTGAGCCAAAGCGAGGCGGATCACGGGCACGCCCTGAGCCTAATGGCGCGGCATCTTCGGTCTTCGGGCGAACGTTTCACACGGGGTTAACAGAACCCGGGGTTGGAGGTTCGCCGAACCACCAGACTGGTGACTGGTCGTGTGGAACACGCGATGGAATATTGAAGGAGCAACCGTGTCGTATCAGGCTGAGTACATCTGGATTGACGGAACCGAGCCCACGCGAAAGCTGCGTAGCAAGACCCGCGTCATCGCCGACGGCAAGAAGCCAGTCATCTGGGGCTTCGACGGATCGAGCACCAATCAGGCCACGGGTCACTTCTCGGACTGCGTGTTGCGCCCGGTCTTCACCTGCGCGGACCCGCTGCGTGGGCCCAAGGACATCCTCGTCATGTGCGAGGTGCTGAACCCCGACATGACGCCGCACCCCACCAACACTCGTGCGGCGGCGCTCGCCGCGGCGAAGAAGTACGCCCGCTTCGAGCCGATGTTCGGCATCGAACAGGAGTACACCTTCTACAAAGACGGTCGCCCGTACGGATGGCCCGACGAGGGGTACCCGGCTCCTCAGGGGCCGTATTACTGCGGCGTCGGCGGCGACAAGATGCCCGGTCGTGAGATCGTCGAAGAGCACACCCTCGCGTGCATCCGCGCGGGCATCGGCATCGAAGGCACGAACGCCGAGGTCATGATGGGCCAGTGGGAGTTCCAGATCGGCGTCCTGGGCACCGCCGAGGTCGGTGACCAACTGTGGACCGCGCGCTGGCTCTTAGAGCGCATCGCCGAGGAGTTCGACGTCGACGTCAACTTTGACGCCAAGCCCATCAAGGGCGACTGGAACGGCGCGGGGGCGCACACCAACTTCTCCACGAAGCGGATGCGCGCCGCCGGCGGCTGGGACGCGATCATCGCCGGCTGCGAAGCCCTCGGCACGCGCGTCGAAGAGCACATCAAGAACTACGGCGAGGGCATCGAGGACCGCTTGACTGGTGAGCACGAGACCGCGCCCTGGTCCAAGTTCACCTACGGCGTCTCGGACCGCGGCTCCTCGGTGCGCATCCCCGGTGCCGTCGCCCGCGACAAGCGCGGCTACCTCGAGGACCGTCGTCCCAACGCCAACATGGACCCCTACGTCGTCGCGGCGCTCATGACCGACACCATCTGCGGTGCGACCAGCCAGAAGCCCGCTGGCACCAAGAAGTCGGCCAAGAAGGCGACCGCGAAGAAGACCGCGAAGAAGGCGCCCGCGAAGAAGTCGGCGGCCAAGAAGACCGCGAAGAAGGCGCCCGCGAAGAAGGCGGCCCGCCGCTAGGACCTGGTCCACGAAGCCCGCCGCCTCGAGCGGCGGGCTTCGTGGTCTTTGGGGCCCGACGTCGACAACTGGGGAAGGTGAGAGAATGGTCCGTATGCAAGATCAGGCTCAGTACGTACTTCGAACCGTCGAGGAGCGCGGCGTCCGCTTCGTCCAGCTCTGGTTCACCGACGTCCTCGGACGCCACAAGGCCTTTCACGTCACGCCAGCCGAACTCGAGGACGCGCTCGATCAGGGAATGACCTTTGACGGCAGTGCCATAGACGGATTCTCGAGGACCAAGGAGTCCGACGTCCTCGCCCGACCAGACCTCACGACCTTCCAGCTGCTCCCTTGGTACGAGGAGGACGCCGGCGTCGCGCGGGTGTTCTGTGACATCTACAACATCGACGGCTCCGCCTTCGAAGGCTGCCCCCGCCAGCAACTGCGCCGTGTCCTCGCCGGAGCGCGCGAACAGGGTTACACCTTCTTCGTCGCCCCCGAGATCGAGTACTTCTACTTCGAAGACCTCGACACCACGCGGGTGCCCCGTCCGATCGACCAAGGGAGTTACTTCGACCTCCTGCCCGACGACACCGCGAGCCAGTTGCGTCGTCGCACGGTACTCACCCTCGAAGAGATGGGCATCGGGGTCGAGCACGCCCAACACGAGGACGCCCCGGGCCAGCACGAGATCGACCTTCGTTACACCGACGCCCTCACGATGGCCGACACCGTCATGTCGGTTCGCCACGTCGTCAAGGAGCTCGCCCGCCAGCACGGGGTGGCGGCCAGTTTCATGCCCAAGCCCCTCGCCCACGTACAGGGGTCGGGCATGCACACGCACCTGTCGCTCTGGCGCGACGAGGCGAACGCCTTCATCGGCGACGGCCCCTACGGCCTCAGCGAGGTCGCGACCAAGTTCATCGCCGGCCTCGTGCACCACGCTCCCGAGATCACCGCGATCACCAACCAGTGGGTGAACTCCTACAAGCGACTCGTGCCCGGCGCCGAGGCACCCGTCGACGCCGAATGGGCCCGCTACGACGCGGCCGCGCTCGTGCGCGTGCCGTCGGTGAAGCCCGGGCGCGTCGACTCGACGCGCGTCGAGTACCGCTCGCCCGACCCCGCCGCCAACCCGTACCTCGCCTTCGCGGTCATTCTCGCGGCGGGGCTGCGCGGCGTGAGCGGCAACTACGAATTGCCACCCGAAGGTGCGCGCACCGCGCCGCTGCCCCAGTCACTCGCCCAGGCGGTCGACCTCATGGAGCATTCGGAGCTGATGCACGAGACGCTCGGCGAACACCAGGTCGAATGGTTCCTACGCAACAAGCGCGCCGAGTGGGACGCCTACCGCGGCCAAGTCACGGCATTCGAGCTCGAGCGTTATCTCCCACTGCTGTGAGCATCGACGTCGTTCTCTGCGTGCCCTCCTGCGAGGGACCCGTGCGTAAGGCGTTTGACGTCACGGGCGTCACCCCCGCCGTCGCGGCGACCGGCCGGATGAACGAAATCACCGCTCTCGAACCGGCTGACGGCTTCGCCGGCGCGGTCATCAACGCAGCCGTATTCCCCTTCACCGAGGCGATGAACCTCTGTCGACAACTGCGCAGTCGCGAGCGAGGTGTCGGACCGATCATCTTGCTGCTCGACCACTACCAGTTGGACGACCTCACCTTTCGAGAGGACCTCTTCGACGACTTCGTCGTCGGGCCCTTCGACGTCTCGGAGCTGGCGACCAGGCTGCGCCACCGTCTGCGCCGGGCCGGTAATGAAAGTGTGGCCCCGCGGATCGAGCACGGTGGACTCTCGATGAACCTCGAGACCTACCAGGCGTCAATCGCCGGGCGGGTGATGGACCTCACGTACATGGAGTACGAGTTGCTCCGGTTCCTCGCGACGAACCCGCACCGCGTGTTCACTCGCGAGACACTCCTCAGTCGGGTCTGGGGATATGAGTACTACGGTGGCGCGCGCACCGTCGACGTGCACGTGCGCCGTCTACGTGCGAAATTAGGTGAAGAACACGCCCACCTGATCCAGACGGTACGTTCCGTGGGCTACAAGTTCGGTATGAACGGCGACCGGACGGGCGATTAACCCTCGGGCGCGTACGCCCAGAGTTCCACTTCCGCCCTGGCGCCCAGCGGCAGTTGGGCGACCGCTACCGCCGAGCGTGTGGGACGCGGTGGCTCGAACGCCTCCACCCAGACCTCGTTGCACGACGCGAAGTCGCCCATGTCGACGAGGAACAACGTGGCCTTGACGACCTGATCGAACGTCGCGCCACCTTCGCTCAGCACCTTGCGGGCGTTGACCAGTGCCTGACGCAGTTGGTCGGCCGCGGAACCCTCGACCATGGTCGGCGTGTCGTGGTCGGGAAGCAGGCCCAACTGGCCGGAGAGGACGACGAGGTCCCCCGCGCGTCGCCACGGCGAATAGGGACCGACGGGAGCGCTCACGACGTCAGCGTCGCTCGGTCAGCTGAACGAGTTGCCGCAGCCACAGGTTCGTGACGCGTTGGGGTTGGTGATGTGGAACCCGGCGCCCTGAAGGCTGTCCGAGAAGTCGAGCGTCGATCCGTTGAGCAGTTCGGCACTCTGAGAGTCGACGACGACCTTGACACCGGAGAACTCACGCATGACGTCGTCGTCGGAGAACTCCGAGTCAAAGAACATGTCGTAGTTGAATCCCGAGCAACCGCCGGGCTTCACCGCGACGCGCAGGGCGAGTACCTCGTCGACGGCCTCGGCGGCGATCAGCTCGGCGACCTTGGTGACGGCGACGTCGGTCAACGTAATCGGGTCGAGGTCCTTCCTGGAGAGGTTCACACTGGTAGTAGTCACGTTAGACATGCGGCTCCTTCGAGAGTTCTGATCTCCATGGTAGTGGTCGATTCTGCTCGTGAACACCCTTTATTCAGTGACCGGTAGCGTCACTGCATGACCGTCAACGACCAATTGCGCGAACGACTGGCCAAGGTGCTGGACCCCGAACTCGGGGCGTCCATCGTTGATTTGGGCATGGTGGGCGAGATTGCGATCGACGCAAAGGGTCACGCCGTCGTGTCGATCTCGCTGACGACGACCGGTTGTCCGTTGCGGGTTCAGATCGAGCGCGACGTTCGCGAGGCCGCCCTGACGATCGACGAGGTGACCAGTGTCCAGGTGTTGATGGGCGTCATGGACGCAGATGCCCGCGGCGCGTTGATGCAGCGGGCGCGGTCCTTCGCCCAGGAACGCGCACCGCTCACCACAATCCCGTTGCACGCACCGGTGTTGATGATCGCTTCGGGCAAGGGCGGTGTCGGCAAGTCGTCGGTCACCGCCAACCTCGCCGTGGCGCTCGCACATTCCGGGCGTACCGTCGGCGTCCTCGACGCCGACATCTGGGGGTTCTCGCTGGCCCGCCTCCTCGGCATCGATGGTGAGGTCAGTGCGCGAGGCGGCAAGATGCACCCGCTCGAGCGACGTGTCGGCATGGGCCGCGTCAAGCTCTTGTCGATGGGACTGCTCGCCGACGAGGATCAGGCGTTGCTGTGGCGCGGACTCATCGTGCAAAAAGCCGTGGCGCAGTTCATCGAAGACGCCGACTGGTCTGACGTGGACTACCTCTTGATCGACACGCCGCCGGGGACCGGGGACATCGCGATGACCCTCGCGCGCCTACTGCCCCAGATGGGTCAACTGGTCGTGACGACGCCGTCGCCCGCCGCCCAGCAGGTCGCCGCCCGAGCCGCCGACTTCGCTCGAAAGTCGAACATCCGTGTGCTCGGCGTCATCGAGAACATGACCGGACTCGTCTGTTCGTGTGGCCAACTGCACAATCTCTTCGGCGAGGGAGGCGGCCGGTCGCTCGCCGACCAGCTCGACGTGCCACTCCTCGCCCAAATCGCGTTGCGCGACGACATGAGCGAAGGTGGCGACACCGGCCAGCCGGTCGGTCTGGGCGAAGGCGAGGATGGCACGTTCCACGTGCTGGCACGGCGAATCGTGAACGACGTCGCCCCGCCCGTCGGCGCCGAGGGGTGCTC
>DAIOEY010000009.1:4554-24951 GCA_036745995.1 Acidimicrobiales bacterium | reverse complement strand
ACCTCATCGTCGACCACGGCGCCGCGGTGCCGGGTCTCGCGGGTCAGAACACGGTCAAGTGGGGAAAGACCCTCGGAGGAACGTTCAACGTGTGGCGCTCAGGACTGGGCGTCACCAAGAGCGGCGCCATTGTCTACGTGGGTGGGCCGAGTCTGTCCATCAGCGACCTCGCCAACGTGCTCGTGCGCGCCGGGGCGATTCGCGGGATGGAACTCGACATCAACACCGACTGGGTACAGTTCTCGGCCTACACCGGCGCGCTCAACACGCCGATCAACGGTGGTAACGGAACGAGCCTGCTTAGTACGATGAACGGCCCGCCGTCGCGCTACTTCGCGAACTGGTGGAACCGGGACTTCTTCACGATGTCGTTGCGCGCGGGTGAGACGACAAAGTCGCTGTCGACGACCACCACCTCGTCGGGCGGTTAGCGGTCCGAGACCTTGCGCCAAATCGGCGCGGGGAGATGGCGAAGGATCGCGAAGACGTAGCGCAGCAGTGGCGGATTCCAGATCACGCGGTCGCCGTTCGCGAAGCCGCGCATCACGTTGTCGGCCACCTCATTGACGCCCGTCGAAAAGGGAGCGTCAGGAATGCCGGCCGTCATCTTGGAACGCACGGGGCCGGAACGCAGGATCTGCAAGCTCACGCCGGTGCCCTCGAGCGAGTCGGCCAAGCCCTGGGAGAGTCGGTCGAGACCGGCCTTGGTGGCGCAGTAGAGGTACGCGTTGCGTCGCACCCGCACCGCGGCGACGGAGGACATGACGAGGATTCGTCCGCTGCCCTGGGCGACGAGACGTCGACGCACCTCCGCGAGCGCCGCCACCGGCCAGGTGAAGTTGACCATCGCCATGCGCGTGGCGAGCACGGCGTCGTCTTCGTAGGTCGCCTGGTCGCCCAGCAGCCCGACCGCCACGATCACGAGGTCGACCTTTTCGCCCACCTTCTCGAACGCGTCGGTGATGGTCGCTATCGCGTTCGAGGGGTCCTCGGCGTCAAAGAGCACGGTGTCGGTCTTGGTCGCTCCGAACTTGCGTGCCTCGCTCGCGGCGGCGTTGAGCGACTCCTGGTTGCGTCCGCAGAGTACGACGGTGTGCGCACGCGCCGCACAGAGCTTCTTCACTATCGCGCGAGCGATATCGGAGCTTCCTCCGAGTACGACGACGCTCTGCGGCTGTCCAAAGGCGTTTTCCATGATTACTTTCCTGTCAGTTGAAGTCGAAGTGCGAGATCGCTGACCATGTGGTGTTCGGGGTCCACGCGGGCCTTGACGGCGAGGAAGTCACCCAGTCGCGGGTACATCGCGCGGACCTTCGTCGGGTCGAGTCGCGCGTCCTTGGCGAAGTAGATCCGCCCACCGGCGTGCAGCACCAACTCGTCCAGATCGTCGAGCACGCCCGGCAGGGCCTTCGGTCCGACCGGCAGGTCGAGCGCGAGGGTCCATCCGGGCATCGGGAACGAGAGCGGTCCGGGCGTCGCGGCGCCGAATCGCTTCAGCACCGCGAGGAAGCTCGGCACGCGCGACGAGGAGAGCCGTGAGATCGCCGCGACGATCGTGTCGCCGGCCTCGTCGGGAACGCAGAACTGGTACTGAACGAAACCGCGGCGTCCGTAGAGGCGGTTCCAGTCGCGCACGCCGTCGAGGGGGTGAAAGAACGTCGACAGCGACTGCGCCTCGCCAACCTGATGGCGAGGGGCCGAACGGAACCACAGTTCGTTGAACGCCTTGATCGACAACGGATTGAGTAGTCCGCTCGGCGCGTTGAACGGAACGGCGAGTCGGGCAGCCTTGGGTCCGTGCAACGCCGGCTTCTCGACGTCGTCGCGCTGCGCGTGCTCGCCTCGGGTGAGGATCGAGCGACCCATGTGCGCGCCGCGCGTCATGCAGTCGACCCAGGCGACCGAGTAGCGGTAGTTCGCGTCTCCGCTCGCCATGGCGCTCATGACGCCGTCGAGTGCGTTGAAGCGCTCGGTGTCCACGAGGACCTGGTCGGTCTCGATCCGGAGCATCTTCATCGTGACGCTCGTGACGACGCCGGTGAGTCCCATGCCGCCGGCGGTCGCCCAGAAGAGTTCCGCGTCGTTCGTCGGCGACACCGTGAACGCCCCACTCGGCGTCACCAGGCGCATCTCGGTGACGTGGGTGCAGAACGATCCGTCGACGTGGTGGTTCTTTCCGTGCACGTCGGCGGCGACCGCGCCGCCGATCGAGACCTGGCGCGTGCCGGGCGTCACCGGAACGAACCAACCCTGGGGGATCGACGTGGCGAGCAGCTCGTCAATCGACACGCCCGCGCCGACCGTGACCGTTCCGTCCTCGCCGATGGGCCCGATGCCGCCGAGTTCGCGATTGTCGAGCACCACGCCGCCACTCATCTGCGCGGCGTCACCGTAGCTGCGCCCCAGTCCTCGCGCGATGACCTCGCGCGACGCGGTCAGATGCGCGGCCACGTCGTCCTCGGTCGTGGGCGTGACGACGTTCGCCACGCTCGGTGACGTGCGACCCCACCCGTAGAGAGACGTTCGATTCATCAATACACCCCTACTACCAAAAGCAGGGCCCAGATGACGGCGAGCGCCTGCACGGTGTGGTCGTGGTACAAAAGCTCGTCGGGCGCGGCGCCGTCGCCGGCAACCGCCGAACGCATGATGAACAAGACGGCGAAGACGACCGGGACGACGCTGAGGCGAATCGGCACCGTGTAGTGGTGGATCGACGACAGTCCCGTCGAGGACGTGTCGAAGGCCCAGAGGCAGTAGCCCGTGACGACGACGCTGGCGCTGAGCGTCAGTACCTGGTGGAGGAAGTCTGGCGTGTACTCGCTGAGCACGCGCCGCGTGATGCCGGCGCCCACCTTCTGCAACTCGCTCGAGCGTTTGCCCACCACCAAGAAGAGGGCGCCGAAGGAGATGACGACCAAGAACCACGTCGAGACGAAGATGTGCGACGCGGCGGCGCCCGCGTAGGCGCGTAGGAAGAACCCGCTCGCCACCGCGCCGAGTTCGATGATGGCGATGTTCTTCAGCCAGACCGTGTACGCGAGCGAGATCGCGAAGTACAGTCCCAGCACCAGGAACAGCCCTTCGGGCTGCCAGAGGGCGAAGGGAATGGCGAATCCCACGAGGAAGAGCACCACGGCCGAGGCCCAGGCGAGGCCCGTCGGGAGCTGCCCGGCGGCGATGGCACGATGGCGTTTGGTCGGGTGTTGGCGGTCGGCCTCGGCGTCGCGCAGGTCGTTGAAGATGTAGAGGCCCGAGGAAACGGCGCAGAAGGAGAGGAACGCCGCACCGGTGTGTCGGATCACGTCGGCGTGCGTGAGTGTCCCGGCCGCCGCGGGGGCGACCGCGATCAGACCATTCTTCACCCACTGGCGTGGACGCATCGCCGACACCAGAGCGTGCAACGTGCCACGAGGCGGTGTCGAAGTCGTCGTCACGTCAGATAACGCTACTAGGGGTCCTCGGACGCCTCTTCATCGACGTCGTCAACGAATTTCGGCGCGCATACGGGGCTCTATGCTGAACTAACGATGGAGCGCACGTATCGAGTCGTAGTCGCCAAGCCCGGCCTTGACGGTCACGATCGAGGGGCCAAAGTGATCGCGCGCGCCCTGCGTGACGCCGGGTTCGAGGTCGTCTACACCGGCCTGCACCAGACCCCCGAGCAGATCGTCCAGGCGGTGATCCAAGAAGACGCCGACGCGCTCGGACTGTCGCTGTTGTCGGGGGCGCATCTCGTCCTGGTGCCTCGCGTGTTGGACCTGCTTCGTGCTGCTGGACGTGAGGACGTGCTGCTCGTCGTGGGTGGCATCATTCCCGAGGACGACGTCGTCGCGCTCGAAGCCCAGGGCGTGGCGCGCGTCTTCACGCCCGGAGCGTCGCTCGCCGAGATTGGATCGTGGCTCGAGTCGGCCCTCGACACCCGCGAGCACGCGCAGTAGTTCGGGCAGTACAACAAAGTTGTTGTCGCGAGACAACTCGTGAAATGAAAGTGGACGTCAATGGATCTCTTTGAGTATCAGGGCAAGCAGTACTTCGCGCGCTTCGGCATCGCCGTCTCGCCGGGTGACGTCGCCGACACGGTTGACGAGGCTGTCGCGGTCGCCGAGCGAATCGGTTACCCGGTCGTTGTCAAGGCGCAGGTCAAGGTCGGTGGTCGCGGCAAGGCCGGCGGCGTGAAACTGGCCGCGAACGTCGACGAAGTCCGAACGCACGCGGGCAACATCCTCGGTCTGGACATCAAGGGTCACGTCGTTCGCCGCCTGTGGATCGAGCGCTCGAGCGACATCGCCAAGGAGTACTACGCGTCGTTCACACTCGACCGTCCGAACAAGACCCACCTGGGGATGCTGAGCGCCCAGGGCGGCGTGGAGATCGAGGTCGTCGCCGAGGAGAATCCCGACGCGATCGCCTTCTTGTCCATCGATCCCGTTCGGGGCCTCGATCTGGCGACCGCCCGGCGTTGGGTGAATGAGGCCGAACTCGACGAAGCGGCCCGTGAACAGACGGCGGAGCTGCTGGTCAAGCTCTACGACTGCTACACGACGGGCGACTGCGACCTCGCCGAGATCAATCCACTGATCCTGACGCCGGACAACAAGGTGCACGCCCTCGACGCCAAGGTGACGTTGGACGAGAACGCCTCCTTCCGCCACCCCGAATGGGAGGAATTCCGGGTCAATGAGACCGAGGACCCGCGCGAGATCATGGCCAAGGAGAAGGGCCTCAACTACATCGGCCTCGACGGGACGGTGGGCATCATCGCCAACGGCGCCGGCCTGGCGATGTCGACGCTCGACGTCGTCAATCAAGTCGGCGGAACCGCCGCCAACTTCCTCGACATCGGTGGTGGCGCGAACGCCGACGTGATGGCCGCCGCCCTCGAGGTGATCAACGCCGATCCCAAGGTGAAGGCGATCTTCGTGAACATCTTTGGCGGCATCACCCGCGTGGACGAAGTCGCCAAGGGCGTGATCGAGGCATTGAGCCGCGTCTCGATCAGTTCACCGATCGTGCTGCGCCTCGACGGCACCAACGCGGTCGAGGGAAGGGCCATCTTGGCGCCGCACCTCAACGCCGCACTGATCACCGAACCCACTATGTTGGACGCCGCCCGCCGGGTGGTCGCCCTCGCGAACGCGTAAGGAAGAACGATGAGCATCTTTGTAGACGAAAACACCAAGGTCATTGTCCAGGGACTGACGGGCGGACAGGGCCGTTTCCACGGACTTCGCAATCGCGACTACGGCACCAAGATCGTCGCCGGCGTGACGCCTGGCAAGGGTGGATCGGATGTCGACGGGGTTCCGGTGTTCAATTCGGTCGTCGAGGCGGTGGCGGCGACCGGCGCCACGGCGTCGTTCATCTCCGTTCCTCCGAAGTTCGCCTCGGCGGCGATCCTCGAGGCGGCCGCGGGCGCCATCACCTTCATCGTCTGTATCACCGAAGGCATTCCGGCCCACGACGAAGCGGTGACGTTCAACCGTCTCGTCGAGGAGTTCCCGGGCGTCCGTCTCCTCGGTCCGAACTGTCCGGGCATCATCAGCCCGGGCAAGTGCAACATCGGCATCACGTCGGGCGATATCGCCCTGGCGGGTGGACCCGTGGGCATCGTCTCGCGTTCGGGGACCCTCACCTACCAGGCGCTGCACGAACTCACGCAACAGGGCGTCGGCCAGACCACCTGCGTGGGCATCGGTGGCGACCCGGTGCCGGGGACAAACTTCGTGGACTGCCTCGCGGCCTTCGAGGCCGATCCCGAGACCAAGGCCGTGATGATGATCGGCGAGATCGGCGGCTCGGAGGAAGAGCGCGCCGCCGAGTGGATCAAGCACAACATGACCAAACCAGTCGTCTCGTACATCGCGGGCGTGACGGCTCCTGCGGGACGAAAGATGGGTCACGCGGGTGCCATCATCTCGGGCTCGAAGGGTACGGCGCAAGCGAAGATGGACGCGCTCGCCGGAGCCGGCGTGTACGTCTGCCTGAACCCGACCGAAGCGGGACAGAAGATGGTCGAGATCGTCAAGGCGCTCTAGCACCTTGGAGCAGGTACGTCTCTGCGTGCTCGTGTCGGGGTCGGGGACGATCCTCGAGGCGATGATCGAAAGTGGACTCGACGTCGCGCTCGTGGCGTCGGACCGCCCGTGTCGTGGGCTCGACGTGGCCCGCAGCAGCGGGATCGAGGCGTTGCTCGTCGACCGCGCCGACTTCGGGGGCTTCTCGCCCCAATTCGACCGCACGGGGTATTCGGTAGCGCTCGCCAATGAGTTGGTGACGAGGGACATTGACCTGGTGGCGATGGCGGGTTTCGGGACGATCATGACCGGCGAGTTCCACGCCGCGTATCCCGGGCGAGTCCTTAACACGCACCCGAGTCTTCTGCCCCAGTTCAAGGGCTGGCACGCCGTGCGCCAAGCCATCGAGGCCGGAGCGGGCGAAACGGGCTGCACCGTGCACGTCGCCACTGAAGAACTCGACGCCGGGCCGATTCTCGCTCAACAGCGCGTCGCCGTGTTGGCGAGTGACGACGAAGCGACGTTGCACGAGCGAATCAAGGAGGTCGAGCGCACGCTCTATCCCCGCGTCGTGCGGGGCGTCGTCGACGCTCTTCACGAAGGTCGCGAACCAACCGACGTTTCTTTCACGTGAGAAGTAACTTTCTGTTCGCTCCGACAGAGAGATGGTCATGAGACCTGTTAAGAATCAGTCCGTGCTTCGTCGACTCTCACCACTCTTCATCGTGTTGATGCTCGTGCCCACCTTCGCTTCGAACGCCTCGGCGTCGGTGAAGGGGCCAGTGACGATCGTCGACTGCGGAAGGTCGTCCGTTCGCCCGTCGTCTCTCATCGTGACGTGCGCTGACGCCAATCGCTACGTCGCGGCCATCACGTGGACGAACTGGGGAGCGGCCACGGCCACGGCACGCGGCACGCTGCGCTGGAACGACTGCTCACCCACCTGCGTCGCCGGCCATTGGCACCATCGCCCGGTGACCTTCAGCGCAACCACGTTGCGCCGTCAGGGCGGCGTGGCCCGCTACACGCGTCTGCACGCGGCCCCGGGCGTGTGGGGCGAGTCGTCGCCCTGGTGGTCGCTCTCGTAACGACGGTCGCGTCGGGGGCCGAGAGGGAAAACCTCTCGACGTGGCTACGATTGTGGGTTCACGAAGGTTCGACGGGCCCTTCGGTCCAGGTGAAGTGAACGAAGGAAGGCCAATGCGAGCACTGCTCAGTGTGTGGGACAAGACTGGGTTGGTCGATTTCGCCAAAGGACTCGAGGGACTGGGCGTGCAACTCGTCGCTTCGGGCGGAACGGCGAAAGCCCTGAGCCAGGCGGGCGTTGACCACGAGGACGTGGCGGACGTGACCGGCTTTCCCGAGATGCTCGGCGGGCGCGTGAAGACACTGCACCCGACTATCCACGCGGGGATCCTGGCCGATCGTTCCAAGCCCGAGCACCTGGCGGCGCTCCAAGAGCACGACATCGCCGCCATTGACCTCGTCGTCGTGAACCTCTACCCCTTTTCGTCGAATCCGTCGGTCGAACTCATTGACGTCGGGGGACCGACGATGGTGCGAGCCGGCGCCAAGAACCACGAGTCCGTCGGCGTCGTCACCAGTCCGACGCAGTACGCGGGCGTGCTCGACGAGCTCACTTCGACGGGCTCGCTCAGTGACGCCACGCGTCACGACCTCGCGCGCGCGGCCTTCGCGCACACCGCCGCCTACGACGCCCAGATCGTGCGGTGGCTGGACGGCGGGGGAGCCGTCGGAGCCCAGCTCACCGGGGCCGACGCCGTGTTGGCACCCACGCTGCACCTCACCCTCGAGCGCGCCCAGGTGGTTCGCTACGGCGAGAACCCCCATCAGTTCGGCGCTCGGTACCGGTTCGCCGGAACGACGCCCTGGTGGGACGGGGTCACCCAACTCGCGGGTTCGGCGCTGTCGTACCTGAACCTCTTCGACGCCGACGCCGCGTGGCGCCTCGTGCACGAACTGAACGCCGACGTGCCCGACCTGGCGGCGGTTGCCATCATCAAACACGCCAACGCCTCGGGCGCCGCGCTCGGTGCGTCACTGGCCGACGCGTTCGCGAAGGCGCTGGCGGCCGATCCCCAGAGTGCGTTCGGCGGCATCGTGGCGGTGGGGGGACGCGTCGACGCGGCGTTGGCGGCTCTGATCGCGGCGGGACCACAAGCGGACGTCATCATCGCGTCGTCGTTCGAGGACGAGGCGGTCGCCGTGCTGGTCGCCCGGCGTAAGGCGACGCGCCTGCTGAGTGCTCCCGCTCCCGAGCCGCTCGGACTGTCGGTTCGTACGTTCGGCGATTCGGCTCTGGTACAGAACGCCGACGAACTGCTCACCCCGGTCGACCAGTGGCGCTGCGTAACCGTCGCCACGCCGTCGCCCCAGCAGCTGCAAGACCTCCAGGTCGCGTGGCGGGTCTGCGCACGAACGACGTCCAACGCCATCGTGATCGCGCGTGACGGCGTCGCGGTGGGCGTCGGGGCCGGTCAGCAGTCTCGGGTCGTGGCGGCCGGTATCGCCACGACCAAGGCCGGTGAGCTCGCCGTGGGCGCGAGCGCGGCGTCCGACGCGTTCTTCCCTTTCGCCGATGGACTCGAGTCGCTCACCAGTGCCGGTGTCACCGCCGTCGTGCAACCGGGCGGGTCGATGCGCGACCAGGAAGTGATCGACGCCGCCAACGCCGCGGGTATCGTCATGATGCTCACCGGCGAGCGCCACTTTCGTCATTAGGAGCTAGATGACCGCAGAACTACTCGATGGCGAACGCGTCGCCGGACGTATCAAGATGGAGTTGGCGGACCGCGCGGCACGCCTCGCCGCCGCCGGGCGCCGCGTCGGACTCGGCACCGTGCTGGTGGGCGACGACGGACCGAGCGCGAAGTACGTGGCGATGAAACTCGCCGACTGCGAAGAGATCGGCATCCGTTCCTTTCACGAACATCTGCCCGCCGGTGCGAGCCAGCGTGACGTCGAGGAACTGATCGACCGGCTGAACGCCGATCCCGAGGTCCACTCGATCCTGGTGCAACTGCCGCTACCCGAGGGGATCAACGAGGAGCAGATACTGCTGCGGGTGGATCCGGCCAAGGACGTCGACGGTCTGCATCCCACCAATCTCGGACGCTTGGTGATGGGCGCGCCCGGTCCCTTGCCGTGCACACCGGCGGGCATCGTCGAGTTGCTCGCGGCGCACCAGGTCCCCGTCGAAGGCAGGCACGTCGTCATCATCGGACGCGGCCTGACGATTGGGAGACCACTGTCGCTGCTGCTCGCGATGCGTCGGCCAGGGTGCAACGCCGCGGTGACCGTCGTGCACACGGGCGTTGACGACATGGCCTCGCTCACCCGACGGGCCGACGTCATCGTCGCGGCGGCCGGTGTCGCCGGACTCGTGCGCGCGGACATGGTCAAACCCGGTGCGGCGGTCGTCGGCGCGGGAACGAGTTGGTCGGGCAAGAAGTTGATGAGCGACGTCGCCGACGACGTTGCGGAAGTGGCTCGCTGGATCACGCCGCGCATCGGTGGCGTGGGTCCCATGACACGTGCAATGCTGTTGCGGAACGCCGTGCTAGCTGCTGAGAAGGTTCGATGAAAACCAAGGACGATATGGGTCGAGAGTTCGATGAGCGACCATGGGGCAATTTCACGGTCCTCGCCGACGACATGTTCGACCACAAGGTCAAGCGCATCATCGTGTCCCCGGGAAAACGGCTGAGCTACCAACAGCACGACAAGCGAGCGGAGCACTGGTTCATCGTGAGCGGACACGCCACCGTCGTGCTCGACGGGGTCGAACACGAGGTCGGCCCGGGCGAGAGCATCGACATTCGACTCGGTCAGGCGCACCGCTGCGAGAACCGCGGGACGACACCCGTGATCTTCATCGAGGTGCAGCACGGAACGTATTTTGGCGAGGACGACATCGTTCGACTCGAAGACGATTTCGGCCGCGCCACCTAGTTCTGTGCGAGTCGACGCGTTGCTCGCGGCGGGTACCACCCGATCGTTCGAGTTCTTCCCGCCCAAGTCCGACCAGGAGAGCGCGGTACTGACGACGACGCTCGCCGATCTGGAGCCGTTGCACCCTTCGTTCGTCTCGGTGACCTACCGCGGCGGGCGCGAGTCACGACAACGAACGTTCGACCTGGTGACCCAGATCCAACGAGCCGGGCGCTTCGGTGCCATGGCCCACCTGATCTGCGTCGGTCACAGTCGCATCGAGATGCGCGAGATCCTGGCGAACTACGCCGACGCGGGAGTCGAGAACGTGATGGCCCTCGGCGGCGACATTCCCGACGATCCGGATCTCGTCGCCTCGGAGTTCAAGCACGCGCTCGATCTCGTCGAACTCGCGCGCGAGGTGGGTGACTTCTCCGTCGGTGTCGCCGCCCACCCCCAGGGTCATCCCCGCTCGCCGGACCTCGCGTCGGATCGTTACTTCCTCGCCGAGAAGCTGCGCGTCGCCGACTTCGCGGTCACGCAGTGCCTCTTCGACGTCGCCGAGTGGACACAGCTCGTCGAGGACCTCGCGGGCTTGAGCGTGACCAAGCCGGTCGTGCCGGGCATCATGCCCGTGACGACGCTCTCGGGCATCGATCGCATGGCCGCGATGGGGGCCCAGGTCCCCGACGCACTGATTCGTCGTCTCGTGGTGGCGCAGCACCGAGGGGGACCGTCGGCGGTTCGCGCCGAAGGCGTCGCCGCAGCCACGGAGCTGTGCGCCGAATTACTCGAAGCAAGAGCACCGGGACTTCACTTCTACACCCTCAACCGCTCGACGGCCACGCGCGAGATTTACCTGAGACTTTTTCAGTAGCGACGTCCGTTCGTGGGACTTTTGACCCCCGGACCGCCCTGGCGAATTCTCCTAGGATTGCTCCATGGCTGAAAAAATCACAATGAACGCCGAGGGCGTACTTTCCGTATCCGACAACCCGATCATCCCCTTCATCGAGGGTGACGGCATCGGCATCGACATCTGGCCGGCGGCCAAGATGGTCCTCGACGCCGCCGCGAAGAAGCACGGCAAGAAGATCGAGTGGAAACAGGTCCTCGCGGGGGAGAAGGCCTTCAAGGAGACCGGCGACTGGCTTCCCGAACAGACCGTGGAGGACTTTCGGGAGTACCTGATCGGTATCAAGGGGCCCCTGACGACGCCGATCGGCGAAGGGTTCCGGTCGCTCAACGTCGCCTTGCGCCAGATCATGGACCTGTACGTGTGCCTGCGACCGGTGCGGTGGTTCCAAGGCGTCCCGTCACCGATGAAGCACCCCGAACTCGTGGACATGGTCATCTTCCGCGAGAACATCGAGGACGTCTACGCCGGACTCGAATTCGCCGCCGGGAGTCCCGAAGCGGAGAAGTTGAGGTCCTTTCTCGTCGACAGCTTCGGATGGAACATCCGCGAGCACAGTGCTCTCGGCGTCAAGCCGATCTCGAGATTCGGCTCGGAACGACTGATCAGGGCGGCGATGAACTTCGCCGTCGAGAACAAGCGTGAGTCGGTGACGTTCGTGCACAAGGGCAACATCCAGAAGTACACCGAGGGCGCGTTCATGAAGTGGGGCTACGAGCTGGTGCGCGAGGAGTTCTCCGACGTCGCGGTCGGCTGGGACGACTGCGGCGGCACGCCGGGCTCGAAGATCCTCGTGAAGGACGTCATCGCCGACATCGCGTTCCAACAGTGTCTGTTGCGACCCGCGGAGATGGACGTCATCGCGACGACGAACCTGAATGGCGACTACATGTCCGACGCGCTCGCCGCCCAGGTCGGCGGCATCGGTATCGCCCCGGGCGCCAACATTAACTACGTGACCGGCCACGGCATCTTCGAGGCAACCCACGGCACCGCACCCAAGTACGCGGGCCAGGACAAGGTCAACCCCGGTTCGGTATTGCTGTCGGGCGTGTTGATGTTCGAGCACCTCGGCTGGAAGGACGCCGCGAATGACATCGTGCGCGCGATTGAAGCGACCATCGCCGAGAAGATCGTGACCTACGACTTCGCACGTCAAATGGAGGGCGCCACCGAGGTGAAGTGCTCGGAGTTTGGTTCCGCGATCGTCGACCGTTTGTAACTTGTATCGAGAAGGAGCACCATGACCACCCCCGTCCACGTCACCGTGACCGGCGCCGCCGGTCAGATCGGCTACCAGCTTCTGTTCCGCATCGCCTCGGGCCAACTGCTTGGTCCGAACACGCCCGTCGTGCTTCGCCTGCTCGAGATCGAACCCGCGATGAAGTCCCTCGAAGGCGTCGTCATGGAACTCGACGACTGCGCGTTCCCGCTGCTGGCGGGCATCGAGGCGACGAGTGATCTCGACGCCGCGTTCACCAACGCGTCGTGGGCTCTGCTGGTCGGCTCGATTCCGCGCAAGGCCGGCATGGAACGCGGCGATCTGCTCAAGGTGAACGGCGGTATCTTTAAGCCCCAGGGCCTGGCCATTGCCAACAACGCGTCGAGCGACGTACGCGTGCTGGTCGTGGGGAACCCCTGTAACACGAACTGCCTGATCGCGCGGTCGCACGCGCCCGACGTGCCGGCCGATCGCTGGTTCGCCATGACCCGACTCGACCAGAATCGGGCGGAGACCCAGCTCGCCAAGAAGGCGGCGACGGGCGTCGCGGGCGTGAAGAATCTCGCGATCTGGGGCAATCACTCGTCGACCCAGTTCCCTGACTTCTCGAACGCGACCATCGACGGCAAGCCGGTCACCGCGGTGATCAGCGATCAGGAGTGGCTGCGCGGCGCGTTCCTGACGACCGTGCAGAAGCGTGGTGCCGCGGTCATCGAGGCGCGCGGCGCCAGTTCCGCGGCGTCAGCCGCGAACGCGGCGATCGACACGGTCGTGAGTCTCACCACGCCCACCGCGGCCGACGACTGCGTGTCAGTGGGCGTCACCTCCAACGGCGAGTACGACGTACCGGACGGGCTCACCTTCGGATTCCCGATTCATGCCGACGGCGCGGGCTCGTGGAAGGTGAAGGAAGGTTTCAAGCTCGATGACTTCGCCAACGACAAATTGCGCGTCACGACCGAGGAACTCATGAGCGAGCGCGACGAAGTGCGCGCGCTGGGTCTGATCTAGACGCGGAGGACCTAGGCCGGATCGGCGTGGTGCAGTGTGATCGCCGCCTGTGCGGCGGCGAGGAAGAGTTCTTCGCGAATGGTTCGCGCGCTGTCCCAGTGGCGTGAGTCCCAATCGTCGCCGGCGAGGGTGTCACCGGCGTAGAGCAGTTGCGCGAACCGCAGACCCCGGTACCGGGCGACCGCGATGAACGCGGACGACTCCATGTCGACCATCGCGCAGTGTTCGTCGATACGTCGCAGCACCCGCCCGCGCGTCTCGCGAAAGAGCGCGTCGGTCGTCCAGGCACGTCCGACGAAGTACTCGACGCCGCGTGCCTGCAGGGTCTCTTCGAGTACGCGAACGCCCAAGGCGTCGGCGTCGATGATCCGACTCGGCGCGGCGTAATGCAGACTGGTACCTTCGTCGCGCAGCGCCGACGCGACGACCATCACGTGGCCGAGCGCGAGGTCATCCACGAGTGCGCCCGCTCCACCGCAGGCGACGAACGTGTTGACCCCCAGGGCCGCCATCTCTTCGACGAAACCCGCGGCGAGCGGCGCGCCGACACCCGGGTGCACGACCGCGACGGTGCCGCGCCCGGTGTCGAATTCGTAGACCGGGTTGCGACCGATCTCGCTGCGCAAGACGTAGACACTGCGCAGCGCTCCCTCCCGGGCGAGCTGTTCGAGAAGTTCGTTGAAAAAGCACAGGACGGCGACCCGCGGGACGGTCGATTCGCCCGGGTGCAGCATGTGGGCTTCGATGACGCCCGGGTCGGCGAGGTCGTTCTCGAGCAGCGGCAGATCCACGCGGCGTTGACTACTGCTCAGCCCGGGGATGGGCCTGCTGGAGCCAATCGAGAAGTGGCACGATGGCGTGCACGTCGCCACGGACCTTCAGGCGTCCTTCACGCAAGGCCGTCGCGCTGTCGAGCTTGCCAGTGGTCAACGCGACGGCGTCGGCGTAACTGAGTCGCACGAGCGCGTCGGCGGCGAGGTGGTCGCCGGCGCTGAGTGACGCCTGGTCGCTCGTCAGCGTGAGCGTCATGGCGTGGGGCAACGACACTGGCGCGTCGGAGAACTCGAGCACGACGCGAAAGACCTTCGCGTCCTTGCTGAGCGGCACCGGCCCGGCCTCGCGCAGCGTGTCGTTCAGTCCGACGAACCACTCTTCGGTGAGAAAGTCGGCCACGAGCTATGGAGCGGGCTGAACGGCGGCTTCGAGCGCCGACTTCTTGGTCTTGCGTCGGATCTTGCGTCCGAGCCACGCCACGGGGTCGTAGTTCGCGTCGACGACGCGCTCCTTCAGCGGGATGATCGCGTTGTCGGTGATCTTGATGTGCTCGGGGCACACCTCGGTGCAGCACTTGGTGATGTTGCAGTAGCCCAGACCCATCTCCTCGCGAACGAATTCGCGACGATCGTTGGTGTCGAGCGGATGCATCTCGAGTTCGGCGATGCGGATGAAGAATCGGGGTCCGGCGTAGTGCAGCTTGTTGTCCTCGTGGTCGCGGATCACGTGGCACACGTCCTGGCACATGAAGCACTCGATACACTTGCGGAACTCCTGTCCGCGTTCGACGTCCTCCTGGAACATCCGGTAACCGTCCTCGGGCATCGGTGGCGGAAGGAGCGCGGGAATCTTCTCAGCCATCTTGAAGTTGAACGAGACGTCGGTCACCAGGTCTCGGATGATCGGGAACGTCTTCATCGGCGTCACGGTCACCGGACCTTCGGGCAACTCGTCCATCCGGGTCATGCACATGAGTCGGGGCTTGCCGTTGATCTCGGCCGAGCACGATCCGCACTTGCCGGCCTTGCAGTTCCATCGGCACGCGAGGTCGGGAGCCTCGGTCGCTTGGATGCGGTGGATGACGTCGAGGACGACCTCGCCTTCGTTCTGGCTGACGGTGTAGTTCTCGAAGTCTCCGCCGCTGGCGTCACCTCGCCAGATTCGCATGGTCACGTCAGCCATTACTTCGCCTCCTCGAGCAAACTCTTCAATTCATCCGGCATCACCAGCAGCGGTGAGCGCTCGGTCGTTATCGGACTATCCCAGTTCCCACCGTTGGTCGAGTGGGCGAAGTTGAACGTTCCGAATTCGGCGTCGGCCTTCGGGAAGTCCTCGCGCGTGTGTCCGCCGCGCGACTCCTTGCGGTCTCGCGCACCGAGTGCCGTGCACTTGCACACGGTGATCATCGAGGGCAGGTCGGTCGCGAGGTTCCAGCCGGGGTTGTAGGCCCGGCCCCCCTTGACGGCGATGTTGCGAAGACGCTCGGTGAACCCGTCGAGTTGCACGAGCGCCTCGTCGATCTCGCTCGCGGTCCGTATGATGCCGACGTTCTTCTGCATCATCTCCTGAAGGTCGCGCTGGATGTCGTAGGGATTCTCGCCCTCGGCTTTTTCGAAGGGGGCCAGAGCCTCCCTGATCGCCCCGTCGACCTCGGCTTGGTTGAAGCCCACCGCGGCGACGCCGCTCGCGACGTACTCGGACGCGGCGATGCCCGCCCGGCGTCCGAAGACGACGAGATCGCTCAGTGAGTTGCCGCCGAGTCGATTGGCGCCGTGCAGTCCCGCGGCGGCCTCACCGGCGGCGTAGAGACCCGGCACCGAGGTCGCCTCGGTGTCGGCGTTCACCTGGACGCCGCCCATGATGTAGTGACACGTCGGACCGATCTCCATGGATTCGCGAGTGATGTCGACGCCCGCCAATTCCATGAACTGGTGGTACATCGAGGGCAGACGTCGCCGAATGAACTCGGGCGAGCGACGCGTCGCGATGTCGAGATAGACGCCGCCGTGCGGAGTGCCCCGACCGGCTTTCACCTCGGCGTTGATCGCACGGGCCACCTCGTCGCGCGGCAACAATTCGGGTGGTCGACGTCCGGCCTCGTGGTCGTCGTACCACCTGTCACCCTCTTCTTCGGTCTCGGCGGTCTCCGCCCTGAACATATCGGGGACGTAGTTGAACATGAACCGCTCGCCCTCGGAGTTACGCAGAACCCCTCCGTCTCCGCGGACGCCTTCGGTCACGAGCAGACCGCGCACACTGAGCGGCCAGACCATGCCCGTCGGGTGGAACTGGATGCACTCCATGTCGATCAACTGGGCGCCCGCCCACAGGGCCATCGCGTGGCCGTCGCCGGTTCCCTCCCACGAGTTGGACGTGAACTTCCACGAACGACCGACGCCGCCCGTGGCGATGATGACGGCCGTGGCGGAGAACGTCACGAACTCGCCCGTCGGTCGCCAGTAGGCAACACACCCGGCGATCTTGCCGTCGTCGTCGTGCACGAGTTTCAAGACCTTGCACTCCATGAAGACGTCGGTGCCCATCGACACGACCTTCTGCTGGAGCGTACGGATGAGTTCGAGACCGGTACGGTCGCCGACGTGGGCGAGACGCGCGTAGCGGTGCCCACCGAAGTCGCGCTGGAGGATCTTGCCGTCCTTGGTGCGGTCGAACAGCGCGCCCCACTGCTCGAGCTCGCGCACGCGGTCCGGCGACTCCTTCGCGTGCAGCTCGGCCATGCGGTAGTTGTTGAGCATCTTGCCGCCGCGCATGGTGTCGCGGAAGTGCACCATCCAGTTGTCCTCGGACGAGACGTTGCCCATGGCGGCCGCCATGCCGCCCTCGGCCATGACCGTGTGGGCCTTGCCCAACAGGGACTTGGTGATGATGCCGACGCGCAGGCCGCGTTGCTTCGCCTCGATGGCGGCGCGAAGTCCGGCGCCGCCGGCGCCGATGATGAGTACGTCGTACTCGTGGTGTTCGTAAGGGGAGGTGGTCACGGGGCTTCTTTCGATCTAGAACAGTTTGTAGTCACTCAGTGCGCCCGAGGCGACGAGGCGGACGTAGACGTCGGTGAGGGCCACGAAGACCAGCGAAGCCCACGCGAAGTTCATGTGCTTGGCGTTGAGCGGCGTCAGGAACTTCCAGAAGCGGTAGCGCAGAGGGTGTGCTTTGAAGCTCTTCACCTGACCGCCGCAGAGGTGGCGACAGGCGTGACAACTCAGCGAATAGAGCCACAGCAACACGGCGTTCGCGCACAAGACGAGCGTGCCGAGCGTGACGCCCCACCCGAGACCGGGCTGGCGGAACGCGCGAATCGCGTCGTAGGTCAAGAGGGTGTTGAACGCCAGACCCGCGTAGAAGAAGTAGCGGTGCAGGTTCTGCATGATGAGCGGGAAGCGCGTCTCGCCCGAGTACGACGCGTGCGCGTCGCTCACCGCGCAGGCCGGTGGCGACCACCAGAACGCGCGGTAGTAACTGCGTCGGTAGTAGTAGCAGGTCAGTCGAAAGCCCAAGGGAAAGATGAGGATCAGCAGGGCCGGTGAGAGTGGCCATCCGTGAATGGCGAAGCCCGACGTCGAACCGGCCACGCAACGACTCGAGAGGCAGGGCGAGTAGAAGGGGCTGATGAGGTCGCGGTGCATCAGCGCGCCGACGTAGTAGTTCTTGTTCTGGAACGCGGCCCAGGTGGAATAGATGACGAAGGCGGTGAGTACCGACACCGTCACGACCGGCTGGAGCCACCAACGATCCTTGCGCAGTGTTGCCGCGTCCGGTCCGCCGCGCGCGCCTCCGAGAACCACATTCGTCGAACTCTCCACTACCGCCACTCGTACTCCTCACTCGTTGAACTTGCGCCGTTATCCATCCTAGGCATGGTCTTTAGGGGTCTCTGGCTGGTGTCGCCGTTCCCCTGTCGAACTCGAGGCGAGGCGGAAACCCACGGCGCCTTCGTGGCGCCATTCGCCCGAGAGCAGGAAGTCGGTGATCTCCTTGATCAGGGCCGCCGCCGAGCGAGACGGTGGTCTCGACGCGGGCAGCACCAGCCCGATGGTGCGTTCGATCGAGGGCGACGTCAACGGTCGCACGACGACGTCGGGATCAACGCCCGCGACGATCCCCGGAACCACGGCCGCGCCGAGACCCGCGCGTACGAAGGCGCCGATGCTGCCGATCTCGGCTCCGTCAAGGGCGACGTGTGGGGTGAAGCCCGCGCGCTCGAAGGCGCTGAGCGTCGCCGAACGAAGGTTGTAGCCCTCGCGGAACATGATCAAGGGAACGTCGCGCAACTGTTCGAGGCGTACCTCGCGCTGTTGGGCGAGCGGGTGATCGCTCGGCACCATCACCACGAGTTCCTCGATCGCCAGGACGATGTGTTCGAGTGAACCGCGCCGCATGGGCAGGATCGCGATCGCGAGGTCGAGCGAACCGCTCTCGAGTTGACGTGCGAGGTCGTCGGAGTGTCGCTCGTAGACCGAGAGGGTGATCTTGGGATGGTTCTCGTGAAATCGAGCGAGCACCCTCGGCAGGAGCGTGCCGCCCAGACTCGGCGTGGCGCCGATGGTCACGTGCCCGCGTTGGAGGTCTTCGACTTCGGCGACCGCGCGAACGACGTCGTCAATAGACCCCAGGGCTCGTCGGGCGATCGGGAGCAACGCGTGGCCCGCGTCGGTCAGCGCCACGGGCCGGTGCGTGCGTAGGAAGAGTTCGACACCGAGCGTCTGCTCGAGGCGTCCGATCTGGGAACTGAGCGACGGCTGGGCGATGCCCAGGTAGTCCGCGGCCGCCGTGAACTGTCCTTCGTCGGCGACGGACACGAAGCACCGCAACTGGTGCAGTGTCGGACCGTCATCCATCGTCATAGGTAAAGACTATCAAAAGATCGACTTAGTACCGTAAAAGTGAATAATTGGGACTTACGCCCCTAGTGACCCTTGTCGAAGTGTTTGTACGTTTGGTTCATGAGCACATTTAGAAAATTCTTAGCAATCGGAACCGTAGGCGCAGTGTCGATCATGGGAGCGGGGGTCGCCTCGGGCGCCACCCACGCGGGGCCAAACGGTACCTCGCACGTCTCGATCGCCCACGTCGTCAAGACCGTCAGGGTGGCCTTCAAGGGTAGCTACAAGGGGACGATGAAGTTCCTCTGGAGTTCCTCGACCGTGGCCGCCACGATCGTGAGCGGCAGGGGAGCGGGCACCTACATGGCCGGTGGCACGATGACCGGCCACGGCACGGGCGCCGACACCGCGTACTCCGACCCGTTCTCGGGCACGGGCGTCCTCTCCGGGGCCGGCAGCAAGCTGATGGTGAGCGTCATCAAGACCTCCTCGTCCGCGTCGGTCGCTGACGGCACCACGTCGGGTCCGCAGTCGCCCCCCACCACCGTGACCATCATTGGCAAGGCCAAGGTCACGGGTGGAACGGGCAAGTTCAAGGGCGCCTCGGGGACCCTCAAGTTCTCCGGCTCCTTCTCGGTCACCAACAGCACCGCCGGCACCACCGAAAGCGATTCATTCACCGCGACACTGTCGGGCCCCCTGACAGTGAAGCACTAGTAGTCAACCAAAGAGAGGGAACACAATGAAGAGATTTCTATCAGCCCTAGCAGTCGGGGTCATGGTCCTGACGAGCGTCGGGACGCTGGGCGCCTCGAGTGCTTCGGCCGCGACGACGATTCCCACGATCGTCCTCAGCGGTGGCAAGGCCATCGTCGGACAGCCCCCGGTCGCCATCACGGCGACGGCGAGCGTCGCCGGATCGGTCGCCTTCACGGCGGCGGGCGCGGCGATCACCGGCTGCTCCGCGGTTGCTACGACTACCGCCACGCCGTTCGTCGCGACCTGCTCTTGGGGTCCTTCGACACCCGGGTCAGTGTTGCTGGGCGCGACGCTGACGCCGACTGACACGACGAACTACGCAACGGCCACCGCCGCGGCGTACACGGTCGCCGTCGCGGTACCCGTACAGAACGTGGTCAGCGTCTCGCCGATCCCGCTCTACGTCGACACCATCGTCGCGAGCCCGGCGGCCACGTTGCTCAAGACCAGTCCGCTCTACCCCGTGTACGGTGGCTGCCAGATCACCAATGAGTTCCTCGTCGGCCAGACGATCGTGTTCCGCGCCTTCGGCTACGCCGCGGACGGCACGCCGCTCACCCCGCTGAACGTCTCGAGCGCCACGGTGACCATCCAGGGCGTAACGACGCCGCTGACCTTGGGCTTCGCCAACCACGGCGCCTCCTCGCAGACCAACGGCAGTGGTGCCGCGTTCTGGACCGCTCCACTGGTTACGGGCGGCACCGGTTACACCACGCTCGGCCTGATTCCCTACACCGTCACCTTCAAGACGATCGCCGTCCCGGCGGTCACCAAGAAGGTCGCCGCCATCAAGTGGGTTGTCGTGAAGAAGAAGGGCAAGGCCGTGAAACTGAACGGAAAGCTCGTCTACGGCGCCGTGAAGTACATGAAGACGGTCATCGTGACCCCGGCGGTTGCCGGTGCCAC